>JBEKTN010000205.1:0-14838 GCA_049516015.1 Isosphaeraceae bacterium | reverse complement strand
CGCAGGGGCGGATGAGGGCTGAGCTGCTTGCCTTGGCCCGCAAATCCCCTCATCCGGCCGTTCCGGCCCGACCCCGCAAGCGGGGTTCCCCCCGCTCCCCGCGGGAGAAGGAGAGAAGGCCCTGCAGCGCCTGCAACTCAACGGTAAAACGCGCTAACATAACGCATTATTCAGCAATGACTTTTGTCGAAATTTTTTTGGGTTGGGTCGAGCACAACGAGGCCCACAAAACGCCCGGCCGCACGGGATCGGGGCTTTTCGACCGGCTTAAGGGCAGTACCGTTGAATTAACCGTAAAGTCATGGCAAGCAGTTGGTTATTTCGCCCTCTCCCCTTGCGGGAAAGGGTGGGGAGAGGGGTCGCACCAGTCAGCTCGACCCTTCGGACAAGGCGATTGGTCGTGCCCAGCCCCCCTCACCCCAACCCTCTCCCGCGACGGGAGAGGGAGCCAGAAGTCCCTTCGGCCAAGGGTGTTATTGCTAATTCAACGGTATTGCGGTTAGCCCATCATGGTCAGTCCGTCGGCCATTTCCTTGGGGTCGGATTTGCGGGTCATGGGAAGCTCGATGGTGAAGGCGGATCCCTGGCCGGGTTGCGAGGAAACGGAGATCGTGCCGCCGTGCTCGGCGATGATCTTGCGGGAGACAGGCAGTCCCAGGCCGGTCCCGCGTGAGCCCTTGGAGGAGGCGAAGATTTGAAAGATCGAGCCGATGTCGGATTCATCAATGCCGCCGCCGTTATCGGTGATGCGGATCGTGGCGGCCGACTTTTGGGCGTCCCACTCATTGACGATGCTGACGCGGGCGTCCTGGGCGCCCTCGCAGGCATCAATCGCGTTGGTGACGATGTTGAGCACGGCGCGGTGGATGCCCTCGGGGTCGATCATCACTCTCGGCATGGTATTGCACAGCTTGCACGTAAGCTGAACACCGAGTTCCTCGGCTCGCGACTGCATCAGCTCGACCACGTCGCCGACGGTCTCGTTCAGGTCGGTGGGCTCCAGCGCGGGCTCGCGATCCTTGGAGAAGGAGAGCATGTCCATGACCATGTTATAGATCTTGGCTTGGTTCTTCTCGACGATCGTCCAGCCCCGCCGAACGATGCTCTCGTCCTTCTCGTTGAGCCCCAGGTCGATGAGATAGCTTCCTCCCCGAATGCCCTGGAGGATGTTCTTGATGTGATGGGACAGCGTGGCGATGGTCTGGCCGACGGCGGCCAGCCGCTCGGCCTGGATCTTGGCGTTGTAAAAGGTCGTGTTCTCGATGGCCAGCCCGGCCTGGTGGCCAATCGCGGCCATGAGCGTGAGCTGATCTTGCGAAAACTTGCCGCGAGGGGCGTCCTTGCCGCCCATGACCATGGCCAGGCCGCCTTCGGAACGGATATCGGCGTAGAGCACTCCCAGGGTGGTGTGCCGCCCCTGGATCGGTACGCAGATCGCCTCGCGGATGTGGTAATCGACGATCGACTGCGCGGGACTGAATCGCTTGTCCGCCGGCGCGTCGGTGGTGATCAGTCCCTGCCCCTGTTCGAGCACGTAATCGACGATGGTCCGCGAGATCGTCATCCGTTCGTCAGACTCGACGGGTTCGCTCCAGCGGACGGCCTTGGTAACCAGCGCGCCGCTCTCGTCCTTGAGCAGGATCGCGCCGCGGTTGGCTCCGATCGATTCGAAGACCAGCTCCAGGATCTGGGGCAAGAGCGAGTCGATGTCGAGAATATGGCTGATCGCCTGGGTCGTCCGGTACATGACCGAGAGGCTGGCCAGCCGCTCGCGCAGCCATCCCGCCGCGACTTCGGGCTGGCGCAAGACCCGCGAGCCTTCGCCGGAAGGGATGCTGTTGAGAATGGCGGAGCGGTCATCGTGATTGCTCCGGCTCATCAGGTCAACCCGCGCGGTCAGGTCGCGCCTGGGGCTCGAGCCTCCGTCGTTAAAGAGCAGCACCGTCTGGCCGAGCTGGAGCCGATCACCCGAGTGCAAGAGCCCCTGGTCGGTGAGCTGGCCGTTGACGTAGGTTCCATTGGCCGAGCCGAGATCGACGATTCGATACGCCTCTTCGTCCTGCCGGAGCTCGGCATGGCGGCGCGAGACCTCAGTATCATGGAGCCGGATCGCGTTCGAGTTATCCCGTCCCAAGGCCACGGGACTCGACTTGAACTCGAAGCGCTTGCCCTGGTCGGCCCCTTGGATGACGAACAAGGAGGCCACGAGGTTGTCTCTCCTTGGCGCAACGGCAATCGTCCTCAGGACGCAAAAACTTGATGTCCTTAACCTAACGGATGCAATGCCAAGCGTCAACGGGCGGAGGTCACTCTGTCCGCAGTCTGAGCAGCGGGTCCCCTGGACTTCCCACCACCCCGCCAGCATTCGTTTGCCGCTTGAATTCGCGCCTTGGTCGTCGGGACCACCTTGCCTGGACCTCGAGCAGGGAAGATCCTACAGGTGACGCGGCCCATGAGGCTTGAGCATCGCTCGTTGTGAAGTAAGCATCTTTGGATGTGGGGCCTCCACCCTTCGATGTGGTGGCCGTTTCACGGGGGCGGGTGCGAGATCGATGTACACCAAGTTGGTGCCGTTCTGGTTGCTCAGCGTCATCGCGGTGCTGGGGTAACCGGCGGGGATTGTGACTACGGCGGTGACGACGGAGACACCTCTGGCGAGTGGGCCGGTCGTCAGTGTCCACTGGCCGTTTGCACTTGCCACGGCCTCGCCTAGGGGCAACTCGGCGTCGACATTCAAGTATCGGGCGTAAAGCTGCACGATCGCGAACGGAGCGGAGGTCCCGCTGAATGTGGGCCTGTTGGTATTGGTGTAGCCCTCCACGGCGTTGGGACCATTTCCCGTAATCGGGGCCAGGCCGCCGGTGAAGCTGACATTTGTCTCGGCGTTCTGGATGGTCGCAGTGCTGGACGTGGAGAACGTCTTACCAGCCTGGTTGGCGAGCGTGACGGTGATCGGAAATGAGCCTGGAGTCGCGTAGGTGTGTGAGCCTGTGATATTGAATTTTCCCGAATTCCCCGTCACATTGCCCTGGGTGGCTTGCCCATCGCCCCAGGATATCATGGCAGTGAACAAATTCTCAGTATCGGTCGTCACCGGATCGCTGATGGTGGCCACAACGACGTTGTTCAGGGGCTGGCCGGCCGGCGCGACGATCGGTTGGCCCGTCAGCGCGAATCCGGCCGGGGCGCTGATATTCGCCGTGCCGGTCGCGCTCCCGCCGGGGACGTTACCTTGGCCCACCACCGTGATGGTCGTCGTGTAAGTACCGGGCGAAGCGTATGTGTGGCTTGCCATCACGGTGAACTGGCTTTGCCCACCCGCCCTGACGACGGTCCCAAGACTGCTATCACCATCGCCCCAGGCGACGAGTGCGTTGAACTGATTTGTTTGATCGGCAGTGTTGGGATCAATAAAGTTAGCGACAGGAACCATGCCGGTCGACTGGGATGCAATCCCAGTGACCGCTGCTCCCAGGATCGTGAGCCGCTGCGCGCTGACCAGGGCAAGACCCTGGGCGCTTGCACTCTGGTTTTTGTTGTCGGTGACGGTGATCTGGGTGTTGAAGGATCCCGCTTGAGGGTAGGTATACGAGCCCTCCACTTCGAATATGCTCCCATTCGATGTGCTCGTGACCGTACCGGACGTTGACTGACCACCTTGCCAGACGATCTTGACGTTGAAATCGCTGGGCTGTGCAGGAGTCGGGTCCTCGTCAAACAGGGTCGCCACAGAGCTGCTGAAGAGTATTCCTTGCGTCGGGAAAATCTCATTTGCCACAAGACTCAGGGTGAGCAACTGGCGATGCTCAAGGCACTCCAGATCACCGCGCCACTTCAACGCTCTCTTGCGGACGCTCATGGCCGTCCATCCTCCCGATATGCGACAAAACGAAAATGGTCATACGAGCCCATGATCCGGACGAAGCCCGCGAGTTCCCGCAACGGTTCCCCAGAACAAGATCGCCGCGGGCTGTCAGTTGCTCTGCTGGGTCTGGTAGGTCGCGGAAGTGTTGCCGAAATCCCCATTTCTGAGGATTCCCGCGCCGTTGAGGATGGAGACCTGGGCCGCCGCGATGGCATTGTCCTGGCTCAACGAATAAAGCGTGGCAGTCGGTGCCGACGTTCCTGCCGGCGGGATGGTGTTCAGCAGCGAATTCGCCAGCGAGCCGGGGGTATCGGTCTGGCCGTTGATGCCGATGATCCGGTGGGTGATCAGAACCTGGAGCGTGGAGGGTTTACCATGCTGCTGGGCCGTGCCCGGCTTGTACTGCAAGAAGCTGCTGATTAACTGCTGCGCGAGCAAGCTGACCCGCTGCTGGGTGTAGAGAGTGAAGGCCTGTGTCGTGGCCGTGCTCGGACTCGGCTGGTTCACGATCGACGCGAAGTAGGTTGCCCGCGCCTGGTCATAGTCGTTCTGGAACGATGTGAACGCCTGGTTCACCTCGGCCGCCACCGCCGTCTGATGGCGGTTGAGCACGTTCTGGCGGGGATGAAGCCCACTGACCACCACCGAAGAACCGCGGTAACTGCTCAAGACCACCCGATCTTCCAGGCGGTCGACCACCGAGGGGACAAATCGACGCTTCCGTTCCATCTCTCTCGCCCTCCCTGAAAACTCCGTTCTCCCGCAACCCCTGCGATCGATTGCTCTCGCCGAGAGCCGGCGCTCACGCGTCAGGCCGGGGAATTCTCGATGCTGATGAGTTTATCACACGTTTTGAAAGCAAGCTGTTTTTTCGAGTATTTGGCGTTTTGGGCAAGTTTTGACGCGCATCAACGAAGAAAAGGGACCCGAGTTCCCCATTTTCACGGACTAAACCACAGAAACGGTTTTGCCGTGACGATTGGTAGATGGGGAATAATTGTTAGTTTCGCGTCACCTTTCAGCCAACGACATAAAGGGGGAGGCTATGGACGGCCGCTGCCTGATTCTTGGAATTTTCGCAGGGACGGTGCTTGGCGCGCTCGTCTATCAACCGGACGTAGTCGCTCAGGACCACGTCGAGGAGCCCTTGATCGAACAACCGCCAGCAGTTGCTCATGTTCATGAGGAACCGGGGCACATCGATAACCTGATCAACAGCGTTCGCGGGTATGTCGATCCAGAGAACGCGGAAGTCATTTCGGTCCATCAGCTTGCGTGCCTTATCGACCACCTGGATAAGAGCCTTTTTTGCCGTGGCCAGGTGGTGGTCAAGAACCCAGACGTCTGGGGACAGAACCGACTCACTCAGTACCGCGCCGAATACGAAGATCAGATGAAGGGTCAACTGAATAGTTTCGAGATCATCCTTAACGGCTATCAGAGACGTGCAGACCTAGCGGCGCTCACTAGCGCAACGTCCGTCGGCGCCTCGGTCGGGCCCCGGATCTCGAACAGCAGGAACGTCTCCACGACGACGACTTCCACCCCCGCTCAGTCCCCAACCATACCTTCGGCAGTCGGCCTGTTGGGTGCGAATGGCCTCGCGGCCAACGCCAACACCCTGATCGGAACCATGTCTCCGCTGCTCATGCCGAGTAACCTGACTGCCCTGGCACTCGCCAACAAGGGCGCGACAGCAGGGATTGGCATCGAACCGACTGTCCTGCTCGACGAACGGTCAAATTTCCTGAATCATCTCCACCAGCTCCGGCGGAACAGCGCCGGTGATGATCGATCGGCCCTGCCTGGGTACGGCCTCTATCTCGTGCGTATGCCCGTCTCGATCCTCCCGGGCGACCAGTCAATCAAGGGCAAGGGCGCCGTCGTCACTGTCCAGGCCAAGCACAACCTGACCCCCGACCTGCTAGCCAACACCTTTCGCAACGTCGTGATCCTCGACACGGCCTACCAGCTCATGGACGCCATCACGCGTGGACAGTACCTGCCAATCAGTGACAATCAAGACACAGAGTGCGAAAAAGACCCCTATCTGTCACATTTCTCGCCGACGAGTCCTTGCGGCCCGAAGGAAACTTCTGGAGGGGGTCAGGCTGAAAAACGAGCTCTTCCAATCGGGCCACATTCGGGCTCAAGATCTGGGTCTCAAGGCTCCGCGGCAGCCAGTGAGGTCGTCCCGATCTATGGAAAGGAGAACTTGCGGAAGCTTGTCTGCGCCGTGAAGGCCGACCAGGAATCGTGGTTCCGACATGACCCAAGCGTGGTCTCCTGGTTGCTCGGCGAGCTCGCGTCTGCCCACGATTACATGCGTGAGCAAGCCCGGAGCGGCAACCCTCTGTTTCAGCCGATGATCTTTGAAAACATCGGTAACCTGGCATTGATCCGAGACTACCAGGCACTTAAGTTCCACCGCGAAAAGTGGCTCCAGGAGCTGGCCAAGCAGCGGAACGAAGTACCGGATAAAGATAAACTTGAGCCTTCAAAACTGAGAGTGCGGCCGATTGACATCCTTGCCTACGCCCTGATGATCCAGTCGGTCTTCGTCGACCGGCAGCTCAAGTACGACATGAAGGTGATGGCCCAGCGCAAGGGCTGCGCCTGCGGCGACCCCTACCAGTTCTGCTTTTACGATCTCTGCCCGGATGAAGCGACAGCGCACGCCTTCAACATGTACGTGGAGTGCAAGTGGCCGATCCACGTGTTCTCGCTAGACCCGATCCTCGACCAGCAGAACCAGCTCGACCTGTACAGCGAGCGGACTGAGCTCCAACTGGCACTGGCGACGGCCGTCGCCTCCGGCCAGGCCAGCTTTGAGAACGCGACCAGTTACGCCCGCCGCCTGGAGAAAGACCTGGCCGCGATCGCGCTGAACCGCACCGCCGTCGGCTTCGGTGCCGGCGAAGCGACATTCGGCTGGCGTTTTTACCCTCGTCTCCAATCACCCCCTACCCAGAGTAATCCGCGACGAATTCTGGGAATCCTGATCAACAACGGCCCCGGGCCCGACTACGGCTTGAAAAACCTCCAGATCGAGCCGGGACAGCGCGAGTGCTACGCACTTATGGTCGTCCCCGACTTCGCGTCCGCGATGAAGCTGACCACGGTCACCAATTGGTTTGACCTGAAGACCCACCATCCCGATCAGGAACTCGAAACGACCGACATGGTCCACCTGGGCCGCAAGCTCCAGACCGCCCGTAACGCGATGCAGCGGCTCTGTGACTCTGGCCGGTATCGCCCGGTCGATCTGGAAGTGCTACACGATCGACTGAGCCAGCTCGAAGCGATGCTGCCCATGCAGTCCCACGACGTCTTGCTCCCCTTCGAGGCCGACCTGACCGGCTCGGAGATCTTCAGTTCCACCACAGCGGGATTAGGTCCGCGGCTCTTGACCTGGTACGGGGAGCCAGGGAACAACGGCGGAACAATTCTCATCCTGGGGTCGGGCTTTTCCGTCCGCGACATGAAGGTCATCGTCGGCGGGGTCCAGGTGCCGGATTCAGCCTCGGCCGGCGCGAGTCCCTCGTCCTTCGATATCGTCAGCCGAAACGTGCTCCGAGTCGATATCCCGAGCGGCGCCACTCCGATCCGGACGCCAGTCGTTTACAGGGACCCGTCACTCGTCTGCTTCAACCAGGGAAATGGTCAGGACGGCTACGGGAAATGCGACGACTGTGTCGCCCTGAAGAAGGCCGCCAGCGACGCGGGGACGGCCGCAAACGCCGCAGACGCCGTCGCAAACGCCGCGCAGGCAACCTCCGGGATCACCAGTGCGACGGCTCAGGCTGTCGCCGACGCCGCCACTTCGGCAGCGAATGCGATCGCTTCCGCGAAGAACGACGTCGCGACAAAGGCCGCGCAGGCAGTGGAGAGTGCGGCGGCGGCAGGCGCGAAGATCAAGAGTGCGACGGCCCAGGATGTCGCGGCGACGGCCCAGGTGGCGGCACAGGCTGTCAAGACCGCGAACCAACCGAAGGCACCGGAGTGCCAGTGCAAGCAGCGCTGGGTCCTCGATGTGCACGTCGCGACGTCCAACGGCATCTCCAACCACCTGTTCGTAGAGGTCCCCACCGGGCCGACAACGCCTCCCACTCCGACGACCGTCAAGACGACGGTGACCACCGTGACCAAGCCGAACGCCTCGGATGGCTCGACGACGACGACCACGACTTTCGAGGTGCCCAAAGAAAACTCCAACCTGCCGCCGGGGACCTTCTTGCCGCTCAACACCAGCCTCCCGGCGGGGGGTACGTTCGTTGCTCCGGGGGCGGCGACGATCAACGCCACTCCCCCTCAGCCCCAGTCAGCCGCGCCCGCACCGGGAAGCGGTGGAAGCACGCCCAAGACTAGCTCCGCTACCGCGACTGAGAAAGCTTCAGACCCCGAGCTGAACCCCGTCACGGGCGGCCTGCTCCCTGGCGCCGTTGACCGATCAGGTCCGTCCCTATCCGTATCGCCTCCTGCCGTCAACATGGCGATTGCAGGGCGGGGCAACCTAGCCGTACCTCCGCCCGCCCCGATCCTTCCGCCCGGGTCGTTAAGGTCGAGTGCGCCGACACCGGGCTTGCTCAGGGCAGGTATCGCCGGTATGGCCGCGGGAAACCTGGGCCAGGAGCACGTGGCCGCAGTCAGGAACGTGGACCCGAACATTCAGCCGACAGCCGCCCAGGCGACGCGCAGCGGTCAGGGACGACTTTTTGCGCGGAGCCAGTCCACCAGGCCGGAACCGTCAACGAGCAAGCCCGTCACAAACGCATCTCCGCAACCAACCACGCGAAGGTCCCTGCTGTCCCGCGTCCTCGGTGGGGATCGATGAGCTGGTCCGGCTGTTCAACTTGCGGTGCGTCCTCAAGGACAGCACCCAAACAACCTCCTCGCGTGCGACGTGAGAACCACGCTGCCCCGGTAGCAGTCAGGCGGGCCGATGGTCTCCAACGGAGGGCCAGCTATCCAGGTCTCCTGGAAGCCTGCACCCAACTGTGAGTATGCCCCACAAGCCGGCGGCAAACAGAGGACCCCTCCCTCCGCCAACGACGCGTGGCATCGCGGGCAGTGATCTGTTGACCCGAGCGCGAAGGTGCTTGTCCCGCAGTGATCTGTTGACCCGAGCGCGAAGGTGCTTTCCGCTGGGAGGGTGACCTCGACACCAGCCGGTAGCCTGACAGCAGTATTAGGGGGCAGAGTAATCGTTTGATTTGAAATGGGGACAGTTGTGATAGGGGTTGTCGTCCACTGGGCCGTCGTGCCGTTCGGAAGGAAGACAACAACATCGTTGGGCAGCTTGACAGTTTTATCGGAGGAAATCGTGGGGCCCAAGCTGCTCGGGTAGCTAACCTGAGCATCCCCAGGAAGCGCGACACTGATCTCGTGCGTCAACACGGCCGGGATCGGCCCGCCGCTTAGCTGGACTCCGCTTCCGGCCGCGAGTTGCCCGCTTGTCCCGCTCACGATAACCGTTGTGTTGCTCGGGAGGGTGACGGAGCAAGGATCGGTTTTGACCTTGAGACTCGTCCCCGCCTTGAGCGTGACCGTCAGGCCCTGTGACCATGCTCGCGGGCCGACCGCCAGGACAAGGTATGTGGAGACCAAGACGGCGGTTCGATAGTGAAAGCGGGAGGGATTCATGGGGAGCCTCCTATCCAGTTGCCGGCGTTTGGGCCGCGCCCTCGGGCCGTTCCCTGCGGGCCGTGGACCAAACTAGGCCACCAATTTTTGGGGAGCCCGACATCAACTGTTAACTGACTATACCTCAATGACCGGCTGGACAACATAGAGTGCTCATTTCTCCAGGGCTTCCCAGACAACCAAAGTCATCTACCCGGTCGAGGCACGCCCGTCTCCGCTCCGCCTGATGGTTACTTCACGACTCATCAAATCGGAAGACGTTCAGCGGCATCCGCTGAAGCGGACTCGTTCCCCGAGCAGGGTGCTGTGAGTGGGACTGGAAAGCCCTACGGTTCAGTGCCATCAAGCCAGGAATCGCCGGTGCCTCAAACCACGGGCCGAGGGAGTGGTAGCGGACCAGGCGACTCGGAGTCGAGGCTGCTCACTAAGCGAGAAACGGAGGGACAGACATTGCTACTCTTCGTGCAGGTAGCCATATGGGTTCATGTAGTGGAAGAAGTCGAACGTGACGACTTTTCCATGGACGCGAGAAGTGAAGGGACAGACATTGCTACTCTGACCCCGTTGCAGATGACGGAAAGGGCCAAGGTGGCCGGAGACACTTGCGCCTCGAGCAAATTGCGCCGTGGCCTGACGCCCGGCCCGGCTCGTCGACAGGATCTCAGAGCCTTCGGCCCGGGAATGGAGGTCCGCCCGGGTCGGCGTGTCGGCATGCGGCGAGCGGGACTTGAGCGAAAAGGCGAAGCGCTTTTCCGGCTGATATAGATCTTCCGCATCGAAGAATCTTACTCATTTTAACGATCATCCGCTCCGATAAGTAAGAGGCCGCTACCACTCGAGTAGCCGCCAGGGCGCAGTTCGGGGGACACCATACTTAATTCTTCAACGACCCGCTAGACGGCTAGGAACGCGGGGGATTCGGGGCGGTACCCCTGACTTCTTAGCTCCTTGTCGGGGCATTGTAATTCTTCAGAGTTAGGTATGGTGTCCCCGGAACTATGATGTGTCCCCGGAACTATGCGTCAATCCCTATGCCAGACAGGTGGCCGGTTAACCTTCACCTGGGACATCAGCCTCAGCCGGGGTTTGCTCCTCGAGCATGATCGAGTATTCCTGGCTTAACCAGGTGCTGCCCTCTTCGATCTTTCGAATACGATGGACGGCCGTCAAAGTTCCAGGACCATCAAAGCTCATGAAGGTTATATCGGCCACAAATCGGAACAGCGGCTTTCCGAAGGAGAACTGCCCGGCTCGTATAATCGCTTCGGTTCCGTGGGGAGGACTTCGAAAGATGCTTTGAAACTCGTATTCTACTGACTCGTCGTCACCCTCAGTTCTCATCCAAACGGCGGTCGTCCGGATGGTTATCGGGGACATCCCTCGGTCGGGAGGCCGACGAACGATGTTCACCGTTTCAAGCACATGGAAGAGGCTGATAAGGCCAGTCGCTTTGTCCTCAGCTCCTCCCAGAGAGCAAATTATATAGACTTGTCTAGGCATGTGTTAATCACTGAAGCACCAATGAATAGTAGCTGTCTTGAGAGCTGGCGACCGCCGTCTTGCTTCCGTCCAAGAGAGAGTCATAGCGCTCTAGGGAACTTGCGACCGCCAGCCCACTTCCCTTTAGCGTGTCGTTCCAAGATGCATAGTGGGAGCACGACGACGATTGGGACGAATAGGCGATTGGCTCGGAGAGTCGCAAAGCGAGGGATTCCACAGCCTCTACAGCCTCGTCCACCGTCGCCACGGAGAAATCAACACAACGATCCCCAAAATACTCTCGGTAGACGACGACGCGGAAGGGCTTATCGCGATCGTTCTCGTCCCACCCTAGGTCGATAGTGTAACCAGAACTCAACTCAACCTCGAGTACATCACCGAGGCCGTATTTGACGCCCGAGTCGCGGTAAATCCGGCCCCTCTGCACGGAACCGGGCGGCAGGTTAAGCATCAAGGTTTTCACAAGCTCACCCCTTTCCCGATTAGTTCATCCCGAGTAACCGGATGTCCATGCACATCACCTGTGCTGGCGTCGTGTTCAACCAACAAGTAAGCCGTCTCTTGCCCCCTGCTCGCACCAACAACCCGATCGAACTTGGCCCAATAGTATCTAGTTGGATAAGTCTGGCTTACAAGCTGTTGGGCTTGAAAGCAAGCCATTTCGTAAGCCTCAATCTCCTCACGCAAGTCCGGGTGATAGTAGCCCTTGTGCCCAGGCTGTGCGGTCTCGCGCACTAACTGCACCCATGATTTAGTACGCGTACCGGGCGGAATGTGTTTTCGGTAAAACCTCCACTTGGGAGGTGCCCACACGTTGCCCTTTGCCAAGCCGGGACGCCTTAGTAATAGTATCGGGTCGCCCAGTCCCGTGACACTGCAAATCCTACCTCACCGATGGGCACGACGCAATCAATCAGACACTCGGGCTTACACTATTCCCGATCCACAAGCCATTATCGTCGCTTACGGGCAACGTCGACAATAATTGTGTGCAGCCATCCAGCATTATGAGCGGGACGGTCCGACTACCGCCGCAATACCGTTTTCAATTTTTTTCAGTGCTTCCGATTGTCGCATCGTCACAATTTCATGAAATCGTAAACAATGGCGCAAAAAGGCTTTGCTATTCCTGCTGACATCGCTGTATTGCCAGAGCCGCATCGCAACAACGGTTTAGCCCAGCACGCTGGGAGGCCAGCCAAGGTAATCATCATGACCATGTGCTATCGCAGGATGATGGTCCGCGGCTTCTGGTCGGGTTCGACTTCATCCCTGGGGCCACGACTCACGACTTGGCCACGCACCCTTGACCGGGATAAATAGGAGGAATGGGTCCCCAGGGGCGTCTTGGCCACGCCGTAAGCAAGACGGAAGTTATGATTCCACGCACTCCTCAGGGGATATGCGATAGACCTCGCGTCAGGGATGAGGAAAGCGAGAAGCGAAGGGACAGACATTGCTACTCTGACCCGACGAGCTGGCAAACCGAGCGTCCCCGGTGCCGATCGCTCCTGGCCCGACGAGACATGACGACCAGTGGGCGGTGGCAAGGAACGGTTGGCGGGGAATGAGCTTCGAGGAATGGGGCGATTTGTCCGTCGGAATCGCCTCGCCGGTGAAGAATAAGATAGGGCTTGGTCGCCATGATCGGGCCGCGTTCAATCTTTGTCATCTCCGCGCCGGTGCCCGGTTCCCCGAAGCCCCGTGCACTGGCTGTGGTAAATGGACGTGTGCGAACGCACAGAAACAGAGCCTGGAGTTCATGAGGAAATCTTGATGGGGTTGGTTCAGGCAGAACGAGCCCACAACGAGCGCGCTTGTGCCATCAAGAAGAGAGCAGCTTCCAGAGACGCTCGCAAAATTCGGGCAATCTTGTTGTAAACTCAGTATGTCGGCACTGTGCGGATGGTGTTTGGCATCTCCGCGCCGGTGCCCGGCTCCCCGACGCCCCGTGAACTGGCGGTGGCATAGGCGGCGAGTGGCTCGGAATTGTGGCGAGTGGCGAGTGGCGGGTGAACAGATGGGATCGCAGCGGAAAAGACGAAGTGTCGAGAAAAGCGCCAAAACGAAGGGGATGGTTCAAAAGCAGGTTACACCTCGGGGTGGCTGGGGTCGACGCCCGAAGGGCGACGCCCCCAGATCCCAGGCTTCCGCGCTGGGGGCTCGCTGGCTGTCGCCAGCACGACCCCAGCCACCCAGCTCTTGTCACCTGCGAAGATGCTGAAGTTGAACCATGCCAAACGAAGCCAAATGGCTCTTGCGTTAGTCTATGAATGGTTTACAGTTAGGACGCGTAACGGCGAAATCGAGCTGGAAAACGAAGCCAATTTGGTCTGGTGAGGGGTGGCTCGGAATAGTGGCCATTGGGCAGTTGTCAGTGAATCTGAAGGGCGCTTCGTTCAGCGAGGGTCTCCCGACCGCGCCGTTCGTTCGTTCGGCGAGGTTCTCCCGACCCCGTCTCATGCACCGTTGACAGGACACATGGCAGGTACACCGAGACCTAAACCGTGTAAACGTGACATCAACGGATCGCGCTGGTAGCGAAGTCATGATGATGAGCCAGATGCGAGTGATTCGCACGTCTGGATGTGAGGGAGCCTCGGGGGTGGAACCCCGGGGCGTCCCGGCCGTTTCCCGGGGTGCCAGAAAGCGGCTGCCCTCTTCCGCTCCATGCTCGCCGTCTGCCGCTTCTAGACTCTGTTCAATGCCCATCCACAAAGGAAATAGTCGGGAGCTCATTGCCATGACTCCGGCTCTCCGAAAGTGCATGTCCTGTCGTGAGCGGTCCGTTTCTCCGACGACCCTGCCGACTTACTCGGCCGATCTGGAGCACGATGGCCGCAAGTATTCAGTGACTGTCAACGACTTTCGCGTGTTGCAGTGTCAGCGGTGTGGGGTCATCGTCCTGGACGATTCTGCAAACGAAACGCTCAGTCGTGCGCTTCGTCGTGAGGCGGGGCTCCTGGGACCAGAGGAAATCCATGCGAATCGCGAAAAGCTCAGCCTGACACAGAGGCAACTCGCAAGTTACCTCCGAATCTCTGAGTCTACGCTCTCACGCTGGGAGACAGGTGCACAGATTCAACAGCGAGCTATGGATTCCCTGCTGAGGGTTTTCTTTGACTCGCCTGAAGCGCGGTCAATTCTGACTGGCTGTTCAGGGGCGGTCCCGAATCCCCTGCAGACGCGCATAGCGTGAATGCCCGTGAAGGAGGAGCCATCGTTCGCGATTGAGGCATTGGTTATCACGGGGGCAATGCGCCTTGGGAGAGCGGAAGGGGCCGCCCACGTTTCGCGGTCGCCAGAAAGTGGCTGGCCCCTTTGCGCTCTGGCAATCTGGGCTGATTTGCGCGCGTAGTCCTTTTTTTTATCAATGAGACGACACGGGGCTAAGAACAGCGACTATCGTGGAGGCGTAACTTGCCTGTATGACACCTAACTTCTTGGCGCCCGCTTGCATGCATCCGAGTGCGGTGGACGCTCTCGCCCTGAGGCCGTCAGGGGAATGCCAGACCTATCAATCGCCCCCCCAGCCACCGGGCCCCCGAAGGGGTGGGCGGCTGTCGGCTTGTCAGCCCAGCCTTTTTCAACAGGGGGTTGTGGGCGCGTTTACTGAGGGTTTTGGGCTCTTTACCTCTGATTTTGGGGTCGGAAAGAGCCAGGATCTGGGTTGTTGACCGTTTCTAACCCTGGCTTGATTTTTCCAGAATCGGCTTGCCGATGGCCACAAGTCTTTCATACCCAAGCGATTAGATTGCGTCCCATGACCTTGTTCAACCCCGTTTTTAATGCCAGACGCCTATAGTCATAAGACGATTAAAAACCCAGGC
>JBEKTN010000204.1:0-28819 GCA_049516015.1 Isosphaeraceae bacterium | reverse complement strand
CCACGGCTCCGCGTCCGGGGCCGGGGGGGACGAACAACGGACGCAACGATGGTATCGCCAAGCGAAGGAAACGAAGCGCGGCGAAATGGGCGGCAGGGAGTCGCAGCACCTCATAGTACCGTGGAAGCGGGGGAACCAACCCGAGGAACCCCGTCAAGGGAAGGGGGTGCCGTCTCATGAGCCGTTGAAGAGAAACCTGGCAAGTACATCGCGAAATCCGGTGTCAGTCCATCATTCTTGCCCGAAAATGTCGAAATCCGGTGTCAGTCCATCATTCTTGCCCGAAAAGATGAACCGACACCGGACTACGCGCTCACCGGATTACGTCCAAGGGTCGTCGGTCAGCCCGTGATCGTCTCCCACAATTGGGCGTCGATGAACCTCGAGAGATGGGCGACGTTGTCCGTCGCCACCGTCACTGTATCGCTCGGGCCGACCGACAACAGAGCTTGGGCCGCCAAGATGCAATCTCCGTCCAAGGCATCAGGGCCCGCCGTTGGCAACCCGGCACTCCGCGCCGCAGCCCACAGTTCGGCAGCCCGCAGCATGACGTCGGTTGTGATGGGTGCGTAGTCGAGCGTGGCCTTGACCTGGTCAAGACGTCGGATACCGGCAATTGCCTGGATATGGATCAGCTTCCGACGCACCTCGTAGTCGGCGATCTCCGGGACGAAGACCCGAACTCCGGCCGCAGCCAGGTTCTTCACCCACTGCCGACACTGGTCTGACTTGGGCCTACCACGCGGGTTGGTCAGCAAGCCGAGGGGGCCGGAGTCAAGGAACACGAGTCTCATTGCCGGAAGCGCCTCCGCGGGGACAGGGGTTCCTCGTCGATGGCCTTCATCAGCGCGTTGAGGGTCTGCCTCTGCTCCTCTTCGTCGCCCATGTCGTCGAGGGCATCCAGGCCCCTGGCGATTTCAACCGCCTGTGCGTGGATCTCTTCGACGGTCATCGGGAGGGCCCGGCCAGTGGCGTCAACTGAGCGATGAGGCGAAACCGTCGAATGTGTAATGCCCATGGTCAAGACCTCCGTTGTTGTGTGTCGATTCGAGACCTCAGTCCGAGTGTGAACCTTGTGCGACGGCCAAAGACCGCATGCGGTTTGACAGCCTCCGTCAGAGTGGCATCGCTACGTGCAGTCGAGCGCGGCCCGACAGGTTCTATTGTAGCCGAAGTTCTCCTTGGTCACTCAAGTGTGTGATTGAAGGGCGATCGGGGTGACCCGGGGCTGACGCCTCCAGGGTACGATCTGCCGCCGATGCGCGGCTTGAACCAGGTACCTCGAAGGCTGGTTCGGGCAGTGGTCGGGAGACCCTCGCCGAACGAACCAAATTCGCAACGAAAGCAGTCGGGATCAGAGGGCGGTCAAGACCAACTTTGCAGCATGCCGCCCCGCTCCAGCCACTCGACTTCAAGACGCACTACACCGGCAATCCAAAGTCAAGCAAGACCCGCCGCAAGTGGTTGACGATCTGATCCTCCGAGCAGTTCACCGCGGCGAACGCTTGCCCGGCGGCGGCCATGCGCTCGGACCGCCCTGGGTCGTTCCAGAGGTCGCGGATGCGGGAGGCCAGCGCGGTCGCGTCGCCAACCGGGACAAGCAGGCTGTTGACGCCATCCTGGACGTAATCGGACACACCCTGCGAATTGCTGATGATCCTGGGTTTCTTGAGATGCATCGCGGCCACGAGCGTCACGTGGCCGCAGGGAACTTCCGAGCCGGCAAGCGGCAGCACCATGAACCGGGAAAAAGCCAGGATGTTGTTGGCCCGTCCAATCGGCAGGTTGAAGTGAAGTCGCACGTTGGGCGGCACCTCGAGGCCGGCGACGTTTTCCGGGCGCAGCACCGCGACCAGCGCTATCTCGGGAACCTGGGCCATCGCCGCGAACAGGGCTCGGTAATCACGGGCGTTTCCCCCCAACGCGCAGATGTAATCTCCCGGTTCCAGCGGCGTGCCGGCCGGCTCAACCCACGGCTGTCCCACGCCCCAGAGCAACACGTCGATCCGCGCAGGGTCGATGCCAAAGTAGTCCGCGTAGAGTGATCGCTCCAGGGACGAGTAGGCGATGAACCGATCGACCTGGGTGAAGGTTGAGGCCATCAGCCGCCGGTACGCGCCCCGGGGCAAGGCCGTGAAGTTGAAACCCCAGGCCACGTGCGGGATTCGAACTTTCTGCAGCCGCGCGGACTGCGCACACCGGAACGTGACCCGCGCGTCATGCGAGATCACCAGGGCCGCATGCTCGCGCCGGGCGATCCAGATCGATTCCCAGCACGCCCGCCACTGTGCCAGCGCGGGCCGCTTGATCGTCCGCTCCAGCCAGTTCCGCGGTTTGGCCCCGAAAAACTCCCAGCGAGCCTGGCCGAAGCGTGGGGCGAACCATCTCCATGAAGGGTCGGTGATGAGAGTCGTGCAGACGATCAGCGGTTGGCCCGTGCTCGACTCGCGGACGCCGGCGTCCGGCTCAACGTTCGTCTCATTCATACGATGCGGTACCCGGACGACCTCGAAAAGGGATCGAATTCAAGATCGCCTACGCGATGGCGGGATCGGGGCCGCCGCTGTGGTCGAAACGACACCAGCTTGGGGTCCAGGAACAGAGCATACGCGATGATACGCGCGTGATCCGGGGGTCGTCCAGTGCAGCGAGCGGCCGGACATGTCCCGGCCGCCGGCAATCCCGGTTCGAGTGCCCCTGGCATCGCTCGCTTCTCTTTCGTATCTTAAGAACACGCAACGGCAACGGTGGCGTCAACGGCGCCGCCGCTGCCGCTTCCTGGCGCGGTGGACCTGATCGGGATGAGGAGCCCACGCTGGCCTTGGACCTCTCGAGCTTGCCCGCGGCCCTGGACGGGCCGGTCAATATTGCCTGGCATCTGCACGCAATGGCTGCCCGGCAGCCCCACACCCTCGCCGTGGTGGTTCCCGAGGGCCGAAATCGCGCGGGGCGGGTCCGCTACAGCCATCTGACGTATCGCCAGCTCGATCAGGACAGCGACTGGATCGCCGCTGGACTGGTCGCGGCCGGCGCCGGCCCGGAGACCCGGGCGGCCGTGATGGTCAAGCCCGGGCTCGATTTCTTCGCGCTCGTCTTCGCCCTGTTCAAGGCCGGGGTCGCGCCGGTGCTGATCGATCCGGGAATGGGGCTGTCGAGCGTGGGCGGGTGCCTGCGCCAGGCGGTGCCGGAACTCTTCTTCGGCATCCCTCGCGCTCTTCTGGCCAGGCGGGTTCTGAACTGGGGCCGGTCCTCCGTGCGGCGGGTGATCGCGGTCACGCCCGGGCGCAGGTGGCCCGGTTTCGAGACCCTGGACGACCTGCGCCGGGCGGGACGGCGGGCGCTCGAGGAAGGAGTGGTCACGGCACCGGTCTTCCGTCCCATCGCGCCGGACCAGACCGCCGCGATCCTCTTTACCAGCGGCAGCACTGGCCCGCCCAAGGGCGCGGTGTATACCCACGCGATCTTCCAGGCGCAGGTCGAGCGGTTCCGGTCGCTCTACGCGATCGAGCCCGGCGAGATCGACCTTTGCACCTTTCCCCTCTTTGCGCTCTTCGCTCCCGCGCTGGGGATGACGTCGATCGTTCCGGACATGGACCCGACCCGCCCGGCCCGCGTCAACCCCGACAAGCTCTTCCAGGCCATCGACGATTTCGGCCCGACCAACCTGTTCGGTTCGCCGGCCTTGTTGCGGCGCGTGGGGCCGGCGGGCGCTGCCCGGGGCCTGAAGATTCCCACCCTCAGGCGGGTGGTCACCGCGGGCGCGCCGGCCTCGGCCCGGGTGCTTGGCGAGTTCGCCCGCTTGCTCGAGCCGCCAGCGGAAATCTTCACACCCTATGGGGCGACGGAGGCCCTGCCGATCGCCTCGATTGGCAGCACCGAGATCCTCGAGGAGACTCGGTTCCAGACCGACCGGGGAGCCGGGGTGTGCGTGGGCCGGCCGGTGGAGGGCATCGAGGTCCGGATCATCGGGATCAACGATCAACCGATCCCCTCCTGGTCCGCTGACTTTGAGGTGAGCGACGGGACGATCGGCGAGATCATCGTGGCCGGGCCCGTGGTCACGCGGGAATATTTCCAGCGACCCGAAGCCACGGCACTCGCCAAGATTCCCGACCCCGCCCGGGGTACCTTCTTCCACCGGATGGGCGACCTCGGCTACCGCGATGATCGCGGCCGCGTCTGGTTTTGCGGCCGGAAATCGCACCGGGTCATCCTCCACGACACCACGCTCTCCACCATCTGCTGCGAAGGAGTCTTCAATGCCCACCCCGATGTGGCTCGCTCGGCCCTGGTGGGCGTGCAGGGCAAGGAGGCGATGATACCCGTGCTCTGCGTGGAACCGCTTCGTTCCTTGAATCGCCGGGACCGCGACCGTATCAGGGGCGAGCTGCTCGACCGCGGGGCGGGTTTTTCCCACACCAGGCGGATCTCGACCATCCTGTTTCATCCTTCGTTTCCGGTGGACATCCGCCACAACTCCAAGATCTTCCGCGAGAAGCTGGCGGTCTGGGCCGCGAGGAAACTGCAATGACAGGCGGCCAGGAAGCACCCGTTCTGGTCACGGGCGGCGGTGGGTTTCTGGGGTCGGCGATTGTCCGATTGCTGCATGCCGAGGGCCAGGCCGTCCGCTCGCTGACACGGCGCCATCATCCCGAGCTCGACGCACTGGGGGTGGCTCAGATTCTGGGCGACGTGGCCGATCCCGAGATCGTCTCGCGGGCTGTCGCAGGTTGTAAAACCGTTTTCCACGTGGCGGCCAAGGCGGGGCTGTGGGGCCCTTATCCGGAGTACCACCGCAGCAACGTGGTTGGCACTCAGAACGTGATCGCGGCTTGTCGCGAACACGGCGTGCGGCGTTTGATCTTCACCAGCTCCCCCAGTGTCGTCTTCACGGGCCACGACCTCGAGGGAGTGGACGAGTCGGCTCCTTACGCCCAGCAGTACGACGCGGCTTATCCGGCGACGAAGGCGATCGCCGAGAAGCTGGTGCTGGCGAACAACGATTCGACTCTTGCCACCGTCTCGCTTCGCCCGCACCTGATCTGGGGGCCGGGAGACAACAACATCCTGCCGCGGATCTATGCCCGGGCGCGGGCTCATCGACTCTTCCGGATCGGCCCCCGGAACCCGCTCATCGACCTGACGTACATCGACAACGCCGCCCTGGCCCATCTGCTGGCCGCCGACCGCCTCGAGCCGGGCTCGCCGATCACGGGCCGGGCCTATTTCATCGCCCAGGGACAGCCCGTTCCTCTCTGGGACATGGTCAATCGGTTTCTCGAGGTTGCTCATCTTCCCCCCGTGGAGCGGAGCATCCCCCTGCCCCTTGCGCTCATGCTCGGCGGATTCCTCGAGACCCTTTACACTCTCTTGAGGCTTCCTGGAGAGCCGGGGATGACGCGGTTCCTGGCGCGGGAGCTCTCCACCGCGCACTGGTACAACCTGGACGCCGCCCGCCGCGACCTGGGATACTCGCCGCGGGTGAGCATCGAGGAAGGTCTCAGGCGGCTCGCCGAATCGGTGTGCGCTGGCCCCGCCTGAGAGGTCGCGGGACTGAAACCGCGGGGACACGACCATGTCACGGTCCGTCTACGCCGTCGCCACGACGGACACGAAGGGTCAGGAGCTGGCCTTCCTGGCTGAGCGACTTCGCGCGGCGGCCGTGCCGGTCGCCACACATGCTATGCGTACACCCTGAATTCGACTTGCTTTCGAACCGTCCTGGAAAAGGAAGCCAGGGCATCGAGGTGAAAGGGAGGCCGGGGATCGGCTATGTCGAGTTGACCGAAAACGAGTGGCCGAAGGCGTTCAACCAGCGCGGGCGTTACTGGCTGTTTGTCGTTTACGACTGTGGCACGCAATATCCCCGGCCACTGCGACGGGCCCAACACGCTTCTGGTAAACTGGTCACGAAAGCCAGGGCGGCGTCAGGATCGACGAAACGGCCATTTTCGACTGGACCGGGAGGATTTGACTCATGGGTGTCATGGAATCAAAACCCATAAGAGAATACGGAGGGGCCAGATGACCAACAGCGTCGCCCCGGCCGAATATCACGATGTTTTCCAAAGAGTCCGTCAATGGCCGCCCGAGGCGCGCCGGGACTTACTCCGAGACGTGCTCAAAACCTTCCACGATGAGCGGCCACCTCACCCGACGCGAGGATTCTCCGCGGACCAGGTGATCCGGCTGTTGAGATCGGACCAGCCGGCCCCGACGGATGAAGAATGCGATCGAATTCTCGAAGATGAGCTGATGAAGAAGTACGCCCCATGAACGTCTTGATCGATGTCAACGTGGCGCTCGACGTGATCTTGGAGCGACAGCCCTGGCTCGGCGACTCCAAGGGGGTCTGGGACGCTTGCTATCAGAGCGCCTGACCGGTCACCTGGTCGCGACCGGCTTGACCAATCTCTTCTATATTTCTCGTCGGATCATCGGGACGGAGAAGGCACGCGCCGGGGTCCACATCTGCCTGGCGACGTTCGAGATCATCCCGGTCGGGCGCCAGGAGTTAGAGCAGGCCGACGCAATGGCTGGAAGCGATCTGGAAGACAACGTGTGTTTGGCCTGTGCCCTGAATGCCCGCCTCGACGCGATCGTCACGCGCAACCCCAAGGACTTCGCCGCTTCCCCGGTTCCGGTTCCGACCCCTGCCGAACTCCTCGCCCTACTCCCCAAAGCCCCCGATGCCTGAGTCGCGCATCACATCGAGCAACCGAAAATTAAGGGCAGGCATTGCAAGCTCATTGGGAGGTAAGCGGCGAGTAAGGGAACTACAAAAGCAACGAGTCATCGGGCCTTTACCCCTCCGAGCCGCGGGCCGACGCCAGTAGTCATTCGTCCGAGCCGCCGCTGCTGGGGTGGAGACCGCCGCGAAGACTCAATAAATCGCCGGAGTCACTTGACGAGTCATGGTTTGAGAGCGCGGTGGACCCGCGGAGCAACGTCACGAAGAACATGGCGCCCGCCGCCGTCCCGGGGCGCTCTCGACCGGTCGAGCCCGCTGGCGACCGCTGTAGGGCCATGCGTGAAACCCTTCCCCGACGCCCGATGTTCATGACTATCGACCGAGTGTTCCGAGACTTGTCCCCGGCACGGCAACCGAAGTGCTAGGAGCGGGGTCCTCCGTCCGCGTGGGCCGATCGTGGTCGATCTCCCGCGGCAGCCAGATCGACAGGCAAGCGCCTCCCGCCGGGTTGTTGCAGGCTGTCAGCCGGCCCCCTTGCTCTCTGAGGATCTCCGAGGCCAGGTAGAGCCCATAGCCGGTTCCTCCTTGTTTCGTGGTGAAGAAGGGCTCGAAGATCCGATCGAGGTAGACTTCGGGGATGCCCGGGCCGTCGTCGCTGACGTCGACCTTGACCCAGCAGCAGCCGTCCTGGTCCACGGCTTCGGCTCGAAGCCGGATGTTGCCGTGCTGGCGCGTGGTGGCGATCGCCTGGTGGGCATTGCTCAGGAGGTCCATCAGCACCTGCATGATCCGGCCGGCGTCGGCCCGAACCGGCGGCGGGGCGGTCTCGATTTCCGCTTGCACCGAGATGCCCCGGCCACTGGGAGGCAGTCCCTTGACGAACAACTCGACCGATTCGTTCAGCAGTGCCCGAAGGTCAACGGCCTGGAACTGAGGAGGGCCGGCGCGGACCGTGGACATCAAATGCTCCAGCCTGGCCTGAAGCGTCAGGGTCCCGCGGAGGATCGAGTCAACCCACTGGAGATCCTCGTCATCCGGATTCAGGCTGAGACGGAGCAATTCCGCGCTGCCGCGGATGACCGCGAGCGGCCCGCGGATCTCGTGGATGATTCCCGCGAGCAAGCGTCCCACCTGAACAAGCTGCCGGTTGAGCATGGCCAGAGCGACGAGTTGCCGGTACTGCACCAACCGCCGAACCCGCGCCAGGACCAGTTCCGGGGCCGCGTCCTTGGCGACGCAATCGTCGGCTCCGGCCTGAAGGCCGGCCAGAACATCGCTGTCATCATGCCTGACCGTGAGCATGAGCACAGGAATACCGCCCGCCTGAGGATCGCCACGCAGAGCCCGGCACACATCCAGCCCGTTGAGGTCGGGAAGGTTCACGTCCAGGACGATGACATGAGGACGGACCTCCAGCGCCTTGGCCAGGGTCTCAGACCCCTGGCCAACTTCGAAGACCTTGTAGTCCGCGCGCGCGAGGATCGTGCGGAGCAGTGCGCGGTCGCCCGCGCTGTCGTCCACAATCAGGACGGTCCCCTTCTCCTCCATGCATCAACCCTCGTTCTGCGCCATCGACGGCCCTGCGGCTTTCTACGCTCGCTTTGTAACGAGGCCTTCACCAGGATTAAACACCGAGTCAATTCCAGTCGGGCCGATCGTATCTTCAATAGCTCGTGGTTATAATACGGAATGAGGTCAATCTTCGAGACAGGAGCGACCCATCCGGGCTCGGCCGGCGAATTCCGGTCAGCATGACCAGCAGGGCGAAACACGTTCTCCAAGACAATCACTGCAACGACCATGACCACAGGTCTGCTCGCGCCACCCGACGTTTCTTCCCTCCCCATCGAGAGTTACTGGCACCTGCCCGATTCCGTACTGGAGCAGAGGATCCGCCAGGTCAAGAGCGACCTGGGAGAGTCTCTGCTGATCCTGGGACACCATTATCAGCAAGACCAGGTCATTCGATTCGCCGATCTTCGTGGGGACAGCCTCAAGCTCAGCCAGCTCGCGGCCAGGAGCCAGAACTGTCGGTCCATCGTCTTCTGCGGTGTCCACTTCATGGCGGAAACCGCGGATATTCTATCACGCCCGGAGGTCCAGGTCTTCCTGCCCGACATGTCCGCCGGCTGTAGCATGGCCGACATGGCCGACCTGGACTCGGTCGAGGCGGCATGGGCCGACCTCGGCGAGATCATCGACACCAAGGACCTGATGCCGGTGACCTACATCAATTCGACCGCGGACCTGAAGGCATTCTGCGGCCGGCACGGCGGTATCGTCTGCACCAGTTCCAATCCGCGGGCCGTCCTGGATTGGGCCCTGACTGGCCACCGCCGGGCCCTCTTTTTCCCGGACCAGCACCTGGGCCGGAACACGGCCCGGACCATGGGAATCCCGCTTGCGCAGATGGTGGTCTGGGATCCCCGTTTGAACCTTGGCGGCAACACCGAGGCGGCCATCGACGGGTCGCGGATCCTGCTCTGGAAGGGCCACTGCTCGGTCCACCAGATATTCAAACCCGGGCACGTGACGCAGTTCCGACAACAGTTTCCGGGAATCCAGATCCTGGTTCATCCCGAGTGCATGATGGAAGTCGCGGCGCTGGCCGACCTCGTCGGCTCGACGGAGTACATCATCCAGACCATCGAACGGGCCCCCGCCGGCTCGAGCTGGGCCATCGGAACCGAACTCCACCTGGTCAACCGGCTCGCAGCCGAGCACCCCGGCAAGACCATCCATTTTCTTTCCCCCATGGTCTGCATGTGCGCCACAATGTACCGGATCGATTTGCCCCACCTGGCGTGGTGCCTCGAGAATCTGGCCCGGGGAACACCCGTGAACCTGATCCGAGTCGCGTCCGAAACCGCAAACTGGGCCAGAATTGCTCTTGAGCGAATGCTTGCCTTGAAATAACCTCCATGCTTTGCTCCTGCTCGGCTGCACCATGCTCGCGGCACCCCCGGCCAATCTTTGCCCCCCAGTGCTCAATGTTTTCTGGGTCTTCCATGATTTCGTGTTCCACAAACAAACAGATTCTGATACTGATTCCGGCGGGAATGGGGCCCGACTAGGCTCATCGCGCCGCTAGCCGGTTGCACTCGGCAAGTTTGGCCACTAAGAATGAGGGCAGCCGGAAACAGAAACTCGTGAGACGACGGACCACCAAAACGGATAGGGATAGCGAGTCAACTATCATGGCTGTAATGACAAGACAGGGGCCGGTTACCTCGCAGGCCGACATCGATCTGACGATTCATGCGAGTCACTGGAACCCTTTCACTGTGCTGGGTCTTCATGAGATACCCGGGGGCGCGGACGGACTGAAGGAGTGGGTGATCCGGGCCTTCCTGCCCGAAGCGCGCGTGGCCTGGGTGGTCGATCTGCTGCAGGGCGAGCCCGGCGAGCTTGTTCCCATGGAGCGGCTGCACCCCGACGGGCTCTTCCAGGCTGTGTTCACTGACCGGGCCGAGCCGTTTATGTACCGCGTGAAGATCGAGAGCCACGAGGGGCATCAGTGGGAAATCGTCGATCCTTACCGGTTCGGGACGGTGCTGACCGATTTCGACCTTCACCTCCTGGGGGAAGGAACGCACCTGCGCAACTACGAGCGGCTGGGTGCCCACCTGCGCACCCATGAGGGGTTCCGGGGAGTTCACTACGCCGTCTGGGCCCCCAATGCCGAACGCGTCAGCGTGACTGGCAACTTCAACCACTGGGATGGACGCCGGCATCCGATGAGGAACCGGGGCGCCACCGGAATCTGGGAGCTGTTCATCCCCGATATCTGCGAGGGTGAGGTCTACAAGTTCGAGATCAAGAGCCGCAACTACGGTTACGTCGTACAGAAGGCCGACCCTTACGGCTTCGCCTCCGAACTTCGCCCCAAGACTGCGTCGGTCGTCTGGGACCTCTCCAAGTTCACCTGGGGCGACCACGAGTGGATGGCGACCCGGGCTCAGCGGCAGGCGCTCGACCGCCCGATCTCCGTCTACGAGGTCCATCTGGGCTCATGGAAAAAGAGTAGCGAATCGGCGACCGGCTTCCTGAACTATCGCGAGCTGGCCCACGACCTGGCCGCGCACCTCGAGCACACCAAGTTCACGCACATCGAGCTGATGCCAATCACCGAGCATCCTTTCGACGCAAGCTGGGGCTATCAGCCGGTTGGCTATTTCGCGCCGACCTCCAGGCATGGCACGCCCGACGACTTCGCCTACTTCGTCGATTACCTGCATCGCCAAGGCTTCGGGGTGATTCTCGATTGGGTCCCTGCGCACTTCCCCAACGATCTGCACGGCCTGGGGTACTTCGACGGCACCCATCTCTACGAGCACGCCGACCCGCGGCTAGGTGAACACCGCGACTGGGGCACCAAGATCTTCAACTACGGCCGTGCCGAGGTGCGCAACTTCCTCTTCGGCAACGCGCTGTTCTGGCTCGACCGGTACCACATCGACGGCTTCCGGGTCGATGCGGTGGCCTCGATGATTTACCTTGACTACTCGCGCAAGGCGGGCGAGTGGATTCCCAACATGTTCGGCGGCAACGAGAACCTGGCGGCGATCGATTTCCTCAAGCAGCTCAACGAGATCTGCCACCGCGAGCACCCGGGAATCCTGACCATCGCCGAGGAATCGACGAGCTGGTCAGGCGTGTCCCGGCCCACCTATCTCGGCGGCTTGGGCTTCAGCCTGAAGTGGAACATGGGCTGGATGAACGACACCCTCCGCTACATTGGACTGGACCCGGTCTACCGCAAGTACGAGCACGGTTCGCTCACGTTCAGCATGATCTACGCCTTCACCGAGAACTTCGTCCTGCCGCTGTCGCACGACGAGGTCGTGCACGGGAAGCGGGCCTTGCTGGACAAGATGCCCGGCGACCTCTGGCAGAAGTTCGCTAATCTCAGGCTGCTCTACGCCTATATGTACGGCCACCCCGGCAAGAAGTTGCTGTTCATGGGAGACGAGCTGGCGCAGTGGCGCGAATGGAACCAGGATGAGAGCCTCGACTGGCACCTTCTCCAGTGGCGAGACCACCAAGGCGTCTTGAAGCTCGTCAGCGACCTCAACGCCCTCTGCAACACGGAAGCGTCGCTCCACCAGGTCGATTTCGACTGGCAAGGCTACGAATGGCTGGAGCTGCATGACTGGGAAAACAGCGTCTTGGCCTTTCTGCGCCGGGCGAAGGACCCCAATGATTCCATGGTCGTCATCTGTAATTTCACGCCGGTCGTGCGCGAGCAGTACCGCATTGGCGTGCCCACCGGCGGCTACTATCGCGAGGCTCTGAACACGGACGCCGGATATTACGGAGGCTCGAACATCGGCAACGAGGGAGGCGTCTGGGCCGTTCCGGAGCCTTACGGCGGACGCCCCTACCACCTGTCGCTACGGCTGCCCCCGCTGGCAGTCCTCTACCTCAAGACGCCTCCGGTGGCGTGACGAGGGTGCGGAGTGCGGGGCTGGTCTGTCGCTGGCGTCGAGTCGCCGTGGCCCCCCAGTTCGGCGCGGGTCTCACGACCCCGCCGTCTGCTTGACCACGGGTCTCGCGGCCGAGTTCCCCAAGGGGGCGGGGTCAGGAGACCCGCGCCCAACAGCGGCCAGAGGGGCGGGGTCAGGAGACCCGCGCCCAACAAGTTCAATCGACGACTGGGACCTTCGCCCCTGGATTTGGGCCGTTGTCTATCGCAAGGCCGTTCACTCCTCTTCGAAATCTTCCAGGGGCCGCAGCGGCGCGGGCTTCGAGCCCTTGGGCTGCGCCGAGGGCTGGGCGGTGATGTCATCGGGACCCCGGCTGAGCTGGGGGATCAGCTCGTCGATGGCGACGTTCCAGGTCACGTGACCGATTGCCACCACGGCGGTCTTCTTGCGAGGATCGAGCTTGACGATGCGGCCGGGTCGATCGTATCCCAGGCGGGGCACGACGACGCGGTCGCCGGGCTGGAGCCGCGCGCGGGCTTCGACAAGCTGCTCGTCGCGCCGGGTCTCGCGCTGCAGGTCGGCAAGGCGCTGACCGAGTGCCTCGCGCGTACGCTCGGCTTGGGCCTGGGCGGCAAGGGCTGCCTGCCGTGCGTCCTCGGCTTCCCTGCGCAGCTTGCCGACGAGCTCCCACTCGGCCGGCACGGCCGCCCCGCGGCACTGTTCGAGGTAGGCCTCGGCCCGGTTCACGACGTGCCCGGACAGACCCAAGCGGCGCGCGATCTGCAATGCGTTCGACTGGCCCACGTCGCCGACGTGCAGTCGATAGCGGGGCTGAAGTGTCTCGACGTCGAATTCGACCGCGGCATTCTCGGCGCGGGGATTGGCCAGTGCATAGGACTTCAAATCGCCAATGTGGGTCGTGACGATCGACCGGCAACCGATACTGTCCAGCTCATCAAGAATGGCCCGCCCCAGCGCCGCACCTTCGGTGGGATCGGTTCCAGCTCCCAGCTCATCGAGCAAGACCAGCGAGTGTTGCGTCGCCTCGCCCAGGAGCTGCGAAATCCGCCGCACGTGCGACGAAAACGTCGAGAGCGATTGCTCGAGGCTCTGCTCGTCGCCGATATCGGCGAGCACCTGGTCGAAGACCGGAAGCTGCGAGCCTTCGGCTGCCGGCACGTGCAGGCCGCTCTGTGCCATGATCGCCAGCAAGCCCACGGTCTTGAGCGCGACCGTCTTTCCCCCCGTGTTCGGTCCCGTCACGACCATGATCTGGAACTGCACGCCCAGATGGGCGTCGATCGGAACCACGGAGCGGACTGGCTCGACGCCCGTCGTCGCCGCCGCGACCCGCGCCGGGTCGGCGGCAGGCAGGGCGATGTCCTTCAGAACGATGGCTTCGAGCAGCGGATGCCTGGCCTGGCGAAGGACGAGTCGTCCCTCGTCGTTCATGTCCGGGGCCGACATCTGGTAATCCATGCTGTACCGGGCCCGGGCATGGATCAGGTCCAGCTCGGCCATGATCGCCAGGGTCTGGAGCAACGAGTCCGCCACCATGCCGACCTGGGCGCTGAGCCAGCGCAAGATCCGACGGATCTCCTTTGCCTCGCGGGAACGGAGATACGAGAGCTGAGCAGACTGTTCCGAGATCGCGGTCGGCTCGATGTAGACCGTCTCGTTGGTGGCACTGCTGCGCTGAACCGAGCCCTGGAGCTCGCCCCGATGGTCCTTGGCCACGGGCAAGACGTAATGGTGGCCGACCATCGTGAAGTTGGGGTAACGGAGGATCCGCTTGATCTCGGGTGATCGCAACATGCGGCGGAGGGTTTCCTGGATCTTTTCCTCGGCCCGATCGATCTCGCGTCGCAGCAGCGACAGCCGGCGGCTCGCGGTGTCCAGCACCTTGGCCCGGCTGTCGAGGCAGCCCTCGATGGCCGTGGCCACGCCGGAAAATTCCCCCACGCCCTGGCGGAGGCCTCCCAGGCGGGGAAACTGTTCACCGACCCGCGTCAGCCAGCGGTCAAGGTAGCCCAGCGCCCTGAGCGTCTCGGCGGTCACGGCCAGTTCTTCGGGCTCCAGCATGGCACCGACTTGCGCGCGGCGAACGTGCGCGCGGATATCGTGCAGACCACCCAGCGGAGGTGAAAGGCCGGAGCGACGGGCCTCGACCATCTCGGTCGTGAGCACCTGGCGGTCGTGGATCTCGGCAAGGTCACTGACCGGTTGCAGCCCGAGCGCGGCCTCCTTGCCCAGAGAGCAGGCCGCGCGCGCGGCCAGCAGGGTGCGAATCTTGGCGAACTCAAGCAGGTCGAGCGTATGCGTGTCCATGTCGTCTCGCGGCCCGGGATGCTCGCTCAGATGTCACGCTCGGTGATGCCCAACCGACACGGCTCTGCTGCCGGCGGCTTTCCCCGACGGACAGCGCGCCAGCGTCCTCGGTTCGCAATCATACCAGATCAGGTCAAGGGGCCTTGATTGCGGCTGCGGTTTCCGCCGCGGGCCGGGCCTTGATCGCGGCGTCACCCGGTCCTGGGGACGCGGTCCCCGCGGCAGCGTCGAGCATGGGCTTGAGCTTGAGCGGCCAGGCGGATGGCCGGGTCGTCGTGATCCATGTTCTCGACCAGCAACTGGTAGATCCGCGGGTCCTTCGTCTTGATCTCCGCCAGCCCTTCGATCGCCGCAATCCGTGCGTCCTCGAGGTTGTCCAGGGTCATCACTTGCGCCAGGATTGTGGCGTCTTCGGAACGGCCGACTTTCCCCAGCGCGCGACACGACTCGATCTTGATCACGGCCTCGGGACTGCTGACCGCTTTCACCAGCAGATCATGCGCGCGGGGATTGCGAAGCTCTCCCAGAGTCCGGCAGATCATGGCCCTGGTGGCAATCGGCTCGTGCCCTTTGTCGAACTTGTCGATGAGGATGCGCACGGCCTCGTCCTTCTCTTCCACGCTGTCGTAGGCGCGGGGGTTGGCAAGCTTCGAGTAGGCAATATAGCGCATGTTGGGGTCAGGGTCATTGCGGACGTGTCCCAAGAAGCTCTTGGCCGTCGATCCCACCCAGGTTGTGCAGCCTGCGACCGCAAGGGCGCAGACCACCAGCAGCCTGGGAAGGTAACGGCGATCACGCGCCAGGTTGGAGGAGGCGTCATCCATGACTATCGGCCCCGCTCTTGCAAATGTGCCTGCGAACTCGTTTGACCGCCCGATCGGCCGCATTCCCTCGCGGCCGAGGCAGATCAAACCCAGGGACGAGGAACCGTTGCGATCGGCCAGCCAGGGACGTGTGACGGGCAAAGAAGGGATTGGACCACTACGGCGGGGGGATCTTAACGGCAAGCCGGCAAATCGCCAAGGCCGACTTGGGGGCGGATGAGAAGGCGGGCCACTCAGCCAGCGAACTGACGAAGGACAGGCAAGCTGGGCTCATGTCATGGAAGGGATGAGGCCGTTGCCCCGTGTGAACGGGCCAGGAAGCGAGCCGTCAGCGGCGGGGACTGACGGCTCGCATTCCCCCAGGAGATACCGTGATCAGGTCGACGGGGCCGAGCTCGGCTCGGAGCTCGTGGTCGAACTGCCCGGCGCGGGGGAGTGCTTCGAACCGAGCTTGGTGATGTGGAAGCGGAAGTGCCCGCCCTCCTCTTTCTTGCCCTTCTTGACGAGCTTCTTCTCGAGCAAGGTGCCAAGGATCTTGGCGGTGCCCTTGGTGCTCACGAGGCCCTCTTCCTTCTTCGCGGCCACCGTCTCAAGGAACTTCTTCTGCGGCTCGGTCAGCTTGACGCCCGGGGCCTTCTTGGGTGCGGCCTTCTTGGCGCCGGCCTTGGGGGTCGTCTTGGCGTCGGCCTTCTGGGGCGCCGCCTTCTGGGGTGCGGCCTTCTTGACCGCGGGCTTGGCCTTCGCTGTCTTCGTGCCACTCTTGGGTGCCGTCGACTTCTTCACTGCCATCGCTATCACCTCGTTGCTAAACATGTTCGCAGGTCTTCGACCAGCTCTCATCGAGCGGTCCCTGCGCCAATTCATACCAAATCTTTGAATTAGTGGAAGAGGAAGATTGCCCAAAAACGCGGATTTTCTCAGGTTTTTTTGGGTTTCCACGATTTCGCGTGACTGGAATCAGGAAACGCTGGAACGCTTGTATCGCACAAAGCGTAATGTTGACGACACTTTCATGCGTTCGATTCACAGCGGTTTTTCCTGGGTTTTTGCAGGAATTTCGAATCCCGCCGATACGACGGACAGAGCGCGCTCCGCTGTGCGAGCCACGATGGCGCGCCTCGCCTCGCGCCGGCGGTCGGTCGAGCCACGGCGCCATGAAAAATGTTTCAGCGCGACGCCAAATGATGGTCCCAGTCAGCCAGGTGGTCCTCAAGCCGCCCATGAGCCGCGCGATCGTCGAGATGGCAAGAGCGCGGTGGCCCTTTGTCTGAGCCCAGCGCCGCGCACGCCCCGGCCCCGGCGCTCTCATCAACCTCGGCCGATGGGCCCGCTCACGCCGGTCGGTCCACGATCGACGGCTCTCGCAGGTCTCCGGCTGGATGCGCTTGCTCTTGCATCGCGATCGATCGTCGTGCATAATTACTGAACAAAAAACCAGACTTTGTCGGATGATCGAGAAAGGACTCGGCGCACGGTGATCACGCACATCCGAGGCATTTTGAAGATGGTCGCGGAAGAAACACTGACCCTGGCTGTCGAGCCGTTCGAGTTCGAGGTGCTGATCCCCGAGCACACCCGCCGCCAGGTTCAGGGCAAGCTCGGCGAGCCGATCACGCTGCATACGATTTTTTACATCGACGGCAACGCCATGACCGGAAGGATGCTTCCCCGGCTGGTCGGTTTCCTCTCGCCGATTGACCGGGAGTTCTTCGACACGTTTTGCTCGGTGGACGGCGTGGGCGTGCGCAAGGCGCTGCGGGCGATGGTGCGGCCGGTCCGCGAGCTGGCCCGCACGATCGAGGACCAGGACGTGAAGATGCTGGCGACCTACCCGGGCATCGGCGAGGCCATGGCCGAACGCATCGTTGCCAAGCTGCGCCGCAAGGTGGGAAAGTTTGCCCTCATCATCGGCCCCGACGCGGCCCACGCCGGCGCCGGACACGCCGGCACCAACGGCGAGACCGAGTATGCCGGTCCCGACGTCATTCGCGATACGTACGCCGCCCTGCTCTCGGTCGGCCACACCGAAAGCCAGGCCCGTCAGGCCATCGATCGCGTCATGAACGGCAAGAAAAAATTCAAGACCGTGGCCGATATGATCGAAGCGATCTATCAGCAGAGCAGGGAATAGTGGCCACTGGCCACTCCCAGTAATCCGAGGATCCCATGAGAGAGCCGATCATCCAGGGAAAGCGTGACGGTGGCAGCGAGGGCAAGGACCCCGCGGGATCTGACTCTCATCCGGCGCGTCTGCCGCGTGTGATCGATCCCGTCGATGAAAGGCTTCGTCCTCAGCGGCTGGACGAGATTGTCGGCCAGAGGGCCGTGGCGGAGCGTCTGGCCATTGCCCTGATAGCGGCACGCAAGCGGGGCGAGCCCCTGCCCCACATCCTCTTCGACGGTCCTCCCGGGCTGGGCAAGACGACGTTCGCGACGGTGCTGCACAATGAGCTGGGCGTCGAGCTGAACATGACCAGCGGTGCGGCCCTCGACAAGAAGATGGACGTCATGCCCTACCTGACCAACGCGGCGGAGGGCTCGATCCTCTTCATCGACGAGATCCACCGGCTGCCCAAGGCCGTCGAGGAATTCATCTACCCAGTCATGGAAGATTTCCGAGTCGACGTCGTGCTGGGCGAGGGGATGTCGGCGCGCACAATCAACTTGCCGCTCAAGAAGTTCACGATCATTGGCGCGACGACCCGCAGCGGGATGCTCTCCGGCCCGCTCCGCGAGCGGTTCCACATGCACGAGCACCTCGAGTTCTACGACGCCGAGGATCTCGCCCGCATCATCACGATCAACGCGGCCAAGCTGCGGACGACCATTGACACCCAAGCCGCGTGCGAGCTCGCCAGCCGGAGCCGCGGCACTCCCCGGATCGCCAACGCCCGTCTCCGCTGGGTCCGCGATTATGCCGTTGCCCGCGGCGACGGCAACATCAACCTGCCGCTCGCCAGCGATGCCCTCCAGATGCAAGAGATTGATTCGGAGGGCTTGGACAAGCAAGACAGGCGCTATCTGGAGACCCTGATCCGTGTCTTCAAGGGGGGGCCGACCGGTGTGGAAGCGCTGGCCGCCACGATGAACGTTGCGGTCGACACCCTGAGAGACGAGGTCGAGCCGTACCTGCTGCGCCGCGAGTTCGTCGTGCGGACTCCTCGCGGCCGCCAGGCTTGCTCGTCGGCCTATCTCCACCTCGGCCTGGCCGAGCCGGTGCTCGATCCCGAGGTGCCCTTCCTGGAACAGCAGAGGCGGCTGTTCGATTAGGTCGGTCCAGCGCGGCGCGAGGTTCTCACTCGCCTGCCGGCACGAACCGCCGTGCCCAGGCCGCGTCGTTCGCCGGCAGGCTCGGTTCGGGCTCGCCGCTGTAGATGAAGTGCTCGTAGCCGGGCCCGTCATAGGCGCGGTGCAGCGCTTCCTGGAGATCGACCCGAGCGGCGGCATCCGGGGACCGGAGCGGGATGGGGATGGCCGGCAGCCGGTCGCGGAGACGGATGGGCCAGAAGTCCGCGGCCCGCCGCTTCTCGGCCCGGCTGACCAGCACCGAATAGTCGCACTCGGGCCGGCCTTCCTGGGGCATGGGGGTCCACCCACGCAAGAGGTCGATTTCGACAAGATGGGCCGGGCTCCGGAGCAGTTCGCGACGCTTGGCGAGGTACTGCTCGCGGTCTTCGCCGGACCGCTTGTTCGACGGGCTCAAGAGCTCGATCGCAGTCACCAGCTCGCGGCCCTGGCGGTCCCGGACTTCCAGGAACGGCACTTTCTCGACATCCTGCTCCGGCAGCCAGACCTCCGCCGGGGCTTCGACGAGTCCGAGCGCTGACTGAGCGAGTGTGCCGCTTCCCGCCTGGACCAGTGATAGGTCGGCTGTTCCCAGTCGTTGGCGTGGTTCCGGCGGCAGGTCGTGGATGTAAATATGCTCCTCAAGCTGGACGATGTACTTCGGGGCGACCTGCGGAGCCAGGAGACGGCGAAGCGCCGACAGGAACTCCGAGTGGAAGTCGAGCCAGTGGGCCGCCTGCTCGAAATACGGGTTCATGCCCGGAAACGGTGACGGCATGGTGCACCTCCTCGGCGCTTTGAGCGATGAAGAACCTTGTGCCTTCCTTCCGGCGTCTGCTCGACTCGAAGATAACACGAAAGGGTTGCCTAAGACCAAGGGTACGCGGGCCCGTTCTGGCAGGGGCACATTCCCGACCTGGGGACCTGGGGTCAGCAGATTGCCGAATTCCCGCTCGCCCGCTCGAACGACCCCTGGCACGGATATCCGCTCTGGCCCCTGGGCGAGGAAGGGCCCGAGAATCGAAAGGGTGAGAAAGGCCGGCCGTCCAAGAGCGTCTTTCTCAGAATGGAAGCGTTGGGACTGATCACGCACCGCGAACGGAAGAAATTATACAAGGGAGATCATCTCTGATGATTTCCGACAGCGGCGACGAGAGCATGAACATCCGCACGATCTGCTTGCCGAATTTCGAGGTCTCCTGGGCGGGAGGCAGCCCGGGTAAACCCGGCTACTGGTTCGGCTCGGACGACGGCCGGGTTCAATTCATGAGCTTGGATGGGGCCGAGTTGATCGGCCCATATGCAATCGCGCCGTCGGAGGAAGCTGTCAACGGGATTGCGTTCGCCGGCGGTCTCATGGCTGTGAGCACCCGTAACGATGTCACCTTCCTGAAGGTGCCCGGGCCCCGCGGGGGGCACTCCCGACGGATTCGGACGCTGGATCGTGGGAGTCTTTCGAAAAAACCCCGTTGGAGCAATCGGCAGAGCTGGAGCTTGCGGAGGTTGTTTGAGCTGGGCGGTGTTCGATTGGGAAACCCCGACCATCTTAACCCGTCACCGGTCTCGCCGCCCGGACCAGGCGATCGCGGATGGTGCGCCACTCGGGCTGGTCGGGAGGCATCACGATGACGATGACGCCCAGGTTGAGCGCGTCCCATTCATGAAGGATCGAATAGAGCCTCCGACCGGCGGCTTTGGGCTCAGTGAGTTCCTCAAAGTGAAGTGCGGAGGGAAGATCGGGAAGGGCCTTGGGTCCGAGGACGAGAAGCGCGGCATTCGCCGGCCAGGAGATCTTTACCAGGTCCTCGACCGAGTCGACACGGAGGGCCGGGGTACGAGGAGAATAATGGACGTCGAGCATTCCCGGGCTTGCCGGCGATTCTCCGGGAGGCCTGGCCACGTACTCCCGGGTGTCTGCAACCTGGTCGAGACCTCCCAGGCACTGCGCGATCGCTTCCGGTCCGATCGGGCCAGGCCGAAGGATGCGGAAGGGGGAGCCGGTCAGGTCGAGGACCGTCGACTCCAGGCCGAAGGAGGTGGGCCCGCTGTCGAGGATCAGGTCGATCCGTCCGTCCAGGTCGGACAGGACGTGCTCGGCCCGGGTCGGGGAAACCCGGTTGGAACGATTGGCGCTGGGGGCCGCGAGCGGCTGGCCCACCCGTTCGATCAGTCCCCGCGCCACCGGTGGCAGAGGGATTCTCAGCGCCACCGTCTGCCTGCCGCCGGTGACCACGTCAGGAATCAGGCTTGACCGGGTGAGCACCAGCGTCAGCGGACCCGGCCAGAACGTACCGGCAAGGCGATCCGCGGCTTTTGGCCAGACGGCAGTGCACTGCCGCGCCTGGGTGATTCCTTCCACGTGAACGATGAGCGGATTGAAGGGAGGCCGTCCTTTGGCGTGGTAAATCCGGTCAACGGCGGCGGGATCGGTCGCGAGTGCGCCCAGGCCGTAGACGGTTTCGGTCGCGAACGCGACCAGCCCTCCGCGGGACAGGACACCGGCTGCGTCCGCCAGGGCTGCCGGGGAGGGCTGCTGGGGATCAACCTGGAGCACTCGGGTCTTCACCAGGCGGTCGTGACCTCTCAATCGAGCTTTTTTCGCGCCGAGGGGTCGGGCGGTTTTTCACCCCGGGCCTGGAAGTCGGTTCTCAGCCCTTCGTAGTCGGTGATCCGGCGGTCGTAGAGCCGGCGGAGCGGCCGAGGCGCGTGGCGGGCCAGGGAGTAGGCGGTCAAGAGTGGCAGCGCGATGGTCGAGTCGGTGTAGCAGGTGACACTGTCGGGCAGGCTGTCGGGATCGACCTTGCCCCAGGTCATCGCCTCGCTGGCGGTCGCGCCCGAGAGACCGCCGGTGTCGGGGCGGGCATCGGTGATCTGGAGGAAGTAGTCATGGCCGCTCGCGGCCAGTCCCAGCACTTCCTGGATCTGCGGCTCGGTCTGGAGAATGAAGTTCTTGGGGCTGCCCCCGCCCAGGATCAAGACGCCTGACTTGCCTTCGCCCTTCTTGGCATTGTAGACAATCGCGGCAGTCTCGTTGACGTCGCGAAGGGTGTCGATCTGGAGCTTGCCCCCCTGGAGGCTGAGCGCGGCGAGATTCATGCCGATGGAGCTGTCGCCGGGGCTGGAGGTGTACACCGGCACGGCCGCCTCGTAGGCCGCGGCCAGCAGGCTGTGGGCCGGCTGGCCCAGGCTCTTGGCTCGGGCGTAGAGGTACTTGCCCACCTGGTGATGGAACTCGGCCGTTCCCATGGTGCGGGCGAAACTCTCGTCCTGGATCAACTCCCGGTAGAACGAGTCCGTGTCCAGCAGCGTCTTGTAATGGAAAACGACGTCATAGATGCGGATCACGTCGTTCTGCCGCAAGGCGTAGTCGTCGAGGTTGGGCCGGCTCTGGTGGAGCGGCAAGTCCAGCGCGTAGTGGGTGTCATGGTAGAGGTTGGCGCCGGTGGAGACGATCCAGTCCACGAACCCGGCCGTGATCAGTGGAACCAGGCAGCTCATGCCCAGCCCGGCCGGAGTGAGCGCGCCGGAGATGGTCAGGCCGACGGTGCAGTCTGGTTCCAGGAACTTGCGGGTGAAGACCTGGCAGATCTCGCGCAGTCGCCCCGCGTTGTAGCTCAGAAAGGCATGATCGATCAGGTCGGCGGCCACTTCCCGGCCCGTGACCGCCGGGGGTCCGATCCGATGCAGACTGATGCTTTCGAGATAACCCATGCTCATCGACTCTCGCAAGGGTGGTCCGTCACCGGTCGGTTGCGATGAAGAGTGCAATCACGCCAGGAGAATCGCCGCGGCGACCACGGTGGACCAGAGGCCGTCCTTGTGGCCGATGGCCGTCTGGGTGACCTCCCTGGTCTTGAAGATCACGTCGGCGACCTTCCAGATCTCGCGCTTCTCGTCCCACGAGCTGTTGGGATTGAACTCGACACCCAGAACCGTGGCCAGCATCTCGGCGGCCAGGTCCTCGGCGTAGTCGGCCGCGGTCTTGGCGGTTTGTCCGTAGGCATGATGCTCGGACAGATAGCCGAACGTGTTGCGGTCGCGAGGAATCGCCACGCCCACGCTGGCCGCCACGAGCCGGTTGGGCTCGGCCGTGGCACACTCGCTCATGACGACGTGGACGATCTGACCCGGCTCGAGGAGCTTCAGACCTTGCTCGATCGAGATTTCCTTGCACCGCGGCGGGAAGATGCTCGAGACCCGCACGAGGTTGTAGCAGGCAATCCGTGCGTCGCGCAAGGCCAGCTCAAAGCTCGTCAACTTCTCGCGGTGAGTACCCACCCCTTTGGTGAAAAACAGTTTTGTAGGTACATACATCTCTGGTCTGAAACCTCACGGACCGGTTAACCCAGGAGGATCGAGCCGGATAATACGTTTCGGAAAAGACTCGGCACGCCGCCGTGGCGCCGCCTGACCATGGCAGGAACTGAATTATGGTGCTAGAGACGCCATCGCATCAAGCCCTTCGATCATGAAAGCGCGAAGAAGACGGCGCCGGACCCGAAAGATCAGGCCGTCTCGTCGGTTCGTGCCCGCGCTACCATGGCCGCGCTCAGCCGCCGCGATCGGTCTTCCGGAGCTGCGCCACTCCAGGCGTTTGGTCTAGCTTCAGTGAAGAACGAGCCAGAATTCGCCTATCACCTCGCCGATCCGCGCGGGGGATCAGCCTGGCAACCGCGGCGCCACCTCGGCGCGGACCCAGGCGCGGAGACGACGCGCCCAGGCGGATTCGTCGTGGGAGTCTTCTTCGACGACCCAGCGACGGATCTCCGCGGCATACACCGGCAGGAACGAGCTTCGGTCCACGGTGCGGTAGGTGGCATCGTCCTCCAGACGCTCGATGAAGATCTGCTGGCGCTCACCATGGAAACGCCAGATCTCGGCGACCTTGAGGGCGGCATAAATTCCCGGCCGATCAATCTTCGTGGGCGACATATCGACCTCGATGCCGAGATCGGGGTTGGGATAGTCGGCGATGTCGAGGGATCTCCGCGCCTTACCAGCGGCCACCGCGTCCAGTTTTTCTGTTCTAAAGAAATAGCTTTCATCGGCTTCCAGACCACGAGCTACATCGGGCCGCTTCCAGGTCGTCTGCCCTGCGCTCTTGTAGGGAACCCCTAATACTTGTGCTATTGCCTCCACCAGTTGACCTAACAATTTCTTGTCATTGTCGTGAACCAAGCCGGGGGACATGATCTCGACGTCCTTCCCATCGTAGTCGACGTGGATGTGGCATCCTTCAGAGATCGAGTCCGCGAGCTGCTCGTAAAATCCCCAGTCCACGCCGCGAATCACGACTCTCTCGTCGGGTTTGGACGTCATCTGGTACAACTCTTCGAGAGTTGGGACCGATCGGGGGGCGACGACGAGCGGCGGAGCAGGTACAGTCGAGGAGTTGGTCGTTGCCGAGCTCATTCTGCCTCCAATGCGTGGCGGGTCGACGCCGGTTTGTTCGCCTGCGTTAAAGCTTACCAAGAATCGCCGGCTTTCGCAGGCTCGACGCACCATACCAGCCTGGCGACAGAATTGCCCCGAGGTCCGAAATTGCCCTGCTTGACTGTAGGGAAGCCATTGACCGGAATGCGTTGCCGCCATTAATTTAGGAGGTTCTGGACCGTACACCATCCAGCCCAGCGAACACGGGGGCCTCATGAGCTTTGGCGGCGAGGATGACGGCGGCAGCGAAGTCGAACTGGAAACCCTCCATGGCCGGACCTGGCCGACGGTGACTCAGTTCTCGGTCTTTCTCGAGAACCGGGTCGGCCAGTTGCTAGAGGTCGTGCGCTCGTTTCAGGGGACCAAGGTCAAGATCATCGGTCTGACGATCTCGGACTCCGCGGACTGCTCGATTCTCCGCCTGATCTTGAGCTATCCCGAGCAAGGCCGCGAGATCCTTGCCCTGAACAAGCACGCGTTTGCTGAGAACGAGCTGGTGGCCGTCGAGCTGCCCAGCAATCCCCATGCGCTGGTCGAGCTTTGCAAGGCGCTTCTCCAGGCGGAGATCAACATCCACTACGCCTATCCGCTCATCCTCCATCCCCGGGGACGTTCGGCGGTCGCCATGCACATCGATAACAACGAACAGGCCAGCCGGACCCTCCATGAGATGGGGTTCGAGATCCTCTGCGAGGCTGACCTGGCAAACTGATCGGACGGATCCTTTCTTCCGGCCCACGCCTCCGACACTCGATTCAACTGGTCGATTCGACCAGGTGAAAGTGCAAGAGAGGTTCTTCGACGCGTTCAATCCGTCCCGACTGCACCATCCTACGCAGCCAGGGGGCGGCCTGCCGATGGGTCAGGCCCAGCCCCAGGAAGAGCGCATGAACGTCCTCGAGGCGGAAGGACCTGGGCAAAACCTCAAGCGCGAGAGTCGAAGTCCGGTCGATCACGCCCCGCCTGAGCCAGGCGAGCGCCTGGTCGAGGATCTCCGCGTGGTCGAATGCCAGCTCGATGGAGTCGCCAACCTTGATCCACGCTGCCTCGGCTGCGTCGTCCCCGCCTTGTGGCTTGTGTGCGCCAGGCCGGACGACCGCCGCGTGGGCCAGCGTGATGGTCCGGCCGCGCGGGTCGCGGCCAGGCTCGGCGAAGAATCCGATCGGCTCGACCGGGCCGGCAATTTCCAGCCCGGTCTCCTCACGCAGCTCGCGGCGGGCGCCGGTTTCCGCGGGCTCATCCATTTCCAGGAAGCCTCCGGGAATCGCCCACTTGCCGGCGAATGGCTCATGTCCACGGCGGATCAGGAGCACCCGCAGCGACTGCTCGACCAGCGAGAAGACGGCCAGGTCGACCGTGACCATCGGGCGCGGGTACTCGTAACAGTAAGGGGCTGGCATGGGATTTGAGCCTGTGAGACGATGAACGATGTTCCACCAAGCCCGATTCTCGCATCCGGGGTGATCATGAGCAACCAACCAATCGACCTGCCGTCATGGACGGAACCCGACCTCGACGCGGCAGGGATCGCGGGTTTGGTCGAGAAACTCGCCGCGGCGGACGGGCCAGCCGATGCCGCAGGCACCTGGCCCGAGGCGCTCTGGCGGCTGATCCAGGATGGCGGGGCTACTCGCTGGTCGTTGCCGCGCGATTTCGGCGGCGAGGCGTGCCCGCGTCCCCTCCTGGTGCAGCGCTATGCCCAGCTTGCCTCGGGCAGCTTGACGGCCGTCTTCATCCTCTCGCAGCATGACGCCGCGGTCCGCAGGCTGGACGGCGCGGCGGATCGCCCGGCGGCCCGCGACTGGCTGCGTGCCATCGCCGCCGGCAAGGCGTTCGCGACGGTCGGCATCTCCCAGCTCACGACCTCGCGGCGGCTCGGTTCCCAGGCCCTGGTCGCGGCCGAGACCGAGGCGGGGACATTTCAGCTCGATGGGGCCATGCCCTGGGTCACCGCGGCCGAGCGCGCCGACGTCCTGGTCACCGGTGCCCTCCTGGACGACGGGCGGCAGATGCTGATCGCCCTGCCTGTGGACCGGCCGGGCCTCACCGTCCGCCCCGCGTTCGAGCTGGCCGCGTTGCAGGCCTCGTGCACGACCGAAGTGATCCTGGAAAAGGTTCGGGTGAGCGAGGCTGACCTGCTTGCGGGCCCAAGCGCTGACCTCTCCGCGCAACCCGGCGCGGTCGGGACCGCGGGGCTGGAGACCTCGGCCCTGGCGCTGGGACAGGCACGCGCCGCACTGGGCGCTCTCGCTGGTCTGGCGGCCGACCGGCTCGAGCTCTCCGATCCCGTCGATGTTCTCTGCGAGACCTGGCAGCAGACGTGGACGTCGCTCGTGGCCTGCGCGCGGGGCGAGCGCGACGCAGTTGCCGCGAGCCAGATCCGGGCCCAGGCCAACGCCCTGGTCTTACGGGCCACCCAGGCCTACCTGACCGCGCGGAAAGGGAGCGGATTCCTCCGCACCGAGCCTGCCCAGCGCTGGGCCAGGCAGGCCCTTTTCTTCCTCGTCTGGTCGTGCCCGACACCCATCGCCCAGGCGGCGATTCGCGACTTCGCGGGCCTCTGCCCGGCTTGAGCCAGGGTTGAGAACTCGATGATTAGCTGGACGTGCCGACCACCGATTCGACGGTGCGTCGCAATCCCTCCTCGAACGAGACGATTGGTTTGTAACCCAGGGCCTTCTGGATCCGGTCCAGGCTGGCCAGCGAGTCGCGGACGTCGCCGGCCCGCGGGTCTTGAAAGACGGGCTCGAGGTCTGTTTCCAGAATCGTGTTGAGCGCGGCGACCAGGTGGAGCAGGCTGATGCGATGGCCGGTGCCGACGTTGAAGACCTGGCCCAGGAGAGGTTGCGGGCAGCGCAGGGCGGCGAGGTTGGCGGCCACGGCATTGGCCACGTAGGTGAAATCGCGGGTTTGCTGGCCGTCTCCATGGATCGTGGGCCGCTGGCCCTGGGCCATGAACTTGAGGAACAGCGAGATCACGCCGCTATACGGGCTCGAGGGGTCTTGCCGGGGGCCGAAAACGTTGAAATAACGCAGGCTGACGCCGTCCAGGCCCATCGTGCGGGCATAGACGCTGACATAATGTTCGCCCGCCAGCTTGCCCGCGGCGTAAGGGCTGAGCGGGGTTGGGAACATCGCCTCGTGCTTGGGAAGCTCGACGGTGTCGCCATAGGCGCTGCTGGATGCGGCGAAGATGAACCGCCGGGCTTTCGACCGCCGCGCGGCCTCGAGCATGTTGAGCGTGGCCGTCGGCCCGCTCGTGTGCGATTCGAGCGGTTCGCGGATGGAACGCGGCACGCTGGGAATCGCCCCCTGGTGAAAGACGTGATCGACACCCTCGGCCGCGCGCAGGCACACGTCGAAGTCGGCGAGGTCGCCCTCGATCCACTCGTAGCGCCCCTCCAGATGACCCAGGTTGGATCGGTGCCCCGTGGCCAGGTTATCGACCACGCGCACCCGGTACCCCTCGTTCTCCAGGGCTTCGACCAGATGCGAGCCGATGAACCCGGCTCCCCCCGTTACAAGAACTAGCTCAGAGCTGCTCATGTGTATCGACCGCTCGCTATGATTATCTTGGGAAAGCGCACAGGGATTCGACGTGATCTCGGCTGCCATCGGTGACCCAGCCGTCAAGCTGTGCCGCATCCTTGAGCTGCTGTCCCCGCAAGCGGGGGACGGCGAGAAAGGCGCACGCAAGGTGGGGCAGCGAAGTCAGGTCGCCCCAGAGCTTCTCGAACCGGGCGACCGGGAAGACATCCTCCTGGCCGTGCCCCCAGCGCCGTTTCACATCCTTGATGGTCACGTAAGTCGGTACGCATGCCGCCAGGGCGCGGACCGCGGCGGCGACCTTCTCGGGAGCCTGGGTGAGATCGTCGCGGGTGAGGTGCAGCGTCTGGAGCAGGCCGTCGATACGCACCCAGGAGGTCAAGGTATTGGCGATGCCGGATACTGCCGCGCCCCCCGGCCCGCCGCGGTGATGACCGCCCTGGTAATCTGCACGTCGCCTGGCCCTTGCTGCCCGGTTGCTCAGACCGTCGAGGTCTTGCGGATCGCCGCCGCACGGTCGCAACCCATCGCTGTACCTGGTTTCTGCAAGCTTAGCCTACTGCGTCCCTTCCCGTCCGGCAACCCCCGAGTCTTGACTTTGCCCAGGTCGGGGGCTATGTTCAATTTCGTAGCCACCATGCTGGATTGGGGATGTAGCTCAATTGGTTAGAGCACCGGCCTGTCACGCCGGAGGTTGTGGGTTCGAGCCCCATCATCCTCGCTGAACATCCATCCTGCCGAATTCGAGATGGGCCTTGCCGGATGGGGCGGGCCCTCGCTCGTCTTGGCCCGCGCCGATTCGATCATCAGAATGGAGCGATTTCGGGCCGGCCCGATATCTTGGAGTCACTCCATGACCCTCCCCATCACGATTACGATCACCGCGACGGCAGGCGATCACTTCCGGGCCGAGACGCCGGGCGGGCCCGTCGAGGCCAGTTCCCTGCGCGAGCTGGGCGATCGCTTGAGGGATTTCCTCGCGAATCTCGAGGACGAGTCTGCCTCCGACCTGGTAGAGCTGGCCCGACTTTCCCGGTCGGCCACCGATCAGGCCACCTTGCTCGAACTGGCCCGGACATCCCCGCCCCCCGACGCCTGGTTCGGCGACGACTGACAGAGGCCGCAGATCCGGAGGGCGCCGGGCCATGTCCACGGGGTTCTTCTACAACGAGCCGACAAAGAGCTAAAAGCACCGCCGGCACTGAGAGGATCGGCCATGGTGGCGCGACCCACCAGACCGCAAATCTTTGCAGTAAACTGAACTGCGCCAGCTTGCCACGACCGCA
>JBEKTN010000203.1:0-14904 GCA_049516015.1 Isosphaeraceae bacterium | reverse complement strand
GTAACTGGGCGTTTCTCTGGATTTCGACGGCTCGTTATTCAAAATGATCGATGCGTTCTAACGTACTCAGATTTAATGCTTTACGGCGTTCTTTGTGGTGGACCCGGCGCTGTAGAACTAAGAGGGATCGAGCGAACTGCTGTGTCACGCTGGCGCGGCAAGTAGGTCGGAATGTATTGGGAGATTCCGCGGCCGAGGGCGTTACTTGGCCGGATTCTTTGATAGCTGCCTGGTGCAGCAAAGGAGCCTGTTTCATGTTCCGTTCGATGCTGTGTTTGGTGGTGATGCTGGGCGTGTGCGGGGGCTGCAAAAACAAAACCGACAATGACAAGAAAGCCGAGGAAGCCACGATCACCAAGGTGGACGCCAAGAAGGGCACCGTGGTTGTCAAGATGCAGCGCGAGGGCAAGGAAGTCGAGAAGACCTTCAGGCTCGCCGAGGACATCGAGGTCATGGACAGCATGGGCAACGTGGGGTCCGCCGAAATCTTCACTTCGGGTGACATGGTGCTGATCGTCGAGCGCGAGGGCACGATCACCAAGATGAAGAAGAAAGACAAGGCGGAAATCGCAAACCAGACCTTCATCCGCGCGGCCGACCAGATCGACTTGGCGGAGGTGAAGCTCGGCAAGTTCGCTGTGGAGCACGCGGCGAGCGACGCGGTCAAGAAGTACGGCGAGCGGGCGGTGCGCGACCACTCGCTCATGAACAAGGAACTCCAGGAGATCACGAGCAAGAAAGGAATTAAGCTCGCGGAGGGATTGGACCAGAAGCATCAAGAGTTGATGGACGAACTGTCCAAGTTGAAAGGGTCTGAGTTCGACCGGGCTTACACCAAGGACATGGTGTCGGGCCACGAGAAGGCCATCGAACAGTTCGAGATCGAGGCCAAGAATGGGCGGGATCCCGACGTGAAAGCCTGGGCCGAGAAGTGGCTGCCAACCCTCCGGGAGCATCTGACGTTAGCCCGGGAGGCGGTCAAAGACGTTAAGGGGAAGTGACCTCTGTTCTCTGGTGTAAGACCTGGCTAGCCGCAATACCGTTGAGCGAAGAGCAGTGTTTCACTGAAAACCCACAAAAACGGGCAAGATTCCACTCTTCGCTCGACGGTATTGCGGCTAGCCGTGGACGTGACGATCAGCGACGACGAAGGACGAGACTCTATTCGTCGGCGCTCTGCGGTTCATGGGCGAGAAGCTGGTCTTCGACCGCGCGGCAGGTACGTCCGAAGTGTTGGGAGATTCCGCGGCCGAGTGCGTTACTTGGCCGGATTCTTTGATAGCTGCCTGGTGCAGCAAAGGAGAGTGTTTCCTGTTCCGTTCGATGCTGTGTTCCCTGGTGATGCTGGGCGCGTGGGGGTGGGGGCCTCGTGTTTGCTGACAAGGAGAAGGCCGATAGCAAGGACAAAATCGGCAAGCAAGGTGTTATCCGCCCTTCGTTACCAGTTCGGCGGCCCTGAGGAAAAGGCCGCGGCCCCAAAAGGAGGAGCCTGATGACAGCCTCCCATTCGGACGCGCTGGTGCTCTTCGGTGTGACGGGCGATCTCGCCCACAAGATGATCTTCCCGGCGCTCTATGCGCTGGCGAAACGAGGCGCCCTGAACGTCCCGGTCATCGGCGTTGCCTCCCCGAATTGGAGTCTGGCGGACCTGCGCAATCGCGTGAAGGACAGCGTGATGCGATCGGGTGGGATCGATGATCAACCCGCCCTGGACCACTTGATGTCCTTGTTCAGTTACGTGAGCGGGGACTATAACGACCGGGGCACGTTCACGGCGATCAAGAAGGCGCTGGGTAGCGTTCTGCGCCCGGCGCATTACCTCGCCATCCCACCCTCGCTCTTCGAGACGGTGATCAAAGGGCTCGGTGCCGCGAACTTGGCCGAGCATGCGCGCGTCATTGTCGAAAAGCCTTTCGGCCGCGACCTGGCCTCGGCGCGTGAGCTTAACCGCGTCGCGAGGTCGGTGTTCCCGGAAGACTCGATCTTCCGCATCGACCACTTCCTCGGGAAGGAGGCGATCATGAATATCCTCTATTTCCGGTTCGCCAATTCGTTCCTGGAGCCGATCTGGAACCGCAACTACTTGGCCAGCGTCCAGGTATCCCTGTCCGAGGATTTCGGAGTGGAGGGCCGCGGCTCGTTTTACGAAACCGCCGGCTGTCTGCGCGACGTGATCCAGAACCACATCTTCCAGGTCGTCGCGCTGCTTGCCATGGAGCCGCCGGCCGTTAGGGACTTTGGAGCCGTCCACAGCGAGAAAGCCAAGGTCTTTCAAGCGATGCGCCCCTTAAAGCCCGACGACCTGGTGCGCGGCCAGTACGCTGGCTACCGTGACGAGCCAGACGTGGCAAAGAGCTCCGACGTCGAGACTTTCTGCGCCCTGCGGCTTTTCATCGACTCATGGCGCTGGGAGGGGGTACCGTGGTACCTGCGCTCCGGAAAATACCTGCCCGAAACGGCGACCGAGGTTCTGGTGGAGCTGAAGCCGCCGCCGCAGAGGCTATTCGCCGACTCAGCGCCGACGACCGGCCGGACCAACTATCTGCGATTCCAACTCTCCCCCAGTTCCGCCATCGCCCTCGCCGCTCGGGTCAAGCGCGCAGGAAAGGAGTTCGTCGGCGACCAGCGAGAACTCTACCTGGTCGAAGAACATTCGGGAGAGGAATCGCCCTACGAGCGGCTCTTGAGCGACGCCATGGCCGGCGACGGCGCGCTCTTCACCCGTGAGGGCGCGGTCGAGGCCGCCTGGGCGGTGGTCGAGCCGGTACTCAGGACCCACCACGGGACCCTCCCCTACAAGCACGGTACTTGGGGGCCGAAAGAGGCTGACCTCCTGATCGCAGCGGACGGCTACTGGCATAACCCCAAGCCCGAGGAGGTGACCGGATGAAAGCGACCCAAAAACTTCACGAGATGGGCCAAAGCCTCTGGCTCGACAACATCACCCGCGGTCTGCTGACCAGCGGCACGCTCCGCCGCTACATCCACGAGTTCTCGGTCACGGGACTCACCTCGAACCCCACGATCTTCGAACACGCCATCAAGAACAGTCACGACTATGACGACGCCATCCGCCAGAAATTGAAGGAAGACAAGTCGGGCGAAGCCCTGTTCTTCGAGTTGGCGCTGGAAGATCTCGCGCAGGCAGCGGACCTGTTCCGGCCGATCTACGATCAGACCGATGGTGTCGACGGATGGGTCTCTCTGGAGGTCTCGCCTCTGCTCGCCCACGACACGAAGAACACACTCGAAGCAGCCAAGGAACTGCATGACCGGGGAAAGCGCCCCAACATGTATATCAAGATCCCGGGGACCAAGGAGGGTCTGCCCGCCATCGAGGAAGCCATCTTCACGGTGAACACCATGCCCGAGGGCACGTTGAACGCCCTGGCTGAGCATGGTAAGGTTGACCACATTCTCCCCCCGCACGGTGGGGACTGCGAGGAGGTGCTCACCAGATTCGCCAAGGCCGGCATCGACATCAATGCCCTGGCCGCTCAGCTCCAGGATGAAGGGGCCAGATCGTTCGTCAAGTCCTGGAAAGAGCTGAAGGGATGCATCGCATCCAAAAGCAAGGCGCTAAAATGACCCGTTCGGTGATGTCCGCTAACGGAACCAAGGCCTCGAATGACGGCGTGATCACGTCGGTACGCGGAAGCGTGGTCGATGCGCGGTTCGATGACAGCTTGCCGCCCATCTACTCGTTGCTGCGCGCGGGGAAGGAGGCGCGAGTCGCCATCGAGGTGCTGATGCAACTTGATGAACGTCATGTCCGCGGGATCGCGCTCCAACCCACGCAGGGTCTCGCTCGCGGCATGGCCGTGGAGGACACCGGCGGGCCATTGAAGGTGCCGGTCGGCAAAGAGATTATCTCGCGAATGTTCGACGTATTCGGCAACCCCATCGACCGCCAGCCGGCGCCGGCGGATGTGGAATGGCGGACCATCCATCGAGACCCGCCGTCCTTGGCCAGTCGTTCCACCAAGTCCGAAGTCTTTGAAACGGGCATCAAGGTCATTGACGTGCTGGTGCCGCTGGAGCGCGGCGGCAAGGCGGGACTGTTCGGGGGCGCGGGGGTGGGCAAGACTGTGTTGCTCACCGAAATGATTCACAACATGGTCGGACATCAAAAGGGAGTGAGCATGTTTTGCGGCATCGGCGAGCGCTGTCGCGAAGGAGAAGAGCTCTATCACGATATGAAAGAAGCCGGTGTGCTGCCGCACATGGTGATGATGTTCGGCCAGATGAACGAGCCTCCCGGCGCCCGGTTCCGCGTGGGCCTGGCAGCGCTCACGATGGCCGAGTATTTCCGGGATGATGAACATCGCGACGTGCTGTTGCTCATCGATAACATCTTTCGTTTCATCCAGGCGGGCATGGAAGTGTCCGGCTTGATGGGGCAGATGCCGTCGCGCCTGGGCTATCAACCGACGATGGGCACCGAGTTATCGGGACTGGAAGAGCGCATTGCCAACACCGACACGGGCGCCATCACGTCCATTCAGGCTGTCTATGTACCGGCGGACGACCTGACCGACCCGGCGGCGGTGCACACGTTCTCGCACCTTTCCGCGTCGATCGTTCTCTCCCGCAAGCGGGCGAGCGAGGGACTGTACCCGGCCGTCGATCTGCTCCAATCCAACTCCAAGATGGCAACACCGACCATCATCGGTGAACGGCATTACCTCCTGGCGCAGGATATCCGCAAGACGCTGGCGCAGTACGAGCAGCTCAAGGACATCATTGCCATGCTGGGGATGGAGCAACTCTCCCCGGATGACCGTAACGTCGTCGGCCGCGCCCGCAGGCTGGAGCGTTTTCTGACCCAGCCGTTTTTCGCGACCGAGCAGTTCAGTGGCATCAAGGGAAAGGACGTCAGCCTGAAGGACGCGATCGACGGCTGTGAGCGCATCCTCAACGATGAGTTCAAGGACTATCCCGAAAGCGCCTTTTACATGATCGGGGCGATCGACGAGGCCAAGGAAAAAGCCAAGGCCGCCACGCCCTCAAGTCCTGCCGATCCTGGTGCCAAACCCAAAGCTCAGGTGAAACCCCAGGCGGCCGGGAAACTCAAACCCACGGTCGAACAGGGAGCCAAACGCCATTAATCTCAAGGTTCTCCTTCCCTTCAAGATCTTCGCCGAAAAGCAGGGCGTGAAACGGATCGTGGCCCAGACGCTCCAGGGTTCTTTTGGACTCTTGCCGCACCGCCTCGACTGCGCGGCGGCCCTGGCGCCTGGGATTCTGACCTATGAAACGGAGGCGGAAGGCGAGGTCTATCTGGCCGTCGATCAAGGGGTGCTGATCAAGGCCGGCATGGAGGTTCTGGTCTCGGTGCGTAATGCCATCGGCGGGACGGACCTCGACAAACTCCACGAGGCGGTGAAGCGGCAGTTTCTCAGCGTGGACGAGCAGGAGAAGAGCGTTCGCTCGGTGCTGGCGAAGATGGAGAGCGGATTCATCCACCGCTTCATGGAATTTCAACATGAATGAAGAAACCAAACCGAATGTCGCGAACGAAGAAACGATCTTCAGCCGGCAGGTCGGCGCTCAGGCGGCACGCAAGCTGAAGGCGCGGCGCGAAGGCACGAAGAGCGTCTGGTTCGGCCTGGGCATGTCAGGGTTGATCGGCTGGTCGGTGACGGTTCCGACCCTGATCGGCGCGGCGCTCGGTCTCTGGGTGGACAAGCACTATCCGACTCCATATTCATGGACGCTGATGCTTCTTCTCATGGGTTTGATCATCGGCTGTCTCAATGCCTGGCGTTGGGTCGAAACGGAATACAAGGAGATGCAGGAGGATCTGGATGAGTGACATCCTGGCTCTCGCCCTGACGCTCCTTGGCGGCGCCTTGCTCGGTACGTTCTTCTTCGGCGGCCTTTGGTGGACGGTCCAGAAGGGTGTTGTGTCCGACAGGCCGGCGCTCTGGTTCCTCGGCAGCCTGCTGCTGCGAACCAGTCTGATTCTGGCTGGATTCTATTTTGTTTCGCAGGGTCACTGGTCGAGGCTCGTGGCATGCCTTGTTGGATTTCTGGTCGCGCGAATCATTGTCGTGAGGCGGCTCACGCACGCGCCGGCGGAAGAGCAGAGTCCTTTGGAAGAGGAGACCAGCATTGCGCCTTACTCCCGATGAGCTGGTTTTCTGGCGGTACGGCTTTCTCGAGCTCAATAACACCATCGTCACGACCTGGGGGTTGATGGTCGTGATGACCTTTGGCGCGTGGCTGATCACGCGTAAGCTCGTGACCGAGGTGCACATCTCGCGCTGGCAAGGCTTCCTCGAAATCGTGGTCACCACGATCGAGAAACAGATCCAGGAAGTGGGCCTCCACAATCCGGCCAAATATCTGGGTTTTCTGGGGACCTTGTTCCTGCTCATCGCTGTGTCCAACCTCTGTGCGATCATCCCGGGATACGAAGCACCGACGGGTTCGCTCTCGACCACGTCGGCGCTGGCGATCTCGGTGTTTGTCGCCGTGCCGTTCTTCGGCATCGCGGAGCAAGGGTTGGGCGGCTACCTCAAGTCTTACCTGAAGCCGACGTGGATCATGTTGCCGTTCAACATCATCAGCGAGCTCTCGCGCACGTTTGCACTGGCGATCCGTCTGTTCGGCAACATTATGAGCGGGACGATGATAGTCGGCATCTTGCTCACGATCACGCCCCTCATTTTCCCCGACTTCATGTACCTGCTCGGACTGCTCACCGGCATGGTGCAGGCTTACATTTTCAGCATCCTCGCGACCGTTTACATCGCGGCCGCCACGCGAACCCGCGCCGCATGAAACAATACCACCAGCAATGAAAGGACACATCATGGAAGGCATGACTCTCATCGCGATCGTTTCGATCATTACCGCCGGAGTTACCATCGCACTGGGGAGCATCGCGCCCGCGCTTGGCGAAGGACGGGCCGTCTCGACGGCCCTGAGCTCGCTCGCACAACAGCCCGATGCCGCCAGTACCATCACACGAACCTTGTTCGTGGGCCTGGCGATGATCGAATCCATTGCCATCTATTGCCTCGTGATCTCGATGATTCTGATCTTCGCCAACCCGTTCTGGAACCACGTCATTGCCCAAGCCACAGGAAAGTGAGCCATGCTAATCAACTGGTTCACCGTGATAGCCCAGGCAATCAACTTCCTCATCCTGGTGTGGTTGTTGAAGCGATTCCTTTACAAACCCATCCTCCACGCGATCGACGAACGGGAGCAAGGGATCGCCACCCAGCTCGCGCAGGCCGAGGCGAAGAAAGCTGAAGCGCAAAAGGACCGCGACGACTTTCAGCACAAGAACGAGGTCTTCGACCAGGAGCGTGCGGCGCTCTTGAAAAAAGCCACGGACGAGGCCAAAGCCGAACGTCAACGGCTGCTCGACGAAGCACGAAAGGACGCCGATGCCTTGCGTGCCAAACGCCAGACCGCGTTGCAAAGCGAACAACGTAACCTGAATCAAGAGATCATCCGCTGGACCCAGAAGGAAGTCTTTGCCATCACGCGCAAGACGCTGGCGGACCTCGCCACCACGAGCCTCGAGGAACGCATGGGCGACGTCTTCGTCCACCGCGTGCGGGCGTTGACCGGCGCGGCCAAGGAGCAGTTGGCGACGGCCTTGAAGACATCGAACCACACGGTGAGCGTGCATAGCGCCTTCGATCTGCCGCCGGCACAGCGGACCGCGATCGAAAGTGCGGTGAAGGAAACTTTCGCCCCGGACGCTCATGTCCAGTTCGAGACCGCGCCGGAGCTGGTCAGCGGTATTGAACTCTCCACCAATGGACACAAGATAGCCTGGAGCATCGCGGATTATCTCTCGACGCTGGAAAAGAGCGCGGGCGAACTTCTCTACGAGGATGCCAAGCCCGAATCCAAGCCGGACGCAAAGTCCCAGCCCGAGGCAGAGGCGGAAGCCAAGCCCGATCCGAAGGTCGTAGCCAAGCCCGAGCCGAAGGCCGAAGCCAAGCCCGAGCCGAAGGCCGAAGCCAAGCCCGAGCCGAAGCGTGAACCCAAGAACGGCCCTGCACCGGTGGCCGCGGCCCCAAAGGCGGACCATTGAATAACTCGCCTGACAGCCTGCGTACTGTCTTCGACCAGGCGTTCGCGGGTATCAACCGGACGTTGGAAGCGTTCACGCCGCAATTGGCGCCGCGTGAGGTGGGCACGATCACGAGACTCTCCACCGGCATCGCCAATGTCTCGGGCCTTCCGGGCGTGGGCTTTGATGAGCTGGTGAAGTTTCCCGGTGGTCTGTTCGGCATCGCGTTCAACGTCGATGAGGACGAAATCGGCGTCGTGCTCCTTGGCGAATGCCAGCACCTGCACGCGGGCGATGAGGTCGAGCGTACGGGTCGCGTGATGGACGTGCCGGTGGGCGATGGACTCATCGGGCGCGTCATTGACCCGATGGGCGGGCCCCTCGATGGCGAAGGGCCGGTCGCCTCCAGCCTGCGTTTGCCCATCGAGCGCCCCGCCCGGCCGATCATGGACCGCGCTCTCGTCTCGGTGCCTCTGCAAACCGGCATCATCGTCATCGATGCGCTGATTCCGATCGGCCGCGGCCAGCGTGAACTGATCCTTGGCGACCGGCAAACCGGCAAGTCCGCCATCGCGATCGACACCATTCTGAACCAGCGCGACCAGAATGTGCTGTGCGTCTATTGCGCGATCGGCCAGCGTGCGTCCGCCGTCGCCAAGGTCGTCGCCAACCTGCGCGAAAACGGCGCAATGGATTACACCGTCGTCGTCGTGACCAAAGGCAACGACCCGCCCGGGCTCACTTTCATCGCCCCCTACGCCGCGACCAGTATCGCGGAGCACTTCATGGAAGCGGGCCGCGACGTTCTCATCGTTTACGACGATCTGACCCAGCACGCCCGCGCTTATCGCGAGATCTCGCTGCTGCTCCGCCGCCCACCCGGTCGCGAAGCGTTTCCCGGCGATATCTTTTACATCCACTCGCGGTTGCTGGAGCGTGCCACCCATCTTCGCGACGACCTCAAGGGCGGCTCGCTCACCGCTTTGCCCATCATCGAGACCGAGGCGCAGAACATCTCCGCATACATTCCCACGAATCTCATCTCCATAACGGATGGCCAGATTTACCTGTCGCCAACCTTATTCGAACTGGGCGTCCTTCCCGCCGTCGATGTCGGCAAGTCCGTTTCACGCGTCGGTGGCAAGGCACAACGGGCGGCCTACCGAGCCGTGGCGGGCGATCTCAAGCTCGCGTATGCGCAGTTCACTGAGCTGGAATCCTTCGCCAAGTTCGGCACACGGCTTGATGAACACACCCGCAAGATTATCGACCATGGCCAGCGAATCCGGGCCATCCTCAAACAACCGGAGCTCGAACCGGCGTCTGTCCCGGAACAAATCGTCATCCTCGTGGCGTTGACCGGCGGTTTGCTGGACAGTGTGCCGATCGGCAAGGTGCGGGATGCCGAGCAGGCTCTGAGAAAGGCGGTCGTGGACATCCCGGGGGAGATTCGCCAGCGCTTTTCCTCGAACGACACGTTGAGCGACGAGGACCGTAAAGCGATTCTGCAAGTCGTCGGCAAAGCAATCGCGCCGTTCCAGCCGGAACCCGCTACCAAACCCGAGAAGAAGCCATGAGCGATACATTGGCAAGCCTGCGCCGCAAGATCGGCGGAGCGGAAGATCTGGAATCCGTGGTCCGCTCGATGAAGGCCCTGGCAGCCGCGAGCATCGGACAGTACGAGAAGTCGGTGCTGGCCCTGGCGGACTATGATCGCACCGTGGAACTGGGCCTGGTTGTCTGCTTGAGGAATCGGAGGACGGACGCCGCTGAGCAAGCCGGCCGGCCAGACGCGGGCGCGAAGGCGGTAAACGCCATCGTCTTCGGCTCCGATCAGGGACTTGTCGGTCAGTTCAATGACGTACTGGCGGATTTTGTCGCCAAGGCGCTCGATCCTCTGCCCGGCGAAAAGAAAGTCTGGGCCGTCGGCGATCGCGTTCGAGCGCGGCTGGCGGATGCCGGTGTCCCGCCGGTGGGACTTTTCGCCGTTCCGACTGCCGTCAACGCCATCACGCCGCTCGTCGGTCAGATCCTGGTTGAAAGTGAAGCGCATCACGGCAAGGGAGAATTTGATCAACTTTACCTCTTCCACAACCGCCCCAGGTCCGGGGCGGCTTATGAACCTGTCAGTCAACACCTGCTGCCCCTGGATGAAAAATGGGGACTCAGGCTGGCCCATCTCCCCTGGCCGACCAAGAACCTGCCCGAGGTCATCGGTGACCATGAGCGGACGGTGGAGGCACTCGTCCGGGAGTATCTTTTTGTCTCGCTCTACAAGGCTTGCGCCGAATCGTTGGCAGCCGAAAACGCGAGCCGCCTGGCCGCCATGCAGCGAGCCGAGAAAAACATCGACGACCTGCTGGGAACCCTGAATCAGACGTTCCGCCGCCTGCGCCAGACTTCCATTGATGAGGAATTATTCGACGTTCTATCCGGTTACGAATCTCTGTCCAAGGAAAACACTCGTTGACGTTCAGCTTTAGAATCCCATCTCGTCACTATTTAAAGAACTACATATGTATCAATTAAAACATCGCGTTCACGAACTCTCCGCTGGTTCCGGGACCAAGACTCTTGGGGTCGGAAGTCCGGAACGTTCGCGCATCCTGACGATCAACGGTGGATCGTCGAGCCTCAAATTCGCGCTTTTCGAGCGGACCGATCCGTCGGCGCGGCTCCTGTCCGGTCGGGTCGATCGGATCGGGCTGGAGGATGCCCGGTGGGTCATGGCCCAGGCCGATGGCAATCGCAAGGAGGATCGCCCGGTCGATGCCCCGGACCAGAAGGCCGCCGTCCGCCTGCTGATCGATTGGCTCGAACGCGCGATCGGGTTCGCGGAGATCGCCGCCGTCGGGCATCGTGTCGTTGATGGGGGGAGTCGCTACCATCAGCCTGAACGGGTCACGGCCGAGCTGATCGGCGAATTGCGGAAGATCAGCTCGTACGACCCGGATCACATGCCGGGCGAGATCGAGCTGATCGAGGCATTCCGAAACCGTGATCCGGACTTACCCCAGGTTGCGTGCTTCGACACCGCATTTCATCACGACATGCCCCGCGTCGCCCAGATCCTGCCGATCCCGCGGCGGTTCGAGGCCGCCGGGGTCCGGCGCTATGGCTTCCACGGCCTGTCGTACGCATATCTGATGGAGGAACTGGCCCGGGTCGCCGGCCTTGAGGAAGCCCGGGGCCGTGTCATCCTGGCGCACCTCGGCGCCGGGGCGAGCCTGGCGGCGGTCCAGGGGGGCCATTCCGTCGACACAACCATGGGCTTCACGCCGGCCTCCGGGCTGGTCATGGGGACGCGCACGGGCGATCTCGATCCAGGTCTGGTCCGGTTCCTGTCGCGGGCCGAAGGAATGACGGCCGTCCAGTTCGACAGCCTCGTGAACCACAAGTCCGGCCTGCTGGGCGTCTCGGAAACCAGCTCCGACGTGCGCGATCTCCTGGAACGGCAGAATGTCGATGTCCGGGCGGCCGAGGCGATCGAACTGTTCTGCTACCAGGCAAGGAAGTGGATCGGCGCCTTTGCCGCCGCGCTCGGCGGGCTGGACACACTGGTGTTCGCCGGGGGGATCGGTGAGAACGCGCCCGAGATTCGCCGCCGGATCTGCGCGGGACTGGGATTCCTCGGGATCGCCGTGGACGAAGGCCGGAACGCATCCGCCGCCTTCCTGATCTCGACCGACCAAGGCCCGGTCAAGGTCCGGGTCATCCGCACCGACGAAGAGTTGATGATCGCCAGGGCCGCGGCTCGTCTCACACCGCGGCCATCATGACTTCTCGTCGTCCACGAATTCAGACCAATCGAACCTGATGAAGGAGCCAGCCGATGTCGAAACCCAAAGTCAAGAAGAGCCACCACGAGCAGAAAAGACTCCGCACTGCCCCGCCCCCGACGATCCGGGCGTCGCAATCTCCGGACAAGAAGGGTCCCCTCGACCCGGAACAACTCCGCAAGATCAATGCCTACTGGCGGGCCGCGAATTACCTGTCCGTCGGCCAGATCTATCTCTGCGAAAATCCTTTGCTTCGGCAGCCGCTGAAGCTGGAGCACGTGAAACAACTGTTGCTGGGGCACTGGGGCACGACGCCCGGACAGAACTTCATCTACGCGCATCTGAACCGGGTCGTCAAACAGCATGACCTCAACATGATCTACATTTCCGGCCCCGGCCATGGCGCCCCGGCGGTGGTGGGCAACGTCTACCTCGAGGGTACCTACAGCGAGGTCTATCCCAACATTAGCCAGGATGAGGCCGGGCTCCAGAAGCTGTTTCAGCAGTTCTCATTCCCCGGAGGGATCTCCAGTCACGTTTCGCCGCAAACGCCTGGCTCGATTCATGAGGGCGGCGAGTTGGGGTATTCGATCAGCCATGCCTTCGGGGCAGCGTTTGACAATCCCGAGCTGGTCGTCGCCTGCGTCGTCGGCGACGGCGAAGCCGAGACCGGCCCACTGGCCACCGCATGGCATTCCAACAAGTTCCTCGACCCGGTCAGCGACGGGGTGGTGCTGCCGATCCTGCACCTCAACGGCTACAAGATCTCCAACCCGACCGTTCTCGCACGCATTACCCACGAGGAACTGGACCAGTTGCTCCGCGGCTACGGCTGGACGCCTTTCTTCGTCGAGGGAGAAGAGCCAGAGGAGATGCATCAGACCATGGCCGCGACCCTCGATAAGGTGGTGGAGCAAATCCAAAAGATCCAGCACGACGCGCGCCTCCAAGGCGACGCCACACGCCCGCGCTGGCCGATGATCGTCCTCAGATCGCTCAAAGGCTGGACCGGACCGAAAGTCGTCGATGGCCTTCCGGTCGAGGGCACGTTCCGGGCGCACCAGGTGCCGCTCTCCGTATCTTCATCGACTCCTCCCGAGCATCTCGAGCAGCTCGAGAGCTGGATGAGAAGCTACAAGCCGGAGGAACTCTTCGATGAGCACGGCCGGCTCCTGGCCGAGCTGGCCGAGCTGGCGCCGAAGGGCGACCGACGGATGGGCGCCAATCCCCACGCCAACGGTGGGAAACTGCTGCGCGAACTCCACATGCCGGACTTCCGCAACTACGCCGTCAAGGTCCCCGCGCCCACCGCAGTCGAGGCCGGCAATGTGCATGTGCTGGGCCCGTTCCTGCGCGACGTGATCAAGCTGAACGAGCATCCGCGGAACTTCCGAGTCTTCGGTCCCGACGAGACGATCTCCAATCGGCTCGAGGCAGTCTTCGAAGTCACCAATCGGCAGTGGGAAGCCGAGACGGTGGAGAATGATGAGTTCCTCGAGCCCAGCGGAGACGTCATGGAGATGCTCAGCGAGCATCAATGCGAGGGCTGGCTGGAGGGATACCTGCTGACCGGGCGGCACGGGCTGTTCAATAGCTACGAGGCGTTCATCCGCATCGTCGATTCGATGTTCACTCAGCACGCCAAGTGGCTGAAGATGTGTTCGGAACTGCCGTGGCGGCGGGATATCGCCTCGCTGAACTACCTGCTGACCTCCCACGTCTGGCGGCAGGATCACAACGGCTTCACGCACCAGGACCCCGGATTCATCGACCACGTCATCAACAAGAAGTCCCAGATGGTGCGCGTCTACCTGCCGCCCGACGCCAACTGCCTCTTGTCGGTCATGGATCATTGCCTGCGCAGTCTGAACTACATCAATCTCGTGGTTTGCGGCAAGCACGATGCGCCCCAATGGCTGACCATGGACGCCGCCGTCGAGCATTGCACCGAGGGGATCGGCATCTGGCAATGGGCCAGCAACGATCAGGAGGGCGAACCGGACGTGGTGATGGCCTGTTGCGGCGACGTCCCCACGCTGGAGACGCTGGCCGCCGTTTCCATTCTCCGCGAGCATCTGCCCGATCTGAAGATCCGGGTGGTCAATGTCGTCGATCTCATGAAGCTGGAGCCCGACACCGAGGGTCCGCACGGGATGAGCGAGACGGACTACGATTCGCTCTTCACGAAGGACAAACACATCATCTTTGCGTTTCATGGATACCCCTGGCTGATCCACCGGCTGACGTACCGCCGAGCCAACCGCAACCTGCACGTCCGAGGCTACAAAGAAGAGGGCACGATCACGACCGCCTTCGACATGACGGTCATGAACGACATGGATCGCTTCCACCTGGTGATGGATACGATCGATCGCCTGCCCCAGACGGGTACCAAGGGGGCCTATCTCAAGCAGCAGCTCGCGGACAAGCTGATCGAGCACAGGCAGTACATCGACAAACACGGCGTCGACATGCCGGAAATCCGCAATTGGAAGTGGGGCAACCCCAAATGAATGCACAAGAGCTTACACGCACCGCGAAAACGCTGGTCGCCGGCGACAAGGGCCTGCTGGCAATGGATGAAAGCAATCCAACCTGCAACAAACGATTTGCCAGGTTGGGGATTCCCCAGACCGAAGAGGCTCGGCGCGCCTATCGCGAGTTGATCGTGACCACGCCCGGCCTCGGCGACAGCATCAGTGGGGCGATCCTCTACGACGAGACGATCCGCCAGCAGAAGAACGATGGCACTCCCTTGATCAAAGTCCTCATCGATGCGGGAATCATTCCCGGCATCAAAGTTGACATCGGCGCCAAGGACATGGCAGGCCACCCGGGAGAGAAAATCACCGAGGGTCTGGACGGATTGCGTGTCCGCCTCAAAGAGTATTTTCAAATGGGTGCTCGTTTTGCCAAGTGGCGCGCGGTGATTGCCCTGGGCGATGGCATTCCCAGCCGAGGCTGCATCGAGGCCAACGCGCAGGCGTTGGCTCGCTATGCCGCGTTGTGCCAGGAAGCCGGACTGGTCCCCGTCGTCGAGCCGGAAGTGCTCATGGACGGCGAGCATACCCTGGAGCGGTGCCGCGA
>JBEKTN010000202.1:0-14962 GCA_049516015.1 Isosphaeraceae bacterium | reverse complement strand
AAGTGGCACACTTGGCCCTGCCGTTGCCTGGTCAAATGTATCCCATGCACTCGCAGCGATGCGAGCACGCATGCGGTGCGCGCTCGCACTCCCGTCCCAAAAACCGCATGGCGGTCTTCCGGTCTCTTGTCCGAAGGGTCGAGCTGACTGGTGCGAGCCCTCTCCCTACCCTCTCCCGCAACCGGAGAGGGCGAAATAACCAACGAGCTCCCATGGCTTTACGGTTAATTCAACGGGATTGGCCCTAAAGGTGGAAAGCACAAGCCAGACCATTGAGCAGCCGAAGCGAGCAAGTGGTCGCAGCTTCGCCTCGGTTGTCACCCGGAAACGCCCGTCATTGAACCGTGCCCGGGTACAGGCTTCTTCCTTGTACAGGCTTCTTCCTTTTCTATACCAGTTGCGGCCTCAGCCTTTCAGGCCTTGGATACCGAACTCAGCGCGGCATCAATGGCGGACCCCGACGATTCACCGGCGAACGGACCGTTCTTCGGTGACGACTCGGTGCTGTTCCTCAGTCAACCGAATGTGAAGCCAAGCCATGGTGAACTTGCTTGCGTTCCAACACAAGAAACGCTGAGCATCCCTGCCAACTGGGCCATAGGTTTGGCACAGTCCCTGGGGAATCGGAATGCCTCATTCACTCCCGCTCGAGGTAGAATCGTAGCCAGTCGTCAGTGGTGAGGAAGGAGCGGCCAGTGGTCAGCGGTCGCTTCGCGCTGTCATCATGATCGGCATTCGAAAACGAAAAGGCAGCGCAAGCCCCTCAGAATGGGGTGGCGAGGGCGGCAGAGGGGTTGGGGGCTGGCCTGGGGGCTCCGGCCGGGGTGCCGCGGAGAGTCGGAGCGGGACCCTGGGGTGATTGAGGCTTGGCGATGGCGATGCTCAGGCCGATTTCGATGGCCGCATCGTACGCCAGCACGGCGTTGCGATGAAGGGTGGCAGCGTCAGCGGAGAGGAGCATCGACTTGCGGCCGGTCTTCTCGCGAGCGCGGCGGAGATTCTCGACGAGCGTCTCTCTCACCGGTTCGATGGGCTGGCGATCGAGCTTCATCGCTCCCCGGTCGTCGATCTCGACGAGAATGCAATCGTCCTTCAGGTCATCGAGCGAGCGCGACCGGCCCTGGGCGACCGCACCGGCAGGGGCCTCTCCGGAAGGTTTGGGTATTTCCAGCGTCTTGTACAGTACCGTGGTGGCGGTCACCATAAAGAAAAGGACGAGTTGAAAGGCGACGTCGACCATGGGGGCGAGATCCAGTTCCTCGATCTTCTGAGTCGCGGATCGCGACAGCGAGAACTCGGTCTCAGGCTGATCGTCGGCCTCGGCGGGAAGAACGGCCCCGTCGCGGTCGCGAGAGTGCACGACCGGCAAAGCCACGCGGCTGGATCGGCTGCCCTCGATCACGTCCAGATCAAGGTCGTCTTCGCTCGGTTGCCAACCATCGTGGGGCTCGGCCACGGTGTGAGATTCGACACGGCGAGACCGAGCTTCGCTCGAACGCCCGGGCACCGCCGGCTGAATTGGCGGTTGCTTCTCGGCCGCGCCGGTGCACCCGGTGCCGTGTTCTTCGAGGGCGTCATCGGCGAGGATCTCCATATCTCCTTGATCTTCGATGATCCTGAGATCGTCCTCGTCGTCTTCATCTTCATCGGCCCAGACCCATGCGTGCGATGACGCCGAAGGCACGGACGTATCCGGAGCGCGCAGCGGGCGCGGTTCGGGCTCATCGAGAACGGGAAATGCGACATCGGACGTCAACGATCCGGGCAGCTCGGTGGGATGGTGTTTCTTGGGGGGCGGGATGACTTGCTCGAGGCTGGGCTAGACCTCCTCGAAATCCGGCAGTCGATCCTCGGGCCGGGGAGCCTCGGCAGATGGTCTGTGCGCGGTCGGTCCAGGTTCCGGAGCGGGTTCCGGCGCCGGGGCCAACAGTTCCGGGATGTCGGCGATGCGGGCCCAGGGAACGGTGGTTCCCGCCGGACGGACGAGGTCGTCATCGCGGAGGTCGCCGCGGGCGAGGGCCGAGCGAATGGCCTGCGCACTTTGCCCGCGCTCGAGCTCCAGGCGATCGGCGTGAAAGATATCCCAGTTGGCCACGGTTACCGCCCTTACTGTCCTGGCGTCAAGCTGAAGTGACTGAAGGCTTGATTGCACGGAGCAAGAGGAAGGAGGATTTCATTTTGTGCCTTGAGGTTCCTGGACGCCGATATGGACTGTCACTCCCTCGACTTCGGTCATGGCCGACGAGACCTTGATAACTGCGCCGTGGGGGACATCGCCGTCGGCCTGAAGAATTACCTTGTTTCGGCCTGCGCGGACTCCGTCGGCCACGGCCTTGCGGGCCTGGTCCAGGGTGACCATGTCTCCTTCGCCGTGGCCCAGAAGGAGCCGTGGCTCCGCACCGGGGACCGCGGGCTTCAGGAGCGTCAAGAATGTGGCCGTCAACTCCGGGATGCCCACGCCATGCCGGGCCGGGGGAACATCGACCTTTTCGCCGCCGGTCATTTGCACCGAGAAAAGCATGAACGTCATGAGCTGAAAAACGACGTCGACCATGGGCGTCATGTCGATGTGCTCGTCACGTTCCTCGGAAGCTTCGCGGCGGAGCAGCATGTTGATCAACCGAGCTAGCGGATAGAGACGGGGGATCGTGCGCTGAACTCTCGGAGATCCTGGCAAACGGTCGGGACGTCGATTATTCTGCCTCGATCAAGAGCGGGATGCCGTCGCCCGCGGCGTGCCGGTCTCGGCACGGACGCCGCGGGAAATGGGAGCGGGCCCCGGACTCTCGAGAGGCTCGAGAATCTCCAGGATGTCTTGAAGCTGCCGTTCGGTGCGATCCCTGAGCTTGCGCAGCCGCGCATGGACATCGTTGCCGATGAGCATCATCGGGTTGGCAATCAACAAGCCCGCGCCCGTTGCCCAGAGCGCCAGGCTGATGTCAGATGCCAGGGCGCGAGGAATAACCTGCTCGGCGCCGCCGATCCGGTTGAACGCAGCGATCATGCTCGCGACCGTGCCGAGAAGCCCCAGGAGGGGGCCCATCCTGACGATTGTCGAGATCGAGGCCAGCCGGTTTTCCATTCCCGCGATCACCTCGGTATGGAACTCGGTGACCAGCAACTGCTTGATTTTCGTCAGTCCCTTGTCGCGGTTTCGAAGGGCGACTGCGATGAGCTGGGCAAGCGCCTTGTGCCAGTAGATCGGGCTCTGGCAGACACTCACGGCCGCATCGAACTTGCGGGCCTGGCAAAGCTCCTGCACCTGCTTGATGAGCTGCTCGGGATCCCGGAGGGTTTTCTTGCTGAGGGTTCGATACAGCAAGATTCCATTGTAAACGCCCCACACCGCAAGAAAGCCAAGCGCCACATAGATGATGTAGCCAAACGCGTCGATGATCCTGATGACATTCATGTCTTCACGGTCCAGTCAATCGAGTAAAAGTGAGACGCTGGTTCGGACAGGCGACGTGGCGATCGCCGATGCCATGAGGCGTCAAGAGCTGTCGTACCACCAGTCATCGTATTCTGACGAGTCGGTCGAGGCTCTCGCAAGAGACGTGGACTCCATCCAGCTCGATCGAACATGGCGCGGCCCGAGGAGTGATCAAGGAAGTCTCCACGAATGAGAGACGGGAAGAGCAAAGCGGTCGCCGCGGGAAGCGGAACATAGCGGAACAATCGCGAGTGGCCAGCGAGCTTGTGGTCAGTATATCGGGTACGCACGAGAGCCCGGGACCGGCTCGGCAGGCCGTGAAGGTCGGGATCGTCGAGCCAACCGGAGAGCTGGTCGATTCCAAACCCTTGTCACGCTTGCTCGCGCGCGCGAAAATGGCGCAGAGGTTGCCGTCGATTGTGGCAAGAAACAGGAAACGTTCGAGATTTCGTGGTTTCTTCGAGTTTTCCCCATGCCGCGCACCGTTCTGATCGTCGACGATGAGCGCGACACCAACGATATTCTGGCCAGTCTCGTTCGGGCTCGCGACTTCGAACCGATCCAGCTTTACTCGGGTGCGCAGGTCTGGCCTGCCGTCTCGGTGAAGAAACCGGAACTGGTCTTGCTCGATCTCATGCTGCCTGACGTCGACGGCTTTGCCATTTGCGACCAGTTGAAGCGGAATCGAGAGACCAATCTGATCCCCATTGTTATGGTGACCGCGCTCCAGGATGCGCAGCATCGGGCCGCGGGCGTGCGGGTCGGGGCCAATGGTTACCTGATCAAGCCATTCACGCCCGATCAGCTCCACGACGTCATCGAGAAGGCGCTCCTCTGGCACGACGAGCACCTGAAGCGGGGAACCTACGGAGAGATCAATTTCGATATACGCAGCGAGCTGACTTACCTTGAACAGGCCCATGACATGCTCGCCGACCTGTTCGCCCATACCCCACTCACCGACCGCCAGATCAAGGACTTGAAACAGGCCGTGTTGGAAATGGGAGGAAATGCCATCGAGTGGGGTCACCGCAAGAACGCTGATCTGGTCTTGCGGATCACCTATCGCATCGACCCTGAGTCGGTCACGCTGATCATCAAGGACCAGGGGCCGGGTTTCAATCCCAGGAACCTGCCACATGCCGCGTGCGACGAAGACCCAATCGGCCACATCGAGTTGCGTAATGAACTCGGTCTTCGCGAAGGCGGTTTCGGAATCATGCTCGCCCGAGGCCTCGTGGATGATTTTCGTTACAACGATCGCGGCAATGAAGTCACGTTGATCAAGCGCTTTGATCACACACACGTCGAGCCGCGCTGAGTGCTGATGCCAGCAACGGGGCGAGTGTCATGGGTGATTGATTTCAGCCCGATTCTCCCGGGTTACCTGTCTGCATTCACCCGGTGCTCTCCGCACAGAGACTCACCTTGCAAAGTCTCTCCCGGACTCTCAAGTCCAGGCTTCGCCTGTTGACACGGAATCGCTGAGACCGGTCGATTCCTCAACCTGAATTCCTGGGTGTGCAAGCGGAATTGGCGGATTGCCCGGCCATGCGGCGTGCCTGTTTTCACTTCCGCTCCGAGGTTTGTGTCCTAACCTTCTCTCAGTCACGCGTGGTTCGGGTTGCGGATCCGGCCGAGTTTGCGGCCGGCTGGGAACTCGCGTTCAAGGAGCGGGTCGTATGAAAAAGCCCCGTCCACGGTCTCGCGCCGTGGACAAGCGATTAGCATTGCGCATGGTTTTCTTGCTGGTCGCCGCACTTCTGGGCGGCCTCTTGTTTGTCTTCCATGTGCGAGACATGGAGAACCGGCGATGGAGGAGGGATCTTCAGGGCCTGGCGGAATCGCTCGCCATCATGCTCGGCCCGGAGCAGATTCATCACCTCCAGGGTCAGCCCGCGGGCGCCGCCACCACGGAGGTGGCTCAAATTCGCGATCAGTTCCGCACCGTCAGATCCATTCACCATGGCCATTGCCGCCTCTCGATCCTGGAGCGTCAGGGCGCGCAAGTTCACTGTTTGCTGAGCTCGGACGATGACGGTCAGAAGGAGCCTGCGAGCGGCGGGTACGAGCGCGATCATCCCCAGGAGGTTTTGTCGCTCTTCGAGATCAACACCAGCCTGGTGCAAGGCCCCACGACCGGTCGGGACGGCAGCTCGAACTACGTCGCGTTCGCACCGATCCGAGGTACGGGCAAGGCGGCAACCATGGTTTGTGTCGAGATGGATGCTTCCGAGGGGCTCGAAGGAGTCGCTGGCGAGCAGCGCTTGGCCGTCAGCATCGTGGCGATCAGCATGGCGGGCATCTCCCTGCTCTGGTGGCAGTTACGCCGCGAAGCCCGGAGCGCCGATCAGATCCGAGCCTCGGAGGAAAAGTTTCGAGGCATCACCCAGGCGGCACTCCATCCGATCGTCGTGACCGACGACGGAGGACGCATCACCTACTGGAATGATGCAGCGGAGCGGACGTTCGGATACCGGCGAGAGGAGGTGCTGGACCAGCCACTCCTTGACCGCTTGGTTCCCCCAAGGCTTCACGACGACTATCGCAGAGCTCTGCCGATCGTCCAGGGGACGGACGAGACAGCCGGGCTCGGGAGAATCATGGAACTGGCGGCGATCCGCAAGAATGGTGAGGAGTTTCCCATCGAGCTGAGCGTCTCCGCCTTCCGGCTCGCCGACCAGTGGCACGCGGTCGGCGTGATGAGTGATCTCAGTTCGCGAAAATGGTGCGAAGCCGAACTGGAGGAGCGCGCGCGGCTTTCCCAGATGCTGGCCGAGGTCGGCGGCGTGCTGACACGCGAAGAGTCGGTTGAAGCGATGCTTCATGGCTGTATGTCGGTCCTTTCCCGAAAACTGCAGGCCCTGGCCCAGGTCTGGGTGGTGGACCCGGAAAGCCAGGCGGCGGAGTTGAAGGCCAGCGCGGGGGCCATTGAAGCCCGCGACGAGAGTCGGGAAGCGATGGTCCTTGCCTGCGTCGCCAGTTCCCGCTCCAGGTACGTCGGCGGAGGCGACCCGGAGCTGAAAGAAAAGAGACAGGAATCCAGCCCTGATAAGGACATGGTCGCCGTCGCGGGTTTTCCGCTGGCCCACGGATCAGCGCTCGAGGGTGTCCTCGCGATCAGCGGGCGCCGGTCACTGTCGACGGCGGCGGTCACGGCGCTGGAGACCGTCGCCGATGAAGTCACTCTGGGCATCGTCCGGTTGCGGCTGATCAACAACCTGGGTGCAGCTCGGCAGGTCGCCGAGGCCGCCAACCGGGCCAAGAGCGAATTCCTCGCCAACATGAGTCACGAGATTCGCACCCCGATGAACGGCGTTATCGGTATGACCGAGCTGGTGCTCGATACCGAGCTCAATTCCCGCCAGCGGGAATACCTCGAGATCGTCAAACACTCTGCTGATTCGCTCCTGACGGTCATCAATGACATCCTCGACTTCTCCCGGGTTGAGGCCGGCAAGCTGGCGCTGGATCCTGTCCCTTTCGGACTCCGCGAAACGGTGGAAGGGACGATTCGGACGCTTGCCGAACGTGCCCATGGCAAGGGGCTGGAGCTGGCCTGCCGCATCACGCCCGATGTGGCCGACGGAGTCATCGGCGATGCGAATCGGCTCCGGCAGGTGCTGATCAACCTGGTCGGCAACGCGATCAAGTTCACCGAGCGCGGCGAGGTCATCGTGACCGTCGAGCGCGTCTGCGGCCTTGAACCCGACGACCAGGTGAACCTCGTCTTCACAGTGAGCGACACGGGAGTCGGCATTCCGCCAGATCGGCTCAATGTGATTTTTGAGCCCTTCGAGCAGGCCGATGGATCCACGACCAGGCGCTACGGAGGAACCGGACTGGGTCTGGCAATCTCCAGCCACCTGATCGGGCTCATGGGAGGCCGGATCACCGTTGACAGCGAGATCGGGTGCGGCAGCACGTTTCGATTCACTGTCCTCCTGGTGCGGGCCCGGGAACTGCCCGACCCGCTGGGCGGCGAGAACACCGGGCAGCTTGCCGGCCTGTCGATTCTGGTCGCCGACGACAACGCCACGAACCGACGGATTCTCGAGGAAGTGCTGACTTCCTGGAAGATGACCCCGGTCCTGGTGGACAATGGTCCGGCGGCCCTGCGTGCCCTGAGGACAGAGGCAGCCAGGGGCAGGCGATTCGCGGCCGTCCTGCTCGATTACATGATGCCCCAGATGGACGGACTGGAACTGGCGCGCCAGATACGGGATGACCCGGCGATTGGCGACACGGCCCTGATCGTCCTCACTTCCGGGGGAGATCCGCGAATCGACCATCCGCTGCGGGCCATGGGCATTCACGCGATCCTGACCAAGCCCGTTCGTCAAACCGACCTTTGTCGAGTTCTCATCTCGATGATCGGAGCGAATGCCAGGAAGCGCCCCGCGCCGGCGCCCCTGCTTGCCAGCGAACGCTCCAGCATCACTGGCACCGTGGCTGCCGGGGAAAACCCCTTGCGGGTCTTGCTGGCTGAGGATAACCCGGTTAACCAGAAGGTCGTCTCGATGATGCTCCAGCGGCGTGGGCACGAGGTGACCGTGGTGGACAACGGCAAGAAAGCTGTGGAGTCCTGCCGGCAAGAGACCTTCGACCTGGTGTTGATGGATATCCAGATGCCGGAGATGGACGGCTTCGAGGCTCTGGCGGCGATCCGGACGCTGGAACGAGCAGAATCCAGACGGAGGCCCACACCCATCATCGCGCTGACCGCACACGCGATGAAAGGCGACCAGGATCGCTGTCTTGATGCCGGCTTCGATGGTTATCTCTCCAAGCCGGTCCGGTCGGCCGACCTGGACAAAGCAATGGTTGCCATTGCCGCTGGCGGCATGGGTCCCTTACGCGTCACTCATGCCAGCGGCTTTGACCAATCGTTCGCCCTCGAGCAGGCCAGCGGCGATGAATGTCTCTTGCGAGACCTGATCGAGCTTTTCGTGAACAATGCTCCTGATCAGCTTCAGCGCGTCCAGGACGGGCTCGATCATGGCGATTGTCAGTCGACCGCGCGCTCGGCGCACACCTTGAAGGGATCGGTCAGCCACTTTCTGGATCCGCAAGCCCTGGCGCCCCTGCACGAGCTCGAGCGTTTGAGCAAAGCCGGTCGGCTGGTCGAGGCCAGGGAGCTATTCGCTTCCGTCAAGGCCTTGACCGATGATCTCTTGACCCTGATGTCCGAAACCATACGCCGCCCGGCCGAGCTTGTGCTTTCCCCCCCAGACCGACTCGATGATGAGATTTCCATACTTTGAACCCCAGCGAGTGGACTTCATGAGCGCGCAAATCGACGTCCATGCGGAATGTTCTTCAGGCTCGAGGACTGTCGGCCTGGTCGCGGAAGTCCTGGTTGTGGACGATAACCCGATTGATCGTCTGCGCGCGGGCCGATTGATCGACCAGGACTCGCGGTGTCACGCGACCTACGCCGAGGACGGAACCCAGGCGCTTGCCCGTCTGGCGGATCATCCCACCTCAGTTGTCTTGACCGATCTCCAGATGGAGGGAATGGACGGCCTGAACCTGGTCCGGGCGATTCGCAACGAGCACCCTCAGGTTCCCGTGATCGTCATGACCGGACATGGCAGCGAGGACGTGGCCATGAAGGCGCTCCGTGTTGGAGCTACCGATTACGTTCCCAAGCAGAGGCTGGCCCAGGATCTTCATGCCGTCCTTTCGCGCGCGCTCCGGACGGCGACGGCGGGCAGCCGGCGCCGCCGGTGTTTGCAGTCTCTGGTCATCCGCGAATCGCGCTTTGAACTCGGCAACGATCCGGACCTCATTCCCCCGCTCCTCGAATTCCTTCAGGACGAGATGACCCAGCTTGACCGCTGGGACTCCGCCGAGTTGATGCGCACGACCATCGCCATGGACGAAGCGCTGCGGAACGCGCTGTTCCATGGCAATCTCGAAGTCAGCTCCAAGCTGCGCGAGGAGGACGATCGGCGATACCACGAACTGGCGCGACAGCGGGCCACCCAGGCTCCCTATCGGGATCGCCGCATCCGGTTTCTGATCGCCCACGATCCCGACCTGTCGCGATTCGTGATCTGCGACGAGGGATGCGGCTTTGATACCTCCCGGGCCCACCGTCCCATCGAGCCCGAGGATCTGCTTCGTCCCAGCGGCCGCGGTCTGCTGCTCATGAAGTCGTTCATGGATTCCGTGACGTTCAATCAAGCCGGCAATGAGGTGACATTGGTCAAGCGGAGGACCGCCGATTCCCCGCTCGCGCAGCCGGGCGGCATGATCGAGGACGGACCGGCGGCGACGAATGGCTCACTGTTTCCCCCGTCCCCCGGCCAGGATAAAACCGACACCGCGATCAAAGGGACGGCGTCTTGCTTGAATGGAAAGCAGAGGCCCCAGGCTCCGCTTTCGGCAGCATTGAATGGACTGGCGCCCCTCGATCTCGATTTCTACAAGCGGTTGCTCGATCAGCTCCACGACGCGGTGTACTTCGTTGATAGTGAGCGAGTTATTCTCTACTGGAACAAAGCGGCGGAGCGGCTGACAGGGTACTCCGACTCAGAGGTCATCGGCAGGCATTGTTTCGATGGGCTGATGGACCATGCCGACCTTTTCGGCTGTGGTCTTTGTCACCGGGAATGCCCCCTGGCGCAAGCGATGAAGCAGGATCGTCCGGTCCACGAGCGGTTGTTCCTCCGGCACAAGGATGGGCGGCGGATCTCGGTGGACGCGCGAATCATGCCCGTCCGCAATGACGACGGGACAGTGATCGGTTGCGTCGAGGTTTTCTGCGACGCGACTTCCAGCGTGGTCGTCGAAAGTGCGTTTCGCCAGATCCGTGAAGTCGCCGACCGCGACCCGCTCACCGGCCTGGCAAACCGCCGCTACCTCGACCGGATGCTCGCACACTTCCTCGAAAAACTGGACCGCTCCGGCCAGCCCTTCTCGCTGATCATGTCCGACCTGGACCATTTCAAGCAGATCAACGATACCTGGGGGCACGTGATCGGCGACCAGGCGCTGGTGCAGTTCGCAGCCGTTCTTCAGAACCAGTGCCGGTCAGTGGACCTGGTCGCCCGGTTCGGTGGAGAAGAGTTTGTCGTCCTGCTGCCGGGTCTGACCCTGGAAACCGCGACCCAGGTCGCCGAGCGGCTCAGAAAAAGCGCCGTGACGGCAACTCCCGAGAGCCCCGGCGAACGCAACCTCACGGCCAGCTTTGGAGTGACGGAGGCCGTCCTCGGTGAGCCTGCCTCCCAGGTCTTGAGTCGGGCCGATACGGCCCTCTACCGGGCCAAGTCGCTGGGACGCGATCGCGTGGAAGTCGAGGTACCGGCGGTCAGCCGAGACAGCCGGTCTTGACCAGCGAACGTCCCGAATTCGCTGCGGATTCGAGTTGCACGCTCGTCCCGAGCAGGCAAGGAACAGTTCGACGCGCGTGCGTTCCATCTCACGCTTCATCAAGGATGGTGCAAAACAACCTCGGCCCGTCCCTCCCGAACGCTTTCCGGTTTTACTGGCCGGATGATTGCAGTGATCAAAGCCCTTATTTCATCAACAGTCCGAGCTTCGAGCAGCTTTGTCCCAAGGGCCGACAGCGACTCGACGTCAAGCCGGCTCATGAGCTGGCGGATGGAGGCGACTCGATCCACCGCGAGACTGAGAGAATCCGCGCCGAGAGCAACCAGTGCGATGGTTCCTTCCGGGTCGGCCGCCATCTCTCCGCAGACCGAGACCGGTCGGCCCGCGCGATGCGCCGAGGCGATCACGTCACCGATCATCCGGATCAGGCCCGGATGGAGGATGTCGTCTCCCAGCGTGCCGACGGGATCGTCGCGATTGATTCCCAACGCCGAGGCGATCAGATCGTTGGTGCCCAGGGAGAAGAAATCGACCCGGTCTGACCACGCATCGATCAGCGGCGTGACTGCCGCAACTTCGATCATGACCCCCAACGGCACATCGCGCCCGAACTCCAGGTCCTCGCGGAGCAGTTCCTGGCGAGCCTGCTCGACCGTCGCGATGGCAAATTCGAGCAGCCTTGATCGGGTGACCAGAGGAATCAATAACCGCACCGGTCCTGTCGCCGCAGCGCGGAAAATGGCCCGCACTTGCTCCTTGAACAGGCGCTGCAGGATGGGCGACTCCAGCACCAGCCGCCAGTCGAGCGTCTGTGCCATTGAGGAGGCGGCGGTGGATCCGTGCGCCAGCTTGTCCGGGCGAAGGTCAAACGTGCGAATGGTCGCGGGACGGCCCTTCAGCACATCGATCAGCTTGCGGTAGATCTCGACTTGCTCTTCCTCTGTCGGCAAGGTTCGGCGAGCCAGGAAGAGCATCTCCGAGCGATACAGACCGACACCACTAGCCCCGCTGGCAAGGACCTGGGCGGCCTCGCTCAGAAGGTTGACGTTGGCTTCAATTCGGGGCATCCCGGGTCGGTCGGCAACCGTGGCCGAGCATTGACCGTTGCGGTGAGCTTCGACCACGGGCGGCAAGGGCTCGCCGCCATCAACCTCGCCATTGACATCGACAGCAGGATCGAGCTCGATCTGTCCGGTGGTGCCGTTGATACGCAGGAGCTCCCCGGCCTTGAACTTGTCGAACAGCCCCGGCACCTGGCCAATCATCGGGATTCCCAGACTGCGGGCGATGATCACTGCATGGCTGTGTGGGCCCCCGTGTTCCACGACCACTCCGACAAGGTGATCGAGATCCACCGAGAACAGGTCGAGTACCGAGGCTTCCTGGGCGACCAAGACGAGCCGCTCCGCGCCCAGCGTTGCGGCCGTTGCCTGGGGGCGCAAGTGCCACATGATTCGTCGGAAGACATCCTTGACGTCGAAGATTCGCTCCCGGAAGAACGGATTGGTCAGCTTCTGAAACGTCGCGACATACTTGTCGAGGATTCGTGTCAGGGCCCACTCCGCGGTAGAGCCTGCGGCCAGGCAGCCAGCCAAGTCGCGCTCAACCGTGCTATCCTGGAGAATCATGAGCTGCGCTTGCAGGATTGCGCCATGGTCCTCGCCCACCAGATGCGAGATTCGGCGGCTCAGTCGGGTGATCTCCTCGCGGGCGGCTTCCATTGCACGGTTCAGCCGCTGGTGTTCGACGGCGGGGTCGGTCGCAACCGAGTCAGGAATCTCCCCCAGGGTTCCGCTTTGACCGATCAGATAGGCTTGTCCGCAACCGGTTCCTGGCGACAGTGGACAGCCACTGAGCCAGCGTGGCGTTCTTGATTCTCCCGCGGTTGCAAACGCTTCGCGCGTATCGATATCGGCTGAGGCTACACGCTCCAGCATGCGCGCGCCGGAGACCAGCGGGGCCAGTTGAGAACCCACAGTGACCAGCATCCGAATCTCGTTCGGAGAGAAGGGACGCCGCTCCATCGTCTGGACCACGAGCACTCCTTGCACGATTCCAGACTCGATCAGGGGAACTCCCAGAAACGAGTGATAGGGATCCTCGCCTGCTTCTGGAAAATACTTGAAGCGAGGATGAATGGGTGCATCGGGCTCCATGATCGGGCTCATTCGCTCGGCCACCAATCCTGTCAGCCCTTCGTCGAGTCTCATCCGAACCCGGCCCACGCCAGACTGGTCGAGCCCAACCGTGGCCGCGAGGACGAGTTCTCCACTTTCCGGCTCGAGGACATAGACCGACGAAACATCGGTACAGAATCTCCCCTGGATCAGCCGGACGATGTTCCCAAGCGTTTCGTGGGGATTGTGCGAATGCGAGATGAGCTGGCTGATTTCCTCGAGTGTCAGCAACAAAGAGCTCTCATGAACGGTGGTGGCAACACTCATGTTCGTCGCATGCTCCATGTTGTGCTGCCCACGTTGTCTTCGCTCCCAATCCTGCTCCGCCCGATGAAAATCGATCATGCGCATCGAGGCGTGAGCTGAGCGCTTGCACTAAAGCAAGATCCATGCCGCCATCAAAAGCCAAGACCGGCAATTAGTTGGAGAAAGCCTCGGGATCATATTGAAGGTCGACAGCGGCCATTCGCTGGACGCGAAAAGACCTTGCTCCTTCAAGAGATAGTGCGATCCCACGGATATGTAAGCATGCAATCAAGCGACCGAACTCTTTACGGGACCGACCAAGGAGTGTTGAGCCCGATTATTTGGCAAGCATTGCGGTTCTTATGTGCAAACGGATTAAGATGCATGCAGAACGGCGAGCCCTCTCACCCGCCCATGTCATCGCGCAGTGTGCTCATGCCCGGTTTGCTTGGTACCAGGCGACATACTGTGCCAGCCCATCAGCAAAGGGGGTCTTCGGCCTGTATCCCAGTTCGGCCGATGCACGATCAATGTCGGCATAAGTCTGGCGCACGTCGCCCGGCTGCTCGGGCAACCGCTGGATCAGTGGGGTCTTCCCCAGCGCCGCTCCGATCGCGTCGATCAGCTTCCTCAGCTCAATGGGATCGGCATTTCCGAGATTGTAAAGATGATGCCCAGAACATCGCTCAATGGCACGGACCACTCCATCGACGATGTCGGCGACGAACGTATAATCTCGCCGGGTTGTGCCGTCTCCGAACATGGGCACGGGCTCGCCGCGATCGATCAGACGCGTGAACTTGGCGATCGCGAGATCAGGGCGGTTCCTCGGTCCATACGCGGTGAAGAACCGCAGCCCGGTCACGGGCAGTCCGTGCAGGTGGTGAAAGGTAAAGGCCAGGAGCTCGCAGGCCTTCTTGGTTGCCGCGTAGGGGCTCACGGGGAAGTCAACCGGGTCGGTCTCGCGAAACGGTGCATCGGACCGGTCGCCATACACGCTCGAGCTCGACGCATAAACAAACCGCGGACGAGGGTCAAGCCTGGCTGCGGCCTGAAGCCAGTGGACGGTTCCCAGCACGTTCACCTCGGAGTAGAGCGCGGGGTCTTCAATGCTTGGGCGTACACCGGCGCGGGCTGCCAGGTGGACGATCACCTCGGGACGGTCCCGCTCGACAAGGCGCGCGACCTGCCCGGAGTCGCGAATGTCCAGCTCGATCAGGCGGCAACGGGGATTTCCCAGGGCGAGCGCGAGGTTCGACTCCTTGACGGCCCGGGGGTAGAACGCGTCGAAGTTGTCCACCACGGTCACTTCGGCCCCTTCGCCGAGCAGCCGGTCGACCAGGTTCGATCCGATGAAACCGGCTCCGCCTGTCACAATGGTCCGCATCGACTCAGGTCCTTTCACGTCTGTGCGGCTCTCGATCACGACACCCGGAAGCAACCTATCCCGGGTGGCAGGCGACAACCCGCGAGGCGACGGAAACATCATGGCCCATGCCCGACTCTCACTTCAAGGCAGGACACGTAGGCGTGGGGCGTGAGGCGTGGGGCGTGGGGCGTGGGGCGTGAGGCGTGAGGCGTGGGGCGTGGAGCGTGGAGCTTTATCTCCCGCCCTTCAGATTCACTGGCCACTATTCTCGTGCCACTCTACGCCGTTAACCCTTTTTGTCGATTTGCAAAAGAAGTCTTGATGCAACTGAGGCTTATGGCTCAAGTCATGCTTTACCACAAGTGAGGCTTGGCCCACTACCTCACCCGAAAGGAATCG
>JBEKTN010000201.1:0-15014 GCA_049516015.1 Isosphaeraceae bacterium | reverse complement strand
GTCCGTGAGAACTTTCATCATCCCCTCCCTGGGACCAGTTCTCGAATCCGAAACCACAACGGAGGGGAGTAGAACAGAAAACTCGAATCATGCCGAGACTATTCTGCGGGGATTCCCTAATCCATTCAGTGGTCGTTCCGCCCCGGGGGACTTCCCCCGCCGCCAGCCCCGCGCCAGCTACTTGGCCGTCGGAGTCGTCGCAAACGGCCGGGAGTGGTAGAATCCAGGGGAAAGGTGCCGAGACCCATGGGAGGCCCCGATGAACGAGTCAAGAACTTCGACCGACGAGATCCTGGTCCACTTTGTCCGTCCCGGCGTCGGCACCCGCGACTATCACCTCTCCGAGGGTGCGACTCTCGCGGACCTCCTGCGGTTGTCGGGGGTGTCGATGGCAAACCAGGCCGTCTTCATCGACGGCGTCCCGCCCGAGGAGGCCGTCCCCCTGCGCGACGGGGTGGTCGTAACCATCGTCCCGCAGCCCAGGAATGCCGCGGGCGACGAGCCCTGGCGGGCGGCCGTCCCCGCGTTCCGCGATGAGGCCATCTTTCGCGAGTATTCAGAGGCGATGAAAGCCCGTCGGGAGTCGGATCCTGGCGAGGAACCGCGGGCGTGATCATCCTGGACACCGACGCTCTTGGCCACGTGCAGAAGAAAGACTCGGTCGGGCTACTCATCGAGTCTGGACTGGATGCTTCGCCCGATCGCGACATCCGCATCACGGCGGTCACGGCCTATGAGATGCTGGGAGGGGCCGTGGCGCTGATCGACCGCCGGAAGAAGGAACGCCGGGATCCCATCCCGGCCTTCCACCTGCTTCAGGACCTGGTCGACTATCTCGGTCGCTGGCGAGGTCGGATCCTGCCATATGAGACCGCGGCCGAGCAAATCTACCGAAGCTTCCCGGTGCGTCTGCGTCAGGAGCTGAAGGACGATGCGCGGATCGCGGCGATCGCGCTGGCGTACGATGCGGCGGTCTGGACTTGCAACGAGAGCGACTACGCGAAGGTGCCGGGCCTCACAGTCTTCCGGGCCGAGACAGCTTTGAGAGTCCGGTGATGCCGCACGCTGGCCCTGGCTGTCGGCTCTGAAAACCCACTCGACCAGAGTGCCCATTATCGGATGGTGCAGCCGCACCTGGATTCCGACGGCAGAGAGTCAGTAAGAGGTTAAGACGCTGGCCACCCACTTTCGATTGGGACAAATAGGGAGCCTGGTCTGCCAGCTTGCTCTCTTGATGACTTTGCCAATACGACTGCACATGCGTCAGATTCCCTGTCTTTCCCGATCTTGAGTGCGTGGCCAATCCTTTTAACATGTACTCGAGCGGCTCGCCGCTCTCATCATGAACGGTCAGGTATACAGCCTCCCACCGGCGTATGTCGCTTGTGACCTCGTCCAGAAGCGATCTCGCCTCCGCGACCTGCTGGGCGGTCGGAGTCGTCGTGCCGAAGCACTAAGCAGTCGCTGCTTCGAGAGCGGTGTGGCGCACCCAAACGCAGGGATATCTGCTGTGTGGTCTATGTCCAGGATGGAATGAGTTCCGTTTTCGGCCGCATCCTGAAGGAGCTCGTCGATGGTGCGAGGTCCACGACCACCGCGAGCCAGCCAGCGAGTGGCGACGCTGACGGCAGAGAGGGCCCTTGCAGCGAAGAGCAACAGCCCCCGTTTCCCCTGTCCCCGAACAAGAATCAACGACTCCCGCCTCTTTTTGCGGCGCGGTTGGTATCTCACAGCCGGGGCAAACGATCGGCCACATTGCAGCAATGGCCGTGAGTTCACGGTCATCTCGCGGGACTTATTGCGTTCGGCAGTTTGGAAGTGCTTACGCCGGGCCTGGCCAGCGGGGACACCCGGTGACCGACGACGATTACTCGGCATCGCCACCAATTCTACACGATGCGTTGGCGATTCACAGGGGCGAACCTGAACAATCCCGTGGCGGTCCGCAGCCAGGCCCGGCCAACTTCGTCAGAGCAGATCCTCGTAGTCGTTATGGACGCAAGTCCTGGTTTTTTTCGCAGGAGGCGTGGCTTGTTCATCCTGTGGCGTGGCTTGTTCATCCTGTGGCCTGTCCTCTTCATCCTGAAGGGGCTGGCAGTACAGGACCAATCTGGGTCCGTCCTGATGAACCTCTCCCACCTCGAATTGCTCCACGGCCTGGGGCGTCGTGGGCACCGCCACGATGATACGCCCGTCATCGCAGGGGTAATGGATGTGAACATCCTGTAGATGGTGCATGAGTTCCATCAGCATGCTGGACATCCTGGTACTCCTCTCGTGTCGTCGGTTCCTGGACGTAGCTGGAGGCAGTAAATTCGTCCAGCCAGCAAGAACGATAGGGCTCATGGCGGACTAAATCAAATGAAATCCGATTAAGAAAGCGCCCAATCATCCCCCGGATTTCAGCGCTGGTGAGCACGCTGTGGAGTCTTCTGATCCAGGCCAATGCCGTCTACCGCTCGACCAACACATCGAAAAGCCCGGTGTTTTCGTTATTCTTGTACTTTGAATGCGTTTACGATCTGACACATTTTCTGTCCTCCTCTCCTCAGGCTCGAAACTGGCTCTGGAGTCGCGCTCGGTATCAGTTGGGAAACGGCACCACGACGATCACAGAAACGGGCAGCGGCAGCGACGATCCAGAGAGCAAAGGGTATGGTAAACATGGGAAGTGAACATCCTTGCGTATGGGATCCGCAACTAACTCCACACATGGATGCCATCCCGCTCCATGTCGAGAGGGGACAGTGCCTCGGAAGGGGATTTCTCGGCGTCGCATTGACCTGTCGGTTCTTATGATGCGTCGAAATCATGAATCGGACCTCCGCAACCTTGGGGCAGTTGCGCAAGTGCAAGCTATGATTGATCTGGGACAGAAGTTCTTCGCTTCCCGACGGTCTTGCCATGCCCCCACAACGTTCGAAGGACAACGAACACGTTCTGGGCTATCGGCTGATCGAGCTGTTAGGGGCCGGTGGTTTTGGCGAGGTCTGGAAGGCCGAGGCTCCGGGCGGTTTGCTCAAGGCGATCAAGTTCATCTATGGAAGGCTCACCGATCGCCAGGCCAGCCTGGAGCTCAGAGCCCTGGAGCAGATCAAGCAGGTAAGGCACCCGTTTGTCCTGTCGCTCGAGCGCGTCGAAGTCCTCGACGGCCAGCTCATCATGGTCAGTGAGCTGGCGGACAACACCCTTCTGGACCGGTTTGAGGAATGCCGGGCCGGAGGTGGGAACGGGATTCCCCGCGAACAACTACTGCGTTATCTACTCGACGCGGCCGAAGCCCTTGACTTCATCACGATCCGGTTCAGACTTCAGCATCTGGATGTCAAACCCAGCAATCTGTTCCTCATGGGCGATCACCTCAAAGTGGGCGACTTCGGGCTGGTCCGCGAAGTTTGCCATCACAACGGGTCAAGCATGGGGGGGTTGAGTCCGGCTTATGCCTCGCCAGAGTCTTTCACCGGCGAGGCTAGTTTCTACTCGGACCAATATGGTCTGGCAATCGTGTACCAGGAGATGCTGACCGGCACCCGACCATTTCGGGGACGGACAGTCCTCCAGCTCTCCGACCAGCATCTGCATGCCCGCCCCAACCTCGCATCCCTCTCCTCGGGCGAGCAGTCCGTCATCGGCAGGGCTCTTTCCAAGAATCCCAACGACCGGTTCCCCACATGCGGTGAAATGGTCCGGGCCTTGCTGAGCGTCGAAGCCTTCGATTCCCCGGCCCTGGAACAAAGTGACTCCAACGAGTTCGAGCCAGAACCTTTCTCCCCATCAGCGCCGCTCCAGCCAGTGCTCCGGTCGCTCAACCTGGCTGACGCTGTTCTGGACGATCCGGACTCGCCGACTCGGCAAACTTGCGTTTCTTCCGAGCCCGAAGCGCGGGCGAGATCGGGGTCGAGTGGGATCACCTCGCAGATTTTCCTCAAGGGCTTTCCCGCGCCGACCTTGTTCGTCGGCATCGGCGGAATCGCGGGCAGCGTACTTTGTCAGATCAAGCATCTCTTCGAGTCCCGTAATGAAACCCGGGGAGCGAATCGGCACCTGCAATGGCTCCTCCTGGATACGGACCGGGCCACACTCCAAGAGGCTCGCTGCCCCAATCTCGCGGGCAGGCTCGGGGTCGAAGAGACCTTGCTGATGCCGCTCCACGGGCCAGACCATTACCGCCCTCAATTGAAACAACTGCTCGGCTGGCTGGCCAGGCACTGGGTTTTCCGGATACCGCGATCTCGCTGCACCGAGGGTATTCGACCCCTCGGCCGTCTTGCCTTGATCGACAATGCCGAACGCGTCCTGGAACGTCTTCGACAAGCGATCAAGCAGATGGGCACGTCAGCCCCCGATGAGGAAGGGCCCGACCAGTTCCAGGTCATCGTGATCGCCAGCATCAGCGGAGGCACGGGAGGAGGGTGTTTCGCGGACGTCGGGCTGTCGATTCGTCAGATCCTCCGGGAGGAGCGAATTGAACGAGCCTCTGTCGAGGGTGTGATGATCCTGGCCTCGGGGATGCGAAAAGAGCAGAGGGAGCTGGCCCAGGCCAATGCTTATGTCACGCTCTCGGAACTCCGCTACTACCTCGATCCAAACTGTCGATTTCCGGGAGTCAAGGCTCTGGGATTGAACGCGGCAGAAGCGGGCCTAGCGCTCTTCGATCAAGTTTACCTGGCCGATTTCGGGGATATCGTCAGCGAGGAGGGTATCGAACCCAGCTCCCACCTGCTGGCCGAACACGTTTACCTGAGGCGCGGTACGCCCTGTGGGCGGACACTCGCGACCCATCGGCTTGAATCTGAGGGAGCTGGCGACGGTCTCGAGCTCAGGAGCTTTCGCCTGGCTCGTCTAGGCTTCCCACGTGCGGAACTTCGACAGTTGGTCGTCCGAGAGGCTTGCAGGCGAATCATCAGTCGCTGGCTCCAGGGGATCCCCCGCCGGGCCGACCTGGAGGAGATGCCGGGACCAGAGCGAATCGAGGAGTCGGCCGCCCTGCGACTGCCGTCGCCTGAACTCGATGCCGATCATTTTTTCGCCCAACTGGAACTCGACGAGAAGAGGTTCCTGGAGATGTTCCTGGAACGGATGGAGCAAGCCAGGGGTTCCGATCCCCTGAAGTCCCTCCAGCGCCAGGCTCGCGACCTGCTTCAGGTCCGGGGCGGGGCAGGAGCAGGCCTAGCTCTCGTGAGGTGCTTCGACGAACTGGACGGTAGACTGGGTGCCGGATCGATCAAGAACCAGGATCATCACCCCTCATCGGCCTTGGAACAAAAGCTTCACAATGCGTTCACGCATGATAGACATGTGCTCGACCACCGGCTGGAGGCCTGGGTCAAGCAGATCGTTGAGGATCCAGCTCAGCGTCTCAAGCCGGCCCGTGATGGGCTGAACAAGCTTATCGAAAGGCTGGTCGAGCAGCTCGAGGCCACCCCTGCGCAGGTCGCAGCTGTCCGGGCGAGGAGGGACGAGATCAAAGAGCGCTATCTGGGGAAGGGAAGTGCCCCGGCGGGTGGAAACAGGCGAGCCTTCTCACACCTGCTCCGAGCACTCCCGCGCGAAGTCTCGCCACGAGAGGAGGAACTCTGCGAGTATAGTCAGCTCTTGATCAAGGAAAAATCGCTGCACGTCCGCGCCGAGATCCTTGGCACATTGCTTGCCAAGGCAGCGCAGGTCGGGGAGGGACTGAACCGACTCCAGCAGGGCCTGGAGAACGTGGAGCGTTCTTTCGCGGCCAAGAATCCTCGCTTCCGGAACAGCCAGCGCACAACGCTCGGCTTTTCGGCCGATCTTCTCCCCGTGCAGACGGCCAGCATGGCCGAGCTGAGGGAGACATTCGCTGGCTCGTTTTGTAGCGATCGCCGCCTTGCCGATCTGGAGAGGAGATTCCACGAGGAGGTTTTGCAACCGCATGGCGGGCTCAGCGTCGTGATGACGCGCGAGGCCTGTTTCCTGACCGAGGTGTTTCAGGAGACACTGTTCCAGCGCGTGGCCGATGCGGTCGACGATTGGCTGAGGGGCAGCGATGCGGCTTCGATCTTGTATCAACGGTATGGATCGATCGAGGGCGTGGTGAGGGAGCTGATCCAGGCCGGTAAGTCGACCCTCCTCGGCCATCCGAGGTACGCGGCTCAACGGCTCATCCTCGGCCTGCCCGACAGTCCCGCGGGCAGGAGTTTGCGGGAAAGCCTGGCGAAGTCGGCGAGCGAGCTTTCCATCTCCGACTTTGTGTCGATTCCGGATGACATCGTGTTCTGTCTGGAGATCGAAACCCTGAGCTTCTCCTCGGTCCTGGCCAAACTGGTTTCGGGGCAACCGTGGCTGACCGATCTGGCTCCCAAGCTGGTCTCCCGGGTAGACGTCGAATGGCCCGAGCTAGCGCGGACCGCTGAGATGGGGAAGCTCATCGAGGGAGGCGATGATCTGTAGGAGAGAGGTTGGGTATCCGTAGAGGAACCCCTGTCCCAGGTGGCAACCGTTTTGGAGGCAAACCTCCGCGGCCTGCTCGCTTTCGATTCCCTCGGCGATGACCCGGATGCCCTTCCCAGCGATCGCCGTCAAGAACGCCCGCACCATTTCCCGGCTCGTCTCGGAGCCCTGCATTGCTTGAACGAGATCCCGATCCAGCTTGAGAAAGTGGGGCGGACATTCGGCGATTTCCAGCAGCCTTGCCTGACCGACCCCGAAGTCGTCATAGGCGAGCTCGATTCCCAGCTCTTGCAGCTTTCGCTTGATCGATCGCAACTGGGCGACGCTGGTCTTCGATTGCTCGGATACTTCGATGACAAGTTGGTGACGCCCCCCATTTTGGCGAGAGAGCTGGTTGAGCGAATCGAGAGAATCGGACCGGGTTAACTGGGACGGGTGGAAATTGATGAAGAGTCGGAAGCGAGCGGGAAGCTTTGCCCCTATCTTCAGCGCCTGGGTTCTGAAGAGACGGCACAAATCGCCTTCCATCTCACACTTCTCGGCGAGCTGAAAGAGCTTGACGGGGCTCTGATGCAACTGGTGATGGCTTCCCCGGCCAAGGGCCTCGAAGCCGACGATCGCGTTGGTACGGAGATCGACGATGGACTGGAAGACGATGGCAACCAACTCCTCCGAAACCAGTTGTCGAAGGAAGCTGATCAGCCGAATCAAGCTTTCCTTCTCACGCGTGTCAGTTTCCTGAGTCAGCGACGCCGTGTTGTAGGAGCGCATGCCTATGGCCGGTCCCAAGCGGAAGCAGAATTCCCAGTGCGCCACGTGAATGATGTCGCCGTCGACCAGAGGGACCTTGTCGATTCGCTTGCCATTGGCGAAGGTTCCATTGGTGCTGCCGAGATCACGCACCAAGTACCGACCGGAATCCTGAGCGATGAGGGCGTGGTCTTTGGAGACCTTGTGGGAGTAGATCGTGAGGTCGGCTGTTTGGGATCGCCCGATGACGAAGGGGTTCTTGGTGATCTCCACCCGCTTGGCCGGACCGCCTTGTTCCGGGAAGTGTTCCAGATAGGCTCTCATGCGTCTCCCCACCCTGTCGGAGGCTTCAATCGACCTCAGTAAAATAAGTGTCGACGACGATGTCGAGATACTCCGGTTTCATCTCGATGGGCAGGCCGAAGTACGAGCAGTAGCTTCTCAGGTGCCGCAGCAGATCGCGGCCATGGCAGCGACGGAAGCCTCGCTTGGCCTTGACGTAGTGTTCTTGAATGAGATGTTCAACAGCAGACTCGTTGTAGTCGATCTGCATCGCCAGGGCGGAGATCTTGAAGAGCTGGCGAAACTCGTCAGCATCGGGGTCCTTCACATGGACCTTGTAGGCCAGGCGGCGCAAGAAGGCTTCGTCGACCAGGTCCCGGGGATTCAGGTTGGTCGAGAAAATGATCATCTGATCGAACGGGACCTGAATGGTCTGGCCGGAGGAGAGCGTCAGAAAGTCGTATCCCTTCTCCAGGGGAACGATCCAGCGATTTAACAATTCCGTCGGGTCCATGCGTTGACGGCCGAAATCGTCGATCAGGAGGACGCCGCAGTTACTCTTCATCTGCAGTGGCGCCTCGCTGAAGTTCTTGGCGGCCTGGTGGCGGATCTCGAGCAGTTCCATGGTCAGTTCACCGCCGGCAATCACGGTCGGGCGGCGGATCCGAGCCCATCTTCGGTCGTAGTCGTTTCCCTTCAGGACGCTGGTCTCGACATGTTCGATGGTCCTGTGGCAGGCGGGGTCGAAGAGCTTGATGATCTGCCCGTCGACGATGAGAGCGTGGGGCAGCCAGATCGCCTGTCCGAAACAGGACGCGATCCGTTCGGCCAGGGTGGTCTTACCATTGCCCGGCTCGCCGTAGAGAAAAAGGCCGGCTCCCGAGTTCACGGCCGGGCCCAGCTTGTCGAAGATTCGGGGATTCACCGAGATTCCGGCGAACGACCGTTCCAGTTGCTCTCGCTGGGGAGACTCGGCCCGAATGCTCTGAGCCTCCACCGAGGTCACGTACTCCGCCAGGGGAACCGGCGCCGGACCCACGTAGGCGCAGGCGTCAAACCAGCATTGGGCCCGTTCAATTCCTTTCTCTGTCAGCGCGTACACATAGTCGTTCAGCGTCGCGGTGGATGCATGGACCACGAGCGTACGAGTACGGAGGGCATGCAGGCGTGCTTCCATGATCCCAAAGGGCAGGCACAGGTGGTCAGCGATCGAGCGGCCGCTCGATCGCCCCCTGACGAGCAAGAGCTTGCAGACCAACGAGTCCACCAGGGCCTCGTTCAGGCCGGCGTCAACCAGGCTGAGCGGAGGTCCGGGTTGATAGATCTCCTCGTTCATCAAGGCGGCGAGGAGGCTATTTGATGGTGCCGATCCGATTACGGACATAGTTCAGTCGTCTTGTGGTAGTCATCCCTGCGGTCCGCCGGCTTTGCCATGGTGCTCACCAGCACAGTCCGGAGGTAGGCAAGGCGGGACCTTTCGCACTACGTCTGGAGTACCCGCAAGTAGTCTAGGTCGTGAACGGAAGGGAAGGCAGGGAATCGCAGACGGGGAAACCAAGCCGACAAACCCGGTTCCCCGGAAGCAGGCGTCGGGGCCAGGGCGAGTACGCTCGTCGAGAAGACGTTCTAGAATCCCTGAAGATGCCCTACGGCATGACGCCAGGCGTCAGTCCCTCGATCCTCAGCGAGTGGGCTCGGGCGACGAAACCACGACCCTCGGCTTTGCCGAACCGTCACGCAAAGGAGGTCCCCGGCACCGGGTCTGGGGCATGACGGACATCCAGCTCGACGCCCTATTTGAGCTCAGGAGGCGTGAGCGCCACAATTAGCCAGCGGGCTGACGCAGCACCCCGGCGCCTGCGTCGCCTGCCATCAACCGCGGAGAAGTACGGCGATCGTGAGGATGGCGATCAGGCCCAGTCCCAGGACGATCAGGGAAAAATGGAGCAGCCAGCGAGTGTCGTTGCTCATGCGCGAGGTACGGGGGTCGGGCTCGGGCCGGTGCCGGACCGCGGCGGCAAGCGGAGGCAGCGGTGAGCGATGACGCGGAGCCGGCGAGGGCTCGGCATCTCCCAGGTCGCGCAGCGACAGGACGCTGGGGCTGGTATCGTCGGCGATCGACAGCAAGCGCAGGTCTTCGTCGGCCAGAGGGGGCGGGGGAGGATGGAAGGATCGCGCGGCCTCGGCTTCCGCGCCCAGGATCGCGCGCAGCCGGGTGGGGTCGGTCCAACGCGCCATGTCGGCGCGCAGCTCCTTGCAGGTCTGATAGCGCTCGTCGGGCTTCTTGGCCATCAGCTTGCGGACCATGGCGGCGAAGGCCGCGGGTACACCCCGGGCGATCTTCTCGAGTGGTTCGGGGTCGTCCAGCCGCTTGCCGGAAGATCTTGTTGATCACATCGCCACCCTCGAAAGGGGGCCGGCCGGAAAGGGTGAAATAGAGGGTGCAGCCGACGCTGTAGAGGTCGCTGCGGACATCGGCCCGGGAGGCGTCGCTAAGCTGCTCCGGGCTGGCGTAATCGAGCGTTCCCAGCACGGTGTTGGCGCGCGTGATTCCCTTCTCTTCACCCATGGCCCGGGCCAGGCCAAGGTCGAGAATCTTGGCGTTGCCATCGGGCATGATCATGATGTTCGAGGGCTTGATGTCGCGATGCACCAGGCCCGCCTGGTGGGCGGCGTCCAGGCCATCGAGCACCTTCAGGAAGAGCCGGGCCGCGTCGCTGACGCGCAGCGGTCCGTACCGCTCGCTGCGGACCATGTCGAAAAGGCTCATGCCGGGAATGTATTCCAGCACGATGAAGTTGACGTCTCCCTCGGTGCCCACGGCCAGAGTCCGGGCCACGTTGGGATGATCGCAGCGCTGGGAAAGCTCCATCTCGCGGCGGAAACGGACCAGGCTACCCGCCTCCTCGATGGCTTTCCGCGGCGGCAACACCTTGATGGCGACCTTGCCAAAGGTCTGCTCGTTGACCGCCAGGAACACTTTCCCCATGCCCCCTTCGCCCAGAGGACTGAGGATCCGGCAGCCGCCCAGGAAAAAACCCCTGGTGGCGCCCGCTAACAGCTTGCGGGCCTGATAGGTGGTGAGGAATCCCTGCTGAACGAGCAGTTGTGCCAGCCGCACCGAGGCGTCGGCCGCAGGTTCCGGTTCGACCTGGGCTCGAGCCTGCGTCAGCTCAGCGGTGGGTACCAGCCCCGACAGGGCGACTTTCTCAGCGAAGTCGTCGAGCTGGAGCATTTCCACTCACCTTGCTGCTTGCTGTGGCACGGCTGGAACGCACCAGTCCATGCGCCGGCCGGCCCTCAAGCTCCAGGGCCGGGACAGTCTCATGATATCCGGGCGAGGGCCGATGAGGCGAGAATCGCGACCGGCGCTCATCGCTCACTACGCGGACAGCCCCGGGTCGCTCTGGGCCACCGCGTTGATGATCAAGCAGGTCACATTGTCCTTGGAGTCGTTGTCCAGGGCCATGTCCTTGAGCATCACGGCCGCCTGCTGGGGGTCGCTCACCGTGCAGAGCACCCTGGCCAGCTCTTCGTCGGGAACGACTCCGGTGAGTCCATCGCTGGCCAGCAGAAACCGGTCGCCGGGTCGAACGTCGAGGACCTTGAACTCCTCGGGCCCGCTGCGCGCGTCCTTGCTTCCCAGGTAGAGATAGAGCACGTTCTTGAACTTGTGTGTCGACAGCTCTTCCTTGGTAATCGTGCCCGCGTCGAGCAGGGCATCGGCCAGCGAATGATCCTTGGTCAACTGCTCGAGCTTGTGGTCACGCAGGCGGTAAGCCCGGGAATCACCGATGCCCGCGACGAAAACGCGATCCTGGCGGAACTGGGCCAGGACGACGGTCGTGCCCATGTTCGAGTATTCGGTGACCAGGCCCGAGCTTCCCAGTATCTCCGAGTTCACCTCGGCGACGGCCTGGCGAATCGACTCCTGGATCTGTCGCGGTTCTCTCTCCTCCGCGATGAGCCGTCTGGCAATTGCCCTGGGGATCAGCTCGACGGCCATGAGGCTGGCCTTCTCACCGGCTTGCTGGCCACCCATGCCGTCGGCGACGATGAACAGGTTTTCGGGCTCGAGGGTCATCGCGGGGGTCTCGGCGCCGCCGTCGGATAGGTCGGGCCGGACCGGGCGCCTGCCGGGAACGTAATAGTTGTCTTCGTTGTGCTCGCGATAGTTGCCCCGGACCGAGACGACTCCAACCTTCAGCTTCAACTGGCCGGGCAGCAGGGTGAGCGACGGCATGGTGGCGAATTCATCGGTCGAATCCACGTCCCCGCCGACAAGACGATGACTGGTCAACCACTTCCACCAGGATTTCAGATTCGAGAGTAGCTTGGATAGCAGGCTCACCGCGACCGCCTTTATTGGAGCCGAACCCGGAAGCAAGAGACTACCCGCAACGAAGAGCGCTTCAGCGGCCGGGCTGAGTTGCCGGGAGAGTACGTAACCTGCTCCGGGGCTTGGGATTGCTCACTGCCTCGCAAATCAAGGAAAAGATGGAGAGAAACGATTCACCGACTCGAACGCGAGCTCTAGCTCCGGGCATGCGCGGGGCTTGCCCATCGCATCAGGTCGTCAACTCCCACCGAACGATACGTCAGGAACAGTTCGCCCGCTTCAAACCCCGCGGTCAGGCCGTGATAACGGTTCATGGTCTCGACCGCCCGGAAGGTGCCCGCCTTGCTGGCGGGAAACTGGGTCTGGTAAGCGCGGATGGCTTCCAGCTTCACCTCCAGGGTTGGTCCGATGTCGGCCACAATGTAACCGGAAGCTTCTGGCAAGTCTAACCCATGCAAGGCGATCGGGAAACTCAATTGGTTGGAGATCACGTGGGGGCTGAGGCCGTCGAAATGCTCGTCCCACTTGGTCAGCCGGCTGTAGAAGACCGCGGCGTCGGTGATCAACATGGCCTGGTAATGGTCGGGCGAGGCGAGCACGGTCTTGCCGCCGAACCCCAGCACGACCTTGGGACGGAGCTTGCGAAAAACCTTGGCCAGGGCAACGCGAGCCTCGAACGAGTCGAAGAGCCTGCGGTTGGGCATGTTCAGGTTGATCCGGAGGGCGACTCCCAGGATGTCGGCGGCCTGGCGAGCCTCGGCAAGCCGGACGTCCGGGCCTGGAGAGTGCGGGGTCGGCTCGCCGTCGGTCAGGTCGACGATGCCAACCGCGTAGCCCTTGCGCACCAGTCGGGCGAGCGTTCCGCCGCAGGCAATCTCGACGTCGTCGGGATGCGCTCCCACTGCGATCAGATCGAGTTCCTGCTCTGCCAGTTCGGACATTCGCTTGCCTATCCCTCCGAGCGGCCACAACGCCTAAAGCATCATGAGTTAGATGATAGATCGACGGATCGCGGACTCACAATACGCGAGCCATCTCGTTTTCTGGAATGGCTCGAACATCCAGGCTCAGTGCGGTTCCAGGTGCCGGGCGCTGAGCCTGTATCGGAGGGTGCGTTGCAATTCGATTTCTCCTTGGAGTTCAATCATCGCCTTGATCCTGCTTGTTGACCGCCAGGAGGAACGTGGGAGGCACCGCCTCGAAGCGCAAGCGTTCCATCTGCTCGATACCTCGCCAGACGCCCAGGTTCCAGACCCGGACCCCGCCGGCCAGCCCTTTCAAGATCTGATACGCCGAGGCCAGGCCCTCGATGGTCGCGACGTTGACGGCGAGGCTGCCGCCGGGACAGAGCCGATGATAGGCGGCGGTGATGACGTGGTCCGGCTGGCGGCCGGTCCCGCCCACGAACACCGCGTCCGGCTCTGGCAAGCTCGCCAGCACTTCGGGCGCGCGGCCGAGTACGGGACGGACGTTGGGCACGCCGAACGACTCGGCGTTGGCCTGGATCAGCGCGATATCGGCCGGCTCGGGCTCGATGGCGTAGACCATTCCCAGGTACGCAAGCTGGGCGGCCTCGATGGACACCGATCCGGAGCCCGCGCCGATGTCCCACACGGTGCTGGTCGCGCGGATGTCGAGCTGCGCCAGCGCCACGGCGCGGACCTCTGCCTGGGTGACCAGGCACCGCCTGGGCTTGGTCTGGGCGAACGCCTCGTCGGGATTGCCGAAGAGGCGATGCTTGCTGGCCCTGCTGGCTCGATCGGGCCGGTTCGGCTGGCGCACCAGGATCAGCACGTTGAGGGCATTGAACTCCATCGTCGCCAGGTCGGCGAGCTCGGCCTGGGTGACCCGTTCGTCGGGGGAACCCAGGTTCTCGCAGACGTAAGCCCGGAAATAGTCGATTCCCCGTAGCAGCAGCTCGCGAGCCACGCGCGGGGGCGTCAGCTCGTCGCTGGAGAACAGCCCGACCTTCTCGGCCGTGCGAATCCGATCGAGGACGGCCTCGATGGGGCGCCCCGCCAGGTTGGTCAGGTAGGCGTCTTCCCAGCTCTCCTTGACCCGTGCGAATGCCAGTTGCATGCTGCTGACGTGCGGCAAGATCTCGAAGCAGTCCTTGCCCAGTCGATCGCAGAGATAGCGCGCCACGCCATAGAACAGCGGGTCGCCGCTGCTGACCAGGACCGGCTGGCGGGCGCGCAGTGACTCTTTCACCTGCTCGAGCGCCCTGGACATCTCGGGCTCGAGCACGACCTTGCGCCCCGGCAGCGATGCGAGCAGCGCCAGGATCGGCGCGGTCCCCACGATCAGGTCGGAATCCGCGAGGATTTGCCGGGCTCGGTCCGTCAACCCGCCCAGTCCCTCGTCACCGATGCCCAGGATCACCAGCTTCGATCGCTCGACTGTCAACGCCCTAGTTCCCGCACCACGAGCCGTGCCCCTTCGACGATCACCCCATCAATGCGTTCACGACCAGGCATTGTATCCCTCAATTCCGACCTCGCCAACGGCGTACGCCCGGAAATCGAGTAAATGCCGGCGATCAAGGTACTGTCTTGCGGTCGCGTACCTGCTCGTCGCAGCCGCTCTCTTCCCTCAGTAATGGCGTTCGTGGCCCAGGCCACCCAACCGGCGGGTGCTCTGTTACGCGACCGCCAAGCTGCTGCGTGACGAGGCCGAGAGCATGGTCCCGAACATCGATCCTGAACAGGTTCGCAAGCTTGCTGGCTGGGGGCTGACTCAGAACGACAGAGCCAGCTTCGTCGGCTGGAGTCCCCAGCCTTCGGCTGTGGGCCCAGTCCCTCATCAGCCTGGGTTTTTAATCGTCTTATGACTATAGGCGTCTGGCATTAAAAACGTGGTTGAACAAGGTCATGGGACGCAACCTAATCGATTTGGTATCAAAGACTTGTGGCCATAGGCAAGCCGATTCTGGAAGGATCAAGCCCGGGTTAGAAACGGTCAAAAACCCAGTTCCTGACCCTTTCCGACCCCAAAATCAGGGGTTAAGAACCCAAAACCCCAAGCAAACGCGCCCACAACCCCCTGTTGAAAGAGGCTGGGCTGACCAAGCCGACAGCCGCCCACCCCTCCGGGGGCCCGGTCAATATTGATCGGCACTATAGATGCAATGTCCATTTATGAAACACCGTCTGGTCGACTTTCCTCTGACGCTCCCCTCTTCAGAAGACCTGGCAACCGAAAGCGACCACCGGCATCGATGAAT
>JBEKTN010000200.1:0-15156 GCA_049516015.1 Isosphaeraceae bacterium | reverse complement strand
GGTAATCAAGCGAAAGATGTCGAAATGGAAGAAGAAACGCCCCCAGCATCGGCGACAGCCACCCTTGAAGAAAACCTTTAAGGAGTCAGTGGTTATGATTCGTTAAACGGTATTGGGTTTAGGCGGGACGCCGTATCGAGATCAGCGTGCCGGAGCTTCACGAGGGGCAGCAGGTTGATGTGATCGTTGTCCCACGCCAGGCGGAGGCGCCGACCGGTCAGTCGCTGCTGGAGTTCCTCGATCGGTTGCCGCGTGGGCCAGGTAGCGCACCGAGCTGGGATGATGTCGAGCGCCGGTTCCAGGAGGAACGTGACGCATGGGATCGTTGATCCTACCCGCGACCGGGCCAATCTACGTTGATAGCCCGCGCTTCATCTCCTGACGGGCAGGCGAATCGGGCCGCTCCGTATCTCGCCTTTATTCGATCGTCTAGAGTTCTTCGAAGCCGTACTCCTTGAACTTCAGAGTCCGGCAGTTCTCGGTCACGTCGCGAACGAGCTTCTCTGGAGCTCCTTCAGGCAGGACGACCTGGATGTCGAGGGTGACCTGGACCTTGGCGCCAAGGATGCCGGCGAGATGGCTGAGAACCTCGAGGCCGATCTTGGAGGCGTCGTTTCCGGCACGGATTGGGTCGAGGTCGACGGAGCCATGGAACCGACGGAGAACGGGCGGGAAAGGCAATTGAGGCGTCACGCCGCCTCCTGCCTTGGAGCCGCCCCCCGCGGGGGGCGTAGTTTCACCCCGAGTCCCGGTGACGTCGCCCTTGCCGCCCGGCGTTGAGTCGGGCCCCGGGCGCTGCTCGGCTTCAAGCTGGGGGGCAGCGACCTCCGGTTTGACGAGCAGGCTGCCGGGGTCGGCGGCCACACGGCCGGGTTGGCCGGCCCGCAGGGCACAATAACGCCGCTTCTGATCGTCCCAGGATTCCGCGTAGGCCAGGCCATCCTCCTTCCACGTGAGCCGCTCGGTGGCGTCGCGGATCGCGGTGAGGATGACGCCCTCGTTCTTGATCCGTGGGAGGTAGAGATAGCGGGCCATGTCTTCGCAAAGCTGCCGGATCGGGACATGATCGCCTCGCCAGAGCGGGATCCGGTCGATCTCGTGGCGGAGCCGGCTTCCGCCCATGTCGACCATGAGAAGCTCCTCGGCCTTGAGCTTCCTGGAAGCCCGGTTGGCCAGGGCTCCTTCGCCCTGAAGGCGATACTCGGTCCATTCGAGCTGCCCCTGGGGGTCGGGCTGCCCCGGGACGATCAACCACTGGTAGGTTTCCGGAATCCGTGCATCGACGGTCTCGTTGGCCGTCTTCTTTCTGGTCGCGGCCTGGCTGGACTGGAACTGGTCCAGGTTAAGTTTGATCTGATCGTCCCAGATCGACGACCAGGCCAGAAACTGACGCACGGCCTGCTCCAGCTCTCGCAAACGCGTTGTGTCCGCGGCCAGAAAGACGAGCGTGTTCTTGTAGTTCCTCGGGCTGTTCCCCCTCGATTCGAGAATGGAAGCGGCTGCCTTCCTCGCCGCGCTACTTGCATCGCGTGCCGAGTGCGGGTGCGCCGGCCCGAGGATCACCAGCCGGGCTTCGGTTTCGTCCGGGATGTCGCCGCCCTCGACGCAGGGATGAATCTTGGCGAAGTCGCCCCGCGTCCTGGCCTCTTCGCGCAGACGGCGCTGAATCTCCTGCTCGACGTCGTCGTCGGAGAGTTGGCCGGCCCGATCATCCGCGAGCCGGGTGACGGTTGGCTGGGTGGAGTACCAGTAGCGTTTCCCATCGACATAGAGGTAGGTCGCCTTGTCCGTGAGGCGGCGGATCGCATCGCCAAACGTGGCGACAGTCTCGCCGGGCTGTACACAGCCGAGCTTCACTTGTCGCTCGTCGATGCCTCGATTGGCCGCCTTCTGGACCGGGGCCGAGCCCATGTAGATCGTTCGCGCCACGCGCCGGCATGCCGAATAGCGGCCGAGGTTCGGATTCTCCCGATCGAGGGCCAGTGGAAGCGAGGTCGCGCCGTCCACGTCCTTGTTGATCACGGGTATCCACTGGTCCTCGAGGTACCGCGTCAACTCGAACTGAACCAGCGAGTCATCGACGGGAATGGTAGCCGGCATGATCATCAGGTTGGCGTCGTTGCGCTCCCAGAGGGAATGAATGACGGCCGCCATCAGGCGGAGAACGCCGCGCGTCCGCTGGAACTTGTCCAGGGTCGACCAGTCGTTGTACAGGCGGTCAAAGAGCTCCGGATGGATCGGGTACGCCATCTTGATCCGGCGCTCGTAATCAGCCTCCCGGCAGTCAAGCGGAAACTCTTGCTGCTGGGTCCCGTAAAGTTCGGAGAAGGCGCGCGCCACGGCATCCCGGGCCACGTACTGCTCACCGGTCAGTGGCTGGAAGAGTCGACGGCGAACGATCTCGAACCCCTCGTCCGGGCTGGCTGGCCGCCAGGAGGCCTCGACCCGTCCCACGGCATTCTTGAGCCGAGCCAGGGCTTCCCGGCCGCGTTCGCCGCCGACTTCGATGTCGGTTACGCCGTGGTCGGCGCGCTGGTGGGGGCTTTCCGAGGCGGGGATGCTGACGACCAGAAGGGTCTGTTTTGCGGCCTTGACGGCCTCGCTGAGCGCCTGGGCGAACGTGAACTGGGTGTCGAACGTGCCGGCCGGCAGGTCGGCCTTGCCGTGGAGTTGTCGCGCGTAAGCCACCCATTCGTCGATCAGGATGAGGCAGGGAGCGTACGTGTTGAACAGCTTTGTGAGGGTGTCGCCCGGGTTGGTTCCCCGTTCATCATCCTCGCGAACCAGATCGTAACCGGCCTTACCCCCGAGTTGCCAGGCGATCTCGCCCCAGAGGGTGAGGACCACGGTCCCGTCGGGTTTCTGGTGCAGCCGTCCGGGAGAGATCTGGGTCCCGACGAAAACCGCTCGCTTCACGTTGCGGGCGATCGGGACCGAGCTTTCCTTGAGCAGCTCTTCGACTCCCGGTAGGGCGCCGGGGGACGTGCCGGAGAAGAGATGATAGAGGGCCAGTTCCGAGTGGGTCTTGCCGCCGCCGAAATTGGTCTGAAGCTCGACGACTGGATCGCCGCCCGCTCCGGCCATGCGAAGGAGGGCCTGGGAGAGCAATCGGCTGAGGCCCTCGGTGAGGAAGGTTCGGCGGAAGAACTCGGTGGGGTGTTTGTATTCGTCGGAGCCCTGGCCCTGATAGACTTGCCAGAGATCGGCGGCGAACTCGGCCTGCTGATAGCGGCCCGAGGCGACATCGGGATGGGGCGTGACTACCTCTCTCCAGGTCTTCAGGCCACCTTGAGGTTTGCCCTCGGTCGGCTGGAACGACCTCTTGCGCATCTCCTGCCGGCGCTGCTCGTCGAAGACGACCCGCATCAGGTCCATGCGGATCTTGCCGACCTCCGTGGCCTGGTCGCCTGCCGAGACCGCGCTCAGAAGTCGCTCCATCGAGTCGAGGGCACGGACGGCGTCGTTGGAGTTGAATTGTGCGTTATGGGCCCACTGATTGCGGACGACCTTGAGCTCGTTCACCAGGCTCCGCTCGACCTGGCCCAGGGAATCGCGGAAGACGGTATTCCAGTGATCGAGCATCGCGCCGAGGAGCGTCTGGGGGTCGTTCCAGTTGACTTTCTGTGACGACTCCCGGCCGGTGGTCTTCCACGAAGGCCCTAAGCCAGACTCCAACTCCCGCTCCACGAACGGCCGAAGCCCGGCCGCCATGAGCTCGAGTCCCTTGCTTACCCGGTCGCGATTGGTAATCGCCATGGCTGTCCTTCTCTCACGCGTCAAGGAGTGCCGGAAATGGGGAGTGAATGAATCCTGTCTCAGCGGCGAAGAGCAGCGCCTCTGGGATATCCTCTGCCTCGAGGTCGGGATAGCCCGCCAGGATTTCCGTTGGAGTCATCTGCTCAGCCACCATGCTCACGATGGTGGCGACGGGGATGCGCAGACCTCGGATACAAGGGACCCCTCCCATCTGGAGGGGGTTCACCGTGATGCGCGAGAACTTCATCTTTCGTTCTCCTTTCCGGGCTAAAATATCAGAACAGCTCTTGCTGACTCGAGCCGCCCCGGCTCCGCTCGGTGCGAGCAAGCTTCGCCAGTTCCGGCCAGGCGATCACGCGGCCATTGCCATGCTCGAGCCTACATCAGTTCGAAGAGGCTGTCTGTCCCCAGGTGGACAGCATGTTTCTTGACGAGATCGCCCAGCGGGGCGGAGTCATGCAGGGAAATCCAGCAATTGATGGAGCCCCGATAACACCATCGTTCGGCTCTGAAGAGCCGGCGGTCGGGGCTTGTGAGAACGAAGCGAAGCATTTTTTCGTAGGGCGAACGCCTGAGCAGCCGCTCGCGTTTTTCATCGAGTCGTCGCGATGTGCTCAGGAGCATGGGGCCGGCCAGGTCCGCGACAATCTCCGCGCACTCGGCCTCGCTCATCAAGGGGAGATAGACGACCAGGCTGTGCTCCTGCACATCGACGACGAAGTGGTTGAGGCCTCCGTACCGACGAAGGCCTTGTTCCACCTGCTCGCGTTCAAACGGTTTGATCGCGGTATGTGTGACCTTGCGGAGCACGACCTGGGCTCTCTCGGGAAGCTCATGGATCTCGTAGCCCTCGGGGACCGACTCGATGGGGTTGCCCTCGAGGCTCCGGCTCACGTAATAGCGGGGTTTCCCGGTGCGGGTCTTCCCCTCGTGGAGGTAATACAAGTGCCCCATGCGATTCTCGTACTCGAGCGGCATGTCCCCTCCTAAAAGAATTCCCCCTGTTCTTGCCGGATTCGTGGCCCTTGCGAACGCGCGAGCTTCGTCAATTCGGGCCAGGCGATGACCAGGCCATTATACGCCAGCGCCTCCTCGGCCCACTTCTTGCGTTCGCAGATCGCGTAGAGACGATAAGCTAGGTCCCGAGCCGTCTCGGCTACGCCCCCGAGCTTGTTCATCAGCGCGGCGGCGGCCGGCTCGCCGTCGTTCTCGAGTGTGCGAATCAGATGCTGGGTCGTTTCCCAGACGGTCAGCCGCTTGTCCCGAGTCGGGTCCCAGCCCTTCGGTAGTTGTGATCGCCCTGTGAGCTGCACTTTGCCACCCTTCGCCTTCACGACTCCGGCTTCGACCAAGCCGTTGATGGCGGTGTTCTTGGCCTTGCAGAATGTCTCAGCGTCCCCGAAAGGCCCCTCCTGGGCTCCGTACTGATCGAACCAGGCGAGCGCCCAGCGGGTATCGGCGTCGAACTCACCCTCTTGGTCGGCGAGAACTTCGTCGAGCACTTGGTTGATGATGCCGAGAGCGGTTCGGACGGTCATTGGCGAGCCGTCCGATTCGATCACCTTGCCATAGCGCGTGAACACGGCCATGCCGGGTCCGATGGTGGCTTGCGCCAGATCAACGGGGGCGATGTTGCCGGACTGCAGATTCTTCAGCGCATCCGGTAGCTCCCGTCGGAGTGCGTTCATGAATTCCTTCCGCGTGGCCAGCGAGGCATCGGAGGAACGCGGCCGTGAAACCAGGACGATTGACGAGGCCAGGGCATTGGTGCCGAGGCTGACACTGCGAGCAGTTCGCTCGGTGCGCACTGGCCATGTGCCGGTTATGCTGAAGCCGGAGCGGATCAGGCCGACGAGCATCGTTTCCCAGCCGGTCGACGCGGTTTGCGGGTTTTCAGGCGCGTCGTCATCGCCGTCGTCCTCCTCCGTCTCCGACTGTTTGAAAGCGTAGTAGACAGTAAGCGGGAAATCGGCCGTTTGAGCCTCCTTCATACGGATGAATGCTTGCCCCAGCCCATTTTCAAAGAAAGCTTGGGCCTTCTCTCTGCTGCCGTCATGGCGATAAGGCGTGGCGATGAGCTCTTGTGCCTTAGGCGTCAATGCTGTCGCGAAGAGGGATGGGTAGGTGGACTTCAGAGACCGCCGTAGCCATACATAAAAAAAGTCGCTAAGGTCAGCGTATCCAATGTTGTCGTAGTACGGCGGATCGGTAGATAGCAAAGGCTCAACATCATTCTTAATCGTCGACGATGCAGCTAACTGTCGAGCACTGCCTTCCACGCAAGGCACAAGCGATTCGATCACCTCCGAGATTCCGTCCAGAGAAATGATTGGATCACCGGCCGCATGTGCAAAGGGATTGACCTCGCAATAGTCCCAGATCATCGGAAGGGCTTGCTTACTGAATGTACTTCTTGCTTGATCGCGCTGTGTGATCCAGCTCACAAGATTGCTGTTGTAATCGGCAGTCTTGCTTACCCCGAAGCCCAAATAAGTCGCGATCGAATCTGAATAGGCGTCTGGGCCTTTGCCACCATCAACAAGGGAACCGTCTTCGCCAAACGCTCGAGCATGCCTTGAATCAACCAGCATCCGCTCGCGTGCCTTTTGCACCAAGTCGCTTAGCGTCGTAAGGGCAACCAACTGGCGAGGGGTGAACAGTTTGTAGTGTTTATCCATGCCATAAAGCATCACTCGCATGGACAGGGCTTGCTTCGGAAGGTCTGTGACGGGATAGTCATGCGGATCCGCAGATTCAGCAATCTGGGCATGCACTTCGTCCGGCGGAAGGTAGACTCGTCCGTGGGTAGCTCCAGCGACGATTGCCATCAACTTGGATCTCATGCGCCCAGCTTTGCCTTCAGCCCGAACGTGATCGAATGAAATCGGGGCAGCAGTCAAGAGGCATGCCGCACCCCTGCGAACCACTGTGGCTTTCCGCGGATCAAAGTCATCCTCCGGCATGCCTACCCTGACTTCAAAGCGGAATGTCTTCTTCTCGTGGTCGACGACTGGGCGGACATATACTTCCTTGCCCTTCTTCGTCGAAAGCCAGTAGGAACGGACGAGGGGCACGTGGGCGCCGTGGCAAGCCGGGTTCGGGCTCGGTATAGTCCGCGCCCACAGCCACGCGATAACGGTCAATTCCTGACCGACGTACCCCTTCAGGTCCGGCCGATCCTTGGTCATCTCTTGGGTGATCTTCACCTTGGGATAGAGCTTGCCGATCCTCTTCTCGGCTTCGTCGCGCATCCACCTGCCGTAATAGCGGACGTCCTCTGCTAGCCCCTGGGCATGCTCCCACCTCACGAGAGCCTTCTCCTGGGTGGACTTGGCCTGCCACGCTGGATTGATCGGCTCACGTGCGGCGAACTTCGGCGGGATTTCGATCAGAGCCTTGGTGATGAGCACCGCCACAGGATTCAGGTCGCTGCCATAAGCTCGAAGCCCCAGCCGCTGGGCTTCGAGGGGGATCGACCCGCCGCCGCAGAAGGGGTCCAGCACCGGTGGGGCGTGCTGCTCCAGGAAGGCGTTGACCGACTCCGCATTGGGCAGGCGCCGATCCTCGATGATGCCTTGCGCGTTGATCTGCACCCGGCCTTTGCTCACGAGCGAACCGACCGTTTCTCCGCCAGGCAACGACTCCTCGCGCTTCAGCTCCCCGCGTTCCACCTTGAGCGAGGCCACGCATCGGGCGATCTCGGTCCGCGCGGCACGGATGATGACGGCGTTGTTCGAGTTCTCCCAGGGAACCATTTCCTCGATCAGCCGGTGCAGCCGGGACCGCTCCTGACCGATCCATTGCTCGCGCGTCTCGCCGGAGAGCTTGGCCGCGTCCGGATCGCTCTCGGGGTCATCCACCAGCGAGGCAAACAGCACCGCCCGGCAGGTCGCCAGCGGCCGCCTGGCCCACCATAAGTGCAGGGTGCTCGGGTGCCCATGACGAATCGACTTCTCCTTCGCCGATGCCTTGTTGATCGCCTCGAGGGGGAGGGAGACTTCGATCAGCTTCTTGCGGTAGTTCGTCATTTTCGCTTTTTGGTTTTCGCTTCGGTTCTGAGGTCCGGCAACGGCGCATTCTGCCTCGCCAGCTCATAGAATTCGTGGAGCTTGGCTTGCAGGAGCTTCTTGTCGGGCAATCGGGTCTGGTACTCCGCCACGAGCGCAGGCGACATCGCCCGGCTCAGGGCATATTCGACGACCTCATGGTTCTTGGTGGCGCAGAGGAGCACGCCGATCGACGGCTGTTCGTGCGGCTTCTTCACGTCGCGGTCGAGGGCCTCCAGGTAAAATTGGAGCTTGCCGAGATGCTCGGGCTCGAACTCGACGACCTTCAATTCGAACGCGACCAGGCAGTTGAGGGCGCGGTTGAAAAAGAGCAGGTCGAGAGCAAAATCCCGCCCGCCAACCTGGATCGGGTAGTGGCTGCCAACGTAGCAGAAGTCGCGGCCCAGCTCGATCAGGAACTGCTTGAGCTGCTCGACCAGGCCCCGCTGCAGATCGGTCTCGGAATGCCTGGGAGGAAGGTCGAGAAACTCCACGAGATAGGCATCCTTGAAGACCTCGGCGGCGCCCGGATGCAATTCTGTCAACAGTGTTGACAGTTTTGGCGGCAACAGGACCACTCGCTCGAACAAGGCCCCGGCGAGCTGACGCTCCAGCTCCCGGAACGACCAGCGTTCCCGGGTGGCGAGGCGGAGATGGAATTCCCGCTCCTCGTCTCGCTTGCAACGGCTCATGATAGCCAGGTGGTGGCTCCAGGACAATTCTGTCACCAGTGTTGACAGTTTTGGCTGGCCGCGGTAGGTGTCGTAGAACTGCTTCATCCGCCAGAGGTTGCGCGCGGAGAAGCCCCTCATCGTGGGGTAGCGCTGCCGGATGGTCTCGGCCAGGTCCTCGACCGTGCCCTGCCCCCAGCCTTCCTCGACGGTCTTCCGGCTGATGTGCTGGCCGATGCTCCAGTAGAGCTCGATCAGGGTCGCGTTGACGGCGGCGACGGCCCGCACCTTCGCGGCGTCGATCAGGCTCAGCACAGCCTCGAACCCGGCCGTCGATGTGCGATCCGTCCCGGAACGTTTGGGAATCGCTCTCGCAGTGGTTTTCTTGGGCATCTTGCTCATGTCGGCTCGTGGGATTGCGCTGGCATGGCGGGCAGTTTGTATTTCGCGCTCGTTGCCCCGAAGTCCGGCTGGAGTGTGGGTTCCTCGTTCTCCACCGGCGATGAACAGAGCAACCGGCAAGCCGCCTGCGGACGCCTCGACCAGCACAAGCTCAGCACGCTCGGGTGCTCACCAGATCGACTCTCCTTCGCCGAGGCCTTGTTGATCGCCTCGAGGGGGAGGGAGACTTCGATCAGCTTCTTGCGAGGAGTCAAGTCAGGAGTCTCCGTGGATGAGTCGTTTCAAGGCATTCCGGCAGCGCCCGAGGCTCCGGGAATTTTCGGCGGCCACCTCGAGTCTCCATCGACCTGAGTCCGTGGCGAACTCGATCATACGAGAGGTATAGGCCGGTCCAACCAAGCGTCCGCTCCCCGGTCGAGGCACCATGTCCTCGCGGATGTCGCGCCGGCGTGACTGGCGAGCCAGGTCGACCATGGTCCGCTTGGGATCAACAAGTGTCTCAGGATCTCTGGGCACTTTGATGGTACCGATCCCAAGGAACGCCGAAATCCGCTCGCGGTCGCCCAGAAGCCAAGCCTCGACCTCACGCACGGCAACGCGGAAACACATCCTCCGCGCAGGCTCGGGCAACCATTCCTCGCGGAGGGCCGAGGGACATGGCGCATCCTGGTCAAGATCGACAAGGACAAACCAGGAAGCATACATCGCTGCGTTATTATATCCGCGGGCGTCACGCCTCAGACTTTGTTTACCATTCTGGCCGTAAACCGCAACAGGCACTGCACCGGCCTCCGCCAGCAGCCGTTTGAGGACCGCTTCGTCTGTCGGACCCTCGGTAGCCCCATAGATGAGAATCGCAGCTTGGGAAGACACTGCATCAGGTTCCGAAGAATGTCATCTGGTGGACCTTCTCGGGACGAGTCCGAGGGATAACCGCGTCGGCCATGCTGACCCCACCTTCCAGCATCAGACGGATATCTGTGATGGAATCCGCCGAGCGAACGAGCGATCCCTCGGCCCCCGGTTCGAGAAGCAAAACCTCGTCGAGTCCAATCCCCTCGTCTTGAAGCAAGTTGTACGAATGCGTGCTCACCAGAATCTGGCGTCCACTGTGGCGTTGCACCCTGGCGAACATCTGAGCGACATGACGAACCACTTCGGGATGGAGCGAGAGTTCCGGTTCCTCCAGCAAGAGAGGCCCAGATCCCTGGAGCAACGCCCAGAGAAGTCCCATCAGACGTAGGGTGCCATCCGAGAACTGTTCCTCGGTTTGCCAGGCTCCCGAGGGCCGCCAGTGAGAATACTTTCCCCGCAGATGCGGGGTACCGCGGGGATCTCTGACCATCTCGAGTTCTTTGAGCTGCGGAACGGCAACCGTCAGTGCCTCTTTGATTCTCCTTAGCCAGGCATTCCTCGTCTTTTCCGGGGTGCGTGCGATTTGCTCGAGAAAATCTCCCCCAAAAGAATCGTTCCTTCTGCCTACGGATCGCTCTGGTTCACGCACAAGTTGGGGCACTATGTGGAGATAGCGAATGGATTCGAAGAAATCGACGATCTCGCGAAAATCCTTGTTGACGTTGACCTGTTCGAGGAATGTCTGGGTCAAGCGCTCGGTATCAAGCTTGTCCTGTGCATCAGGGCGTTCCAGCACAACCCGGCCTTCATGCATCACTCGTTCAGTCCGTATCGTCGGACGCTGACGATTGTCTTGCGTGAATCGAATCTCGTAATCCCAGATCGCGGTCGAATTCTCGCTGCCGATCGCCACTTGAATCACAATGTCTGGGTAGCGTCGGGCCGCGAGACAACGTAGGCGCGAAACGCCTCCTCGCTTTTGCACTGCCTCTTGAAATCCCCCGCCTACCGAGACGATGTCATGGAGGAAGCGGAAGACATCCAAGAAGTTCGATTTTCCAGATGCATTCGGGCCGACCAGGAAAGCCCTGCCCTGGAGTGCGACGTCGACATGAGTGAAGTTTCGCCAGTTGTTGAGCTTGATCCGGCTAAACCATTTGGTCGTCGGCCTGTTTTTTTTCATCTCGGCTCTTCCGCGCGGGCGAGTAGATCCGCCAATTCATAGTTCACGCTGGTCACCCCGAAGTCGGGCTCGCGCTGAAAAGGGCAGCGAAGGTACTGAGGTACTGTCGGACCATTTGAGTCTATCGTCACGATCGCCAGGAAGAAATCCTCCGGCTTGTTGAGCGCTGTGAGGATCTCGTTCTTGGTGACGGTGACTGTCCTGGCTCCCACCACACGCCCCTTCACCTCAATGAACCGCAGTTTCCCGGTGCCCGGGATGGAAGACTCGACGTCGTAGCCCCGGTTTTCCTCGCTCACGTCGCGAGGCTCGAAACCAAGCTCGCGCTCGGCCCTCATGACCGCTGCCATCGCCAGCATCTCGCTCCGCTCGGTCTCCTGGGCGAAGGTCGGAGGAATATCGAATTGCTGTCCCCGGAGTCTGCGCAGGAGTCCAACCGGCGCGATCAGCGCTCCGCCGAGCAGAACAGGAGGCAGGGCTGAGAGCCTGCGCTCTTGCTCCAGCTCGGCCGTCCGTTTCTGGAGCCGGGCGGCGAGCTCGTCGGCACGCTGGCGAGCCAGGCCGGAATTGAGCTTGGCGTTTGTACGGCCCGCGAGCTCCCGCTCATTGAGCCTGGAGGCCCGATGGTCCCAGTAGTTGATTTCGGTGGTCAACCGCTGTTTCACGGCTGCTAGCGTCTTGGTGATCAGCTCCTCCTTGCGGCGGCGGACCTCTCGAAGGTGCTCAGGAACAAGGTGAATGGCGGCATACTCCAGCGCCTGGCTCTCGAGGTTCCTGCGAATCCAGTCGGGAAGAGCGAACGTCGCGAAGGCGTCTCTTTCCTGCTCGGTGAGAGGCCGGTAGTCAAGGAACGGGGCGTAGCCCCCGCTTCTTGCTTGGCCTTGGCCCGTGATCTCGACGAACTGAAGCCGCTTCGAGACGGTCCGCCGGTTACCCGCCCGGTCCGTGCGAGCGTCCTGGATCGTGTGCTCGAGGTAGAGCAAGGGCCGCACTTCCTCGCCCTGGTCGCTCTCGTCCACAAGCACGGTGCCGCGCTTCAGCAAGTCGCGATGACGTTCGAGCACCAGGTCCAGGGTCGCGTCGAGCAGGGGATGACCCGGGCAGACGAAATCGGCGAGAGGCTTGCCAGCAGGGTTGATGAGCGGCTTCTCGAAGGTGATGCGCTCGTAGCGCAGGAGAACCGGCTGGCCGCGGCCGATCTGCCGGTCGCGATTCCGGATCAATGACGGCACGTGCTTGATCTCGTACCGCTTCGTCTCACGCTCCTGGACGGTGCCGCCGAGGCCCTTGAACGCCTCAAGGAAGAAGCTGGCGATGAAGTGGGGCTGGAGGGCGTCGCGCCTCGGCTCGCTCCATGTCCTCACGAATCGCCCGCACACGAGAGACGTCCATCGTGTCGTTGGTCAGGGCACGGCCCTCGATCAGCTTCTGAAGTTGCTCGCGATCGAGAGCTTTGTCGACCACCTGGAATAGGCGGTTTCTGACTTCGGGGCGATCGCCATAGCGAACGGCCTCGAGCAGGAGCTCGCGGAGAGGACGGTCCTCGAAGGTGAGCTCGCCCAGGACGTCGAACACCTGGCCCTTGAGTGCCTCACGCTCCTCGTTCAACTTTTCGAGTAAGCGATGGTAGACTTCGCCTTCACGGGAGTCCTTGGCCACCAGGTTCCACAGATGGCAAACCTCGGTCTGGCCGATGCGGTGGATCCGGCCGAACCGCTGTTCCAGCCGGTTGGGGTTCCAGGGAAGGTCGTAGTTGACCATCAGGTGGGCGCGCTGAAGGTTGATGCCCTCTCCGGCCGCGTCGGTGGCGACCAGGATCCCCACGTCCTTGTCCTGAGTGAACGATGCCTGTGCCTTACGCCGGTCCTCGCGCCCGATCCCTCCGTGAATCGTCACCAGGGCCTCCGGCCGGCCGATGAGGGCGCGGATACATTCCGCCAGGTAGTTCAAGGTGTCACGATGCTCGGTGAAGATGACGAGCTTGCGGCGATGACCGTGGGCGTCGAACATCTCGGCATTGTTCTGGAGCAGCTTGGAGAGCTCGTCCCACTTTCGATCGGTGCCAGATTGACGAACCTTCAGCGCAGGCTTTTCCAGATCAGCCAGTGTCGCGATCTCGGCTCGCAGCTCGGCGATCGTCCGGGCGGCGGTCGCCTGGTCGAGGATTCGCTCCTCGGTCTCCTCGACCTCGGCGTCGGGGGCCTCCTCGATCTCCTCGATGTCGTCCGGGGTCAGCGAGGGCAGGCCGGTGTCGGCGGCGAGCCGGGCCTCCGCACCACGTTTCAGGAGTTGCTCCTCGCGGAGTCGCTTCTCCAGCCGCTCGCGACGCCGTCTGAGCGATTGCAGGATGGCCTCAGGTGACGATGCCAGCCGGCGCTGGAGAATCGTGAGAGCGAACCCGACGGTTCCCCGCCTTCCTTCGTTCTCCAGGTCATCGGCCCGGTTGAACTCCTCGCGGACGTACTCGGTGACGCGCCGGTAGAGGCCGGCCTCCGGGTTGGAGAACGAGTACGTGACGCTGTAGGCAATCCGCTCCGGGAAGAGCGGCGTGCCGTCGAACTTGAGGAGATTTTCCTTGACCAGGCGACGCATGAGATCCGAGGGATCAGCCAGATGGGCCCCGTCTCGGAACTTGCCTTCGAACCGGTCGCCGTCGAGCAGGGCCATGAAGAGCTGGAAGTCCGCCTCCTTGCCGTTGTGCGGTGTGGCAGTCAGGAGCAGGAAATGCCGGGTCAAGCCGGCCAGGAGCTGCCCGAGCCGGTAGCGCTTCGTGTATTTGACCTCGCTTCCGAAGTAAGTCGCACTCATCTTGTGCGCCTCGTCGCAGACGATGAGGTCCCAGTTGGTCTGCTCCAGCTTGGCCTGAACGTCAGCATTCCTGCTCAGCTTGTCCAGCCGACAGATCACGAGCGGGTTTTCCTGGAACCAGTTGCCGGTCCGTGCCGCTTCGAGCTTGTCGTTCGTCATGATCTCAAAGGGGATATGAAACCGGCTGTCCATCTCGTCCTGCCACTGCTCGACGAGACTCCCGGGACTGACGATGAGGCAGCGACTCAGGTCCCCTCGTGCCATCAACTCTTTGATGAAGAGCCCGGTCATGATCGTCTTGCCGGCGCCCGGGTCATCGGCGAGGAGGAAGCGCAGGGGTTGCCGCGCCAGCATTTCCTCATAAACGGCCGTGATCTGGTGAGGCAACGGCTCGACGAGCGAGGTATGCACCGCGAGGAGTGGATCAAACAGGTGGGCGAGGCTGATCCTGTGTGCCTCTGAGACGAGCCGAAACAGTGCCCCGTCCCCGTCGAAGCTCCAGGGCTTACCGTGTGTTGCCACGGTGAGCGTTGGCTCGCGGTCCCGGTAAAGCAGCTCACTTCCGAGACGGCCCGCGGCGTCCCGATAGGTGACCTCAAGAGCGACGGTCCCAATCCACTTGACGGCGACCACGGTCACGAGGCCGTCCGGGACGATCCCGGCGATCGAGCTGTCGGGCGTGATTTGCTCGAGCGTGGTCATGCTCCCGCCGATCGGACGTCGTCCGCCAGGTGAGCAACCGATGGTTCAGTCATCGACCATCAACACACGCTTTAGCTTAGTCGAGCTGGTGAGTGTTCGCAATCACGGAGCGGTTTTCGCGGCGTTTCCTGGTTGCGAGGGACAAGATGAGGATAAGCATTGTGACTGCTGGGCATCCGGAAGGAACGACTGGAGCCCCTGGTGTTGAATGCCTCCGGCCACGAACGAATGGTCAACGGTCGGTCGGCGGCGAGTGGGAGGAAAAGTTGGATTCGCCCGAAGCGATCGCCCGGTTCGGTGACATACTGACAAAGAGGGGACGCTCGTCGAGATCGGGCCCCGTTCGCTTTTTGTCAATTCGGCTGTCGGTGGATGGCAGTAGCCAGCGGGGGAAGGTCTGTGCCCGGCCTAAACCCGCTGGCCCCGGCGGACGGCGGCGTGGGTGGCGAGTTGTAGGTGGCGGGTGGCGTGGGAATGGTGGCGTGCGGTCAGTGAAGCCGAAGTCAAGAAGCTCGCAGTGACAGAAAAGCGCCGAACAAAGCCAATTCGCTCGGGCGTTAGTTGTTGGCAGATAACTACTTAACGCGACAAAAGGCGAAATCAAGCAGGAGAACAAACCCAATCCTCGGCCGGCGCTGTGACGCTCTGGAGGGCCTCGCCGACCGCAGAACTGTGGTGCGAAACTTCAAAACCTCTACTAATCTCTACCGGACGTCCGTTCAGTGCCGACCGC
>JBEKTN010000199.1:0-29844 GCA_049516015.1 Isosphaeraceae bacterium | reverse complement strand
TTTGGCGGCGGCTCTCGGGGGCGGCAACCCCGGGTGGTAGAAGGTACGTTATCAGACAAAACATATGTTTGCTTCATTTGAATATAGGTTGATTATTATATTACGCTTGTTTTGGGGCTAGTCCTCGGCCGGCCCGTGCCCCGCAACGGGCTCGCACAGCTCGGTGAGAACGCTGCATGAGCTCTTGGGGTGGACAAAGGCGATCCGCGTGTGATGAGCGCCGGGGCGAGGCGACTCGTCGATCATCCGCACCCCCGTCTGCTTGAGCTCGCCGATGCGCGCCTCGATGTCCTCGACGGTGTAGGCGACGTGGTGCAGCCCCTCGCCTTTCTTGTCGATGAAAGCCGCGATCGTACTCGAGGGGTCGGACGGCTCGAGCAGTTCGAGGCGGACGTCGCCGACCCGGAAGAAGCCGACCCGGACTTTCTGGTCGGCGACCTCCTCGACGCCTTCGTACACAGCTCCGAGAGTCTGCTCGTAGAACGAACGCTGGGCGTCGATCGAACGAACGGCAATTCCGATGTGATTGATTGCCTTGACGGATTTCATGATTGCTCCTGCTTGTAGGGGCCGGCACGGGAGAACCGCAATGCCGGATCCGGCATCGGCCGGCGAGAGACCCTCCGGCCGGACCAGGCTTCAATCGAACTCGACAAGAACCTGTCCCTGCTGGACGGCGTCGCCCACGTTAACATTGACCTTGGCGACCTTGCCGGCAATGGGCGCCGTGATCACGGTTTCCATCTTCATGGCCTCGAGGATCAGCAGGACATCATTCACCTGGATGGTCTGCCCGGCCTGGGCCGAGATCTTGGACACGGTGCCGGAGAAGGGGCTGCGACAGACCTTGCCCTCGGCGACCACCGGAGCGCTGCCACCCAAGGATCGAGCCGCGGGCGGGGCGACGGGCGCGGCGGCCGGAACGCGCGTTTGCCCGGGAGGCGAATAATAACCAGGATGGGGCTGTTCCGGCTCGAAGATCTCGACGTTGACTTCGTACAGTTTCCCATCCACTGTGATCTTGAGTTTCAAAGCTAGCTCCTCGCCGAATGAACCGAAAGGGCATGCGATGCCTGGATCGTGACGCGGCCCTGCTGGGCCCACACGGCAGAACCGATCAGGTGAATCTGGCGGATGTGGGCCTTCTTGCCGAGGAAGGCCGCGATGGCTGCGCCGATCACCAGGATGAGCTCTTCGCTGAGCCCCTCCGCGACAGCCGGTTGAGCGGGGGGTGGCGATGGGGCGAGCCTGGGAGCCTTTGTCTCGGGCTCTTTCTTGACCGTTGCGGCCGTGGGAACAGGCGATGCGGCAGCCGCTTCGAGCGCGGCCACGCGTTCGCCCAGACGACTTAACTCCCGGCTGAGACCCTCGAGGGCGTCGACCACGTTGGTCAGATCCACTGTATCCGATTTCATGGCAGCCTCCCGATTACAGTGGGATCAGGCCGTGTTTCTTCGGCGGCCGGTGATCGCGCTTGGTTTGAAGGTATTCCAGGGCCTGCGCCAGGTGCTTGCGCGTATCGGCCGGCTCGATGATATCATCGACCAGGCGGCGGCCAGCCGCGACGTAGGGGGTCGAGAAGGTCGAGCGGTACTTCTCGATCAGCTCGGCGCGACGCGCGGGCTTGTCGTCGGCTGCGTCCACCTCCTTGCGGAAGACGATCTCGACGGCGCCTTCGGCCCCCATGACGGCGATCTCGGCGGTTGGCCAAGCAAAGACGCGATCGGCCCCCAGGTCCTTCGAGCACATCGCCAGATGTGCGCCGCCGTAGGACTTGCGGAGAACGATCTGAATCTTGGGCACTGTGGCCGCCGAATAGGCGAAGAGCATCTTGGCGCCGTTGCGAATAATCCCGCCATGCTCCTGCTGCACGCCGGGCAGGAATCCGGGCACGTCCACGAACGTGACCAGCGGAATGTTGAACGCGTTGCAGAAGCGGATGAACCGGCTCGACTTGATCGACGCGTTGATGTCGATGGCGCCGGAGTGCACTGCGGGCTGGTTGGCGATGATCCCGATCGTGCGGCCCAGAATCCGCGCGAAGCCGACGACCATGTTTGGTGCATAGCCGGCCTGGACCTCGAGGAAGTCCGCCTGGTCCACGATGCCGCAGATCACGTCGCGCATGTCGTATCCGCGCTTCACCTCGACGGGCACGATGTTGTTCAGCGCGGGGTTGGGGTCGACGTTGTTGTCATGGGGCAAGCGGGGGGCTTCTTCCAGGTTGTTCGAGGGCAGGAAGCTGAGCAGGCGCTTGCAAATCTGGACGGCCTCCACGTCGTCCTCGGCGATGAAGTGAATCACCCCGGAGTGCATCATGTGCGCATCGGCGCCGCCGAGTGCCTCGGCGGTGATCTGCTCGCCGGTGACCTGCTTGATGACCTGGGGCCCGGTGATGAACATCCGGGCCTTGCGGGTCATGATGATGAAGTCTGTCAAGGCCGGCGAGTAGGCCGCACCGCCGGCGCAGGGCCCGCAGATCAAGGAGATCTGGGGAACGGCCCCGGAAAGTTCGACATTGGTGAAGAAGACCCGGCCATAGCCCGAAAGCGAGTCGATGCCTTCCTGGACGCGGGCTCCCCCCGAGTCGTTGATGAAGATGAACGGGCTGCCGGTGTGCAGCGCCAGTTCCATCACGTCGGCGACCTTGTGGCTGTGGAGCTCACCCGCCGAGCCGCCCAGGACGGTGAAGTCCTGACTGGCTAGGTGGACTAGCCGGCCGTCGATCGCGGCCGCGCCGGTGACCACTCCATCGGCGGGAACCTCCTTGCCGGCCATGCCGAAGAGGGTTTGCCGGTGCTGTGCGAACAGGCCCACCTCCTCGAAGCTGCCGGCATCGACCAGGGCATCAACGCGCTCGCGCGCCGTTTGCTTTCCTTCCTCCCTCTGCTTGGCCTGGCGGTCGGGGCCACCCCCCTGCTCCAGTTCTGCTCTCTTGGCGTGGAGGTCTCGGATCAGGTCCTCGATCGTCTTTTTCTTGGCACTCATCAGCGGCCTTTCCTTTCACAGCTCACGCGGGCTGTACGATCACCTTGTGCGAAACCTCACCGATCTTGATCTCGTAGGTGACGGGGCAGGTGATCGGCCCCTTCCCGTCGGCCGGCTTGGCCTGGCCGTCGGCCGGCTTGGCGGCGGCTCCGGCGGCGTCGGCGACGGCCTTGCCCACGTTCTTGGGGCCATCGGCCCGCGTGCCGAAAAACTTGGGGGCGACCTGGGGAAACATGGCGTAGGTCAAGACATCCTCATCGGTCCCGTTGCATCCCTTGAGCGCGAGCGCCTGGGCCCGCAGCTCGTCCCACTCGGGCTTGAGCAGATCGGCCGGCCGGTTGGTGATCAGCTCCTTCTTGGCGTGCTTGGTGGCTGCCTCGATGATTGCCGGATCACGCGGGGCTATCGTCTCGCCGTAGTAGCCCAGCATCAGGTCGGCGAACTCGCCGGTAAGCGCCTTGTAGGGGCCCATGAGCACGTTGAACACGGCCTGGGTGCCGACGATCTGGCTGGTGGGCGTCACCAGTGGCGGATAACCCGCGGTCTGGCGCACCCTGGGCACCTCGGCGAGCACCTCTTTCATCCGGTCGCCGGCCCCCTGCTGCTTGAGCTGGCTCTCCATGTTGGAGATCATGCCGCCGGGAATCTGGCTATCGAAGATCTCGGTCTCGACCCCGATGATCTTGGACTCGAAAGCCGCGTACCGGGGACGGACCTTGGCGAAATGATCCTTGATCTTGAGCAGGCGGTCCTTCTTCAGCCGGGTGGTGTAGCCAGTGCCCTGGAGCATCTCGACCAGGGCCTCGGTGGGGTTGTGCCCGGGGCCAAGGCTGAGCGAGGAGATCGCCGTGTCGACGATGTCGGCGCCCGCCTCGATCGCCTTCATCAGGCTGACCATCGTGACGCCCGTGGTGGAGTGAACATGCACGTGAACGAGCGTATCCTTGCCGCACTGCTCCTTGATGCCCTTGACGATGTCGTAGGCCGGCTGCGGCCTTAGCAGGGCCGCCATGTCCTTGATGCAGATCGAGTCCGAGCCCATCTCCTTGAGCCGCTGGGCCATCTCCACGAACTTCTCGACCGTGTGCAGCGGCGAGGTCGTGTAGCAGATCGTGCCCTCGGCGTGCTTGCCCGTGCGGCGTACCGCGTCGAGCGCGCGCTGGATGTTCCGCACGTCGTTGAGCGCGTCGAAGACGCGGAAGACGTCTATCCCGTTCTCGGCCGATTTGTCCACGAAGCGATCGACGACCGTATCCTCGTAGTGACGGTAGCCCAGCAGGTTCTGGCCCCGCAGCAGCATCTGCAGGCGGGTATTGGGCATCAGCTTGCGAAACGTGCGCAGCCGTTCCCACGGGTCCTCATTGAGGAAACGGATGCAGGAGTCGTAGGTGGCGCCTCCCCAGCATTCCACACTCCAGAAACCCGCCTGATCGATGTCCTCGCAGGCCCCGGCCAGGTCTTCGGTCGCCATCCGCGTGGCGAGCAGGCTCTGGTGACCGTCCCGGAGAGCCAGTTCCGTGACTTCAACCAATCGTGACATATTGCGTAACTCCTTGTCGTTACTTTACTTCGTGCAGACACCCGACGATCGAACGCAGAGCCGATCGTGCCGGTGAGTCCACGCCACCGTTCCCGGTGATGACTGCGATGGCACTCTCTTTGACATCCCGAGCGTTACTGTCCCGAAGCACGTGTCGACCCCCGTCATGATGCGGAGGGGCTTGCATACTACCAAGTTCTGCGCGGACTTTCACTGGTCTTGTCAATTGAGCTGGCTAAATGGTGGGATGTGTTATGGTACACTGACTCGCGCAGAAGTCCCCGAGTGGAACGGCCGAACGGCGGTCCCGACCCAGCGCATTGCTTGATCAGCGGGAATTTCACAGTCTGTCTCACGGAGACAGCGCTCGAAATCGTCGTCCGGCCGACAGAGGTTGACGTCAACGGACACGTGAACTACGCCAAGTACGTCGACTGCATGGAGTGGGGGCGCGAGGAGTGGTACGAGCGTCAGGGGCTTCCCGACGCCCGGCTTTTCGCGCTTGGGGCCGTGACCGTGACGGCGAACCTGAACCTCAATTTTCGCCAGGAGTGCCGTCAGGGCGAGTTTCTTGTGATCACGACTCGGCCCGGGCGCCTGGGCCGGACCAGCTTCGCCCTTCACCAAGAGATCCGCAAGCGCGACGACACGCTCGCCGCCGCCGGTCTGATCACCGCGGTCACGATCGCCCCGACCACACGCAAGAGCCACCCCGTGCCCGACGAGCTGGCTGCAACCTGCCGGTCGTGACGGAGCTGTGGACATGAACTGAAGTCGAAAGGGCCGAAAGTCGGTGCTCGACGACCCATCACCAGATCGCACGGCGCCTCGCAAGACCCGGGTAGGACAGAATCAGCGGGCATCGGCCTTCGGCCTTATCGAGCTTTGGAAATCAAGCAGTCGTTTCCTCCGGGTTCGACCTGGCCCTCGGTGCACCGGGCACCGGGGCCTGGTAGATCCATGGTGGCGAAGGAAAGCTCCTCTGCATTCGTCGCTCTCACTCAGGCGGACGGGTGCCATCCCGCGTCGGCCCAGAGTTCGCCGCTGACTGCCGAGTTGCAGATCATGAAGAAAATGGCATCGGCGATCTCGGTGGGGTCGATCAGGCGCTTGAGCTGGGTGTAGGGCAGGATGTTCTTTTCGATATATTCCTGACCGAGCGCCCGGACCATCGGGGTATCGGTGAAGCCGGGGTGGATCGTGGCGACGCGAACGCCATGGTACACGGCCTCCTTGGACAGGGTGGCCGCGGCTCCCTCGAGAGCCGCCTTGGTGGACGAATAGGAAACCTGGCCGGGGATGCCCTGGGACGAGATCGAGCCGATGAAGATGACGGTCGCCTGAATTCCCTCGTCGGCAGCCCAGCGCCCCTTGCCCTTGCGCAGCCGCTCCTCGGCGACCCGAGCCATGGTCTCCATCGCCCAGTAGACTGGCGCGACGAGGTTGACTTCCATGACCAGCCGGAAGTCCTCGATCGAATAGATCGATGCTTGTCCGGTCTGCTTGTCCATCTTGACGGCGAGCCGGTCACGAGTAATACCGGCGCATGGCACGCAGACGGCCGGCGCCCCGTACTTGCTGCACATCAGGTCGAACGTCTTGTGGCGGAAATCCGGGTCGGTGACGTCACCGATCATGGCCTCGGCCACTGGCCGGTCCATGCGGTCGTTGATGAGTCGGGCGACGTTGATCACGCCCTCGCTGCGATCAACCAGCCCGACTGCGCCGATGCCCCGCTCGGCCAGTTCGATGGCAATCGCCTGACCAATACCACTTCCCGCGCCTGTGATGACAGCGGCTTTACCCTTGATATTCATGATGAGCTCTCCTTCGCGATCTGGATCAATCGAAACATGTCCCTGCGGTGATGGTCCAGAAAAAAAAATCGCAGAGAGCCGAGGACTCGTACGCACGATCCTCGGCGCGGCTGGCTTCAACCGTCACGACCAGTGGCAATTTGCGTGTGGCCGTAGGCCTACAGGCCGCGGCCCTGGAGACGGGACTGGTTGTTGCAGCCGGTGTGAATCGTCAGCTCTACTTAGCCCTTTCGTCGGTGACAACCCCGGTACAGGTAGCCAGATCCGCGGGAACCCGGCCGATGCTCCCAAAGAGCCCGCGACTAAACCGTCCTAGCTCGACCACGACGTCTGCTAGATCCTCCGCGAGGATCAATTGGGTTGAGGGTCACGGATACCCGGATGTCTCGGTCTGACCAAGACTTCATCAGTCAGCGGGATCTTTGGGATCATCGTCCCCGTTGTCCTTTGTCGTCGCTCTTTTCCTTTTCGGGTTCTTCTCTGCCGGGCCTGAATTCAGCGTCTTCTCGATGGCCTTCAAGCGATCATCCAGCATTGCGAGCTGCTTCAGGATGGTCTGCTCGGCGCTGTGGACACGCTCGAAGAGGCCCGTGATATCGGCCTTCAGGGGCAGGCCGGTCTGCTGGGAGACCGTCTGGGCCACCTGGTCCTGCATTTGCTTGAGATCGATCATCCTCTTGAGTGATTGCTTGAGCGCTTCAAGAAAGGCCGGGGTTCGCATGAAGCCGTCAAGGCTGTCGCTCAGAGACGCAAGCCCTTGACTGTGCAACTGGTCCAGGGACTTACCTCCCTGCATGCCCTCAAGAAGGATCCTGGTCTGAATGGCGGTCTGCTCGAAATAGTTCTTCCAGAACTCGAGAAAATCGCGCGCCGGGTCGGCGGCCGAGCTCACCCCTTCATTGCTTTTATCAGAACTCATGCTGATAACTCCCCTGGCAGCATGCCGCCGCATGACCGACTCGAGGATGAGCCGGATACTCGCAGCCCGACACGCTCAGGCCTTCGAGCTCTTCTGAGTCATCAACGCGGACCATTTTTCGACCGCGTTCTGAAAGTCGCGGATCTGGTTCTCGATTGTCTGCTTGAGAACCTCGAAGCTTTTCCGCCAGAGTTCCTCGGTCAACCGGTGGAACTCCTCGGGGCTCTTGGCCTCGGTGGTTCGGAGTGCGTCCTCGATCGTGCGGATGCCTGCCCGGTACTGGGCGTCCAGCGCCTCGCAGTGCTTGGTCATGAGCGCCGTGGCCATGTCGTTCCACTGCTTCTGGAACGACCGGGCTTGCTCACTGACGACAGCCTTGCCGGCAGGCGTCGTGGAGTCCATGGGAAACATGGGCCATTGCGACATCCACTGGTGAAACAAGTCTTGCTGAGCCTGCAATGTCGTTTCACTTGCCTTGCGGAAATTGTCAAAAACCTCGTCAAGCATGGCTGGTGGCTCCTGGCTCAAGCTGCTCTCGCAAAGCGGAAGTGGGCCGCCCCAGGGTTTCCTGAGGACGCGCCCAACTCTGACGTCGGCTGAGATTCGTCGATGGGCGAGCCACGAGTTCGCCACCTACCCGCCGCCGGCTTCTCTTGCCTCATCTTGACACATCCCAGGTGCGTGTCAAGAGGGCAATGCTGTGATTGCAAAAAAAAGTGCAAAGAGCGTCCCAGACCTGGAAAACACAAGAGTTGCTGGCTGGTTGCAGGGGTCTGGTTGGCCCATCGATGTTGCATTTGCATCATGGCCGTCTCCGGAGCGGCCAGGGCTGGTGGACGGGTCTGACTCCAGGGGGGATGATGCAATCTGCGGGGCGTTCGCGGCCGTGAGATCCGGCGCGGCCGGCGCTGGAAATCGGCAGCGCCTCGGTGCTGTCGTTTTCCGGTACAATGATGTGCGTGACGATCGCCGATGCCGCTGGTCCCTTTTCCGGATCCTTCGCGATGAACACGTTGCGGGATGTCTCCACGTGCGATGGGGTTGATGGTCGCGAGCCGGCCGCGACGACGGATCCGGGGCGCCTGGTCTGTCTTCGCGCCCTGGAACGGAAGGTGCTCTGGCTATCCACCTGGATGATACACAACGCCAACCACCTGCGGCCCGGTCGAGACGGGCTCAAGGTAGGAGGCCACCAGGCGTCCTGCGCCTCGCTCGCCACGCTCATGACAGCGCTCTATTTCGATGTCTTGCGTCCCCAGGACCGGGTCGCGGTCAAGCCCCACGCCAGTCCGATCTTTCATGCCATTCAGTACTTACTGGGGCGGCAGCCGCGTGAGCGGCTCGAGCGGTTTCGCGCCTTCGGCGGCGCGCAATCGTACCCCTCGCGCACCAAGGATAGTGATGATGTCGATTTCTCGACCGGCTCGGTTGGCTTGGGGGTGGCGATCACGCTCTTCGCCTCGCTGGTGCAGGATTATCTCCGGCTCAAGCACCTCGTGCCCGACGACGGACCCGCGGGCCGGATGATCGCACTGGCAGGCGATGCCGAGCTCGACGAGGGCAACGTCTTTGAAGCCCTGCTGGAGGGCTGGAAGCACGACGTCCGCAATGTCTGGTGGATCATTGATTACAACCGCCAGAGTCTGGACAACGTGGTCGAGGATCGGCTTTTTCAGCGGATCGACAGCACGTTCCGGTCAATGGGCTGGAACGTGGTGACGCTGAAATACGGCCGCCGCCTCCAGGACGTCTTCAAGCGACCTGGTGGCGAGGCCCTGCGGGACTGGATCGACAACTGCCCCAACTCGCTGTACTCGTCACTGGTCTACCGCGGCGGCGGCGGCTGGCGAGTTCGGCTGCAGCGCGACCTGGGGACGACCGCGGGAATCGCGGCGCTGCTCGAGGAGCACGACGACGCGGCGTTGCAAAGCCTGATGACCAACCTGGCCGGACACGATATGGAGTCGGTTCTCGAGGCCTTCCACGGCGTCGACACCGACGTCCCGACGTGCTTCATCGCCTACACGATCAAGGGCTACGGCCTGCCGTTCGCCGGCCACAAGGATAATCACTCGGGTCTGATGAGCCCTGAGCAAATGCAGGTTTACCGCCAGTCCGAGAGGATCGCGCCGGGGCGAGAGTACGACCCGTTCGCCGGTCTGGACGTTCCCGCGGACCAGCTTCGTCGGTTTCTCGACCAGGTGCCCTTCACCGCCCATGCCGAGCGCCGGCACGAGCCGCCCCGCCTGGCGGTGCCCGAGGTCCTGGCAATTCCCCAGGGGCCGAGGATGTCCACGCAGGAAGGCTTCGGCAGGCTCTTGAACGAGCTGTCGCGGGACCCTGGCGGGTTCGCGGACCGGATCGTCACGACTTCGCCGGACGTGACGGTTTCCACAAACCTTGGCCCGTGGGTCAATCGCCGCGGCCTGTTCGATCGCCGCTCCCGCGCCGACCTCTTCCGCGAGGAGGCCGTGGCATCGGCTCAGAAGTGGGAGATGTCTCCCGGCGGCCAGCATATCGAGCTGGGAATCGCGGAGAACAACCTGTTTCTCCTGCTCGCCGCCCTCGGGCTGTCGGGCCCGCTCTTCGGGGTTCGCCTGCTCCCCATCGGCACGCTTTACGACCCGTTCATCTGCCGTGGCCTCGACGCGCTGAATTATGCCTGTTACCAGGGGGCGAAGTTCCTGCTGGTGGCCACGCCGTCGGGCATCAGCCTGGCGCCGGAGGGAGGCGCGCACCAGTCGGTGATCACGCCGCTGATCGGCATCGGCCAGCCCGGGATGACGGCGTTCGAGCCCGCCTTCGTGGACGAGCTGGCCGTGATTGTTGCCTGGGCCTTGGGGCATATCCAGGACGATGACGGCAGTTCGGTTTACCTCCGCCTCTCGACCCGGCCGGTGAACCAGCCGGAGCGTCCGATGACCGCCGAACTGCGATCCGCCATCGTCTGCGGCGGTTACTGGTTGTCTCCCGCGGGGCCCGGGGCGAGTCTGGCGGTTGTCTGCTCCGGCGTTGTCACGCCCCAGGCCGTCGAGGCCCACGCCCTGATCCGCGAGGATATCCCCGAGGCCGGGCTGCTGGTGGTGACTTCGGCCGGCCGGCTCCACGCGGACTGGCTGGCCGCCGCCCACGCGCGCAGCGCCGGCCAGCCGGAAGGCCGTTCGCACGTCGAGACCCTGCTGAATGCCCTCTGCCCCGGCGCGGCCCTTGTGACTGTCCTCGATGGCCATCCGGCGACGCTTTCCTGGCTAGGCGCCGTGGCCCGCCACCGCGTCGTGGCCTTGGGCGTCGATCGTTTCGGCCAGTCGGGTGACATCCCCGACCTCTATCGCGAGTATGGCCTCGATTCCCAGGCCATCATCGACGCCGCCGCCCGGGCGTGCCTGGATCAGTGGACTGCATAGGAGACCTCTCATGCCCATCGAGATCCGGATGCCTCGGCTGGTGGATACGATGACGCAGGGCGCGGTCGTGGCCTGGCGAAAGAGAGAGGGTGAGCTGGTGCGGGCCGGCGAGGTGATCGCCGAGATCGAGGCTGACAAGGCGACGGTGGATCTGGAAGCGCCCGGCGATGGGACGCTGGCCCGGATCATCGTGCCGGTGGGGGCGGGGAAAGTCGAGGTCGGCCGCGTGCTGGCCGTCCTTGACGAGATTGGACAAATGGCCCACGCAAGCATCGAGCAGCCCAGCGCTGCGCTTCCGCCAGTCTCCGACGGCAACGAAGTAAAACCCGCACAGCCGGCCGTCGCAATCACTTCGCTGGCCCGAAGCATGGCCCGGCAGGCCGGGCTCGAGGTTCTCTCGCTCCAGGGCAGCGGTCCGGACGGTCGTGTCGTCCTGGCGGATGTGATCAAGGCACTGGGGCCGCAGCCCAAATCTGCAGGCGCGCCCGCACCGGCCGCTGCGGTCGCACCAGCCCAGGAAACCTCACATGTCGATGCTCCGTATGTTGAGATCCCCCACTCGCGGGTCCGGCAGGTCGTCGCCGGGCGGCTGGGCGAATCGAAGCGGACGATCCCCCACTTCTACCTCGAAACGAGTTGCCGGGTCGATGCACTGCTCCGGGTAAGGGCCGAGGTCGCGGGGCAGCGCGACGGAGGGCTGAAGCTGTCGATCAACGACTTCGCGATCCGTGCCGCGGCCCTGGCGCTACGGAGCATACCCGAGGCTAACGCCTCCTGGACCGACTCGGCAGCCCGGCGATACCGCCAGATTGACCTGGCATTTGCCGTCGCCACCGAGTCAGGCCTGGTTGCTCCGGTGGTCCGCGATGCCGACCGCAAGGGCCTTGCCGAGCTCGCCACCGAGATCGGCGACTTGGCCCGACGAGCCCGGGAAGGCCGGCTTCGTCTCGACGAGCTGCAGGGAGGAACGTTCACCGTCTCGAATCTCGGCATGTACGGGGTCGACGCGATCTATGCGATCATCAACCCGCCCCAGGCCGGCATCCTCGGCCTCGGCGCAGCCGCGCCGCGGCCCGTGGCCGAGGACGGTTCGGTCGTGATCGCCACGATGATGACCTGCACCCTTTCGGCCGATCACCGCGTCCTCGACGGGGTCACCGGGGCTCGATTCCTGTCGGCCTTCAAGGGCTTCATCGAGCAGCCGCTGACGATGATCCTGTAGAACGCATAAAGAGGCGAAATCTCTGGAATGGACCGTTCGGCGATGGCCCCGGCGCCGGATTTGAGTTATCCTTAGGAAACAGGCGGCGCTGGATGATGCCCCATCCCGGCCGCTTTGAAGCTTTATCATCCACCGCCACATGGATGAGATCGCCGACGCCGGGAGCCGCGGTTTGGAGAACTTTCAGGGATGGGACCGGTCGACGGTGATGAGGCAAGCGTGCCCGTCGTTCGCCGATCTCATCAAACCTGTCTTGGATTGGGCGGCCATGCGCCACCCGCTGCATTTGAGGTCCGACCATGAGTGAGAAATTGCTGAATTCCGCGAACCTTGACGCGTGGCAGAAGTCGGCGGCCAAGTCCGTGCCGGGCGGCGATGCCGCCGCCCTCGACTGGAACACGCCCGAAGGCATCAAAGTCAAGCCGCTGTACACGCACAAGGACGTGGAGGGTCTGCCCTACACCGACACACTGCCTGGCTTCGAGCCGTTCGTGCGTGGGCCGCAGGCGACGATGTACGCGGTCCGGCCGTGGACCATTCGCCAGTACGCCGGGTTCTCCACCGCCGAGGAATCGAACGCGTTCTACAAGCAAGCGCTGGCCGGCGGCGGGCAAGGCATCTCGGTGGCGTTCGACCTGGCGACCCACCGCGGCTATGACTCGGACCATCCCCGCGTCCAGGGCGACGTGGGCAAGGCAGGCGTGGCGATCGATTCGGTCGAGGACATGAAAATTCTCTTCGATGGCATCCCGCTTGACCGGATCTCGGTCTCGATGACCATGAACGGCGCGGTGCTGCCGGTGCTGGCCGGCTACATCGTTGCCGCCGAGGAACAGGGGATCGCGCAGGAAAAACTTTCAGGCACCATCCAGAACGACATCCTCAAGGAGTTCATGGTCCGTAATACGTACATTTACCCGCCCGAGCCGTCGATGCGGATCGTCGCCGACATCATCGAGTACACCACCCACCACATGCCGAAGTTCAACTCGATCTCGATTTCCGGCTATCACATGCAAGAGGCCGGCGCCACGCAGGCGCTCGAGCTGGCGTTCACCCTGGCCGACGGCAAGGAGTACGTGAAGATCGCACTGGCCAAGGGGCTGGACGTGGATGAGTTCGCCAGCCGGCTCAGCTTCTTCTTCGGCATCGGCATGAACTTCTACCTGGAGGTGGCCAAGCTCCGCGCCGCGCGGCTGCTCTGGTGGAAGATCATGCAGGGTTTCAATCCCAAGAATCCGAAGTCGATGATGCTCCGCACCCACTGCCAGACGTCGGGATGGTCGCTCACCGAGCAGGACCCGCACAACAACGTCGTGCGGACGGCCATCGAGGCAATGGCCGCGGTTTTCGGCGGAACCCAATCGCTGCACACCAACTCGTTCGACGAGGCCATCGCCCTGCCGTCGGACTTCTCGTCGCGGATCGCGCGCAACACCCAGATCATCATCCAGGAAGAGACGCACATCTGCAACGTCGTCGATCCCTGGGCCGGGTCCTACCTGATGGAAAAGCTGACCCAGGACATGGCCGATCGGGCCTGGGCGATCATCGAGGAAGCGGAGTCGATGGGGGGAATGACCAAGGCCGTCGAGTCGGGCTGGGCCAAGCTCAAGATCGAGGAATGCGCGGCCGACAAGCAGGCGAAGATCGACTCCAACCAGGACGTGATCGTAGGCGTGAACAAGTACCGGCTCGACAAGGAGGATCCGCTCGAGTTCCGCGAGATCGACAACTCGGCCGTGCGCGATTCGCAGATCGAGCGGCTGCGTAAGGTTCGCGCCGCCCGCGATTCCGCGGCCGTGCAGCAGGCGCTGGAAGCCTTGACGGCGTGCGGCAGGACCGGCGAGGGCAACTTGCTGGGCGCGACCGTGCAGGCGATCCGTGCTCGGGCCACCGTGGGCGAGGTCTCTGATGCGCTGGAGAAGGTCTGGGGCCGGTTTCGCGCCACCAACCAGGTCATTTCCGGAGTGTATGGGGCGGCCCTCGGCATGGACCAGGAATGGGACGACCTGAAGGCCGAGGTGGAGGCATTCGCCACGACGGAAGGCCGCCGCCCAAGGGTGATGGTTGCCAAGCTCGGCCAGGACGGGCACGACCGCGGTGCCAAGGTGGTGGCCACGGCCTTGGCCGACCTCGGGTTCGACATCGACATCGGACCGCTCTTCCAGACGCCCGAGGAAGCGGCCCGGCAGGCGATCGAGAACGACTGCCACGCGATCGGCGTGTCCACGCTGGCCGCCGGCCACAAGACGCTGGTGCCCGCCCTGGTCCAGGCGCTCAAGAACCAGGGGGCCGAAGACATCATCGTGTTCGTGGGGGGCGTGATTCCCGCCCAGGACTATGACTTCCTCTACAAGGCCGGCGCGGCCGGGATCTTCGGCCCAGGCACCCCCATCCCCGCCTGCGCCAAGCAGGTGCTGGCCGCCATCAAGGCCGCGCGTGTCCACGCGTGAGCCGGGCCGGACCTGGCCTTCCGGCTCGGTCTAGAGCGGTTTTCCCTCGTGTTGCGCACGTCTTGGGCCTGGGCGGGCTGGACAATTCCTCAAACTCAGAAGGAGCGACAGCTCATAGCCTGGGGGCGTCAGCCCCAGGACCCGGAGACACCTCAAACGAAGCCTTTTCCAGCCCCTGCTGTTACGCGCCAGGCGATGCAGCGGTGCGGCTGGTGGGAAATTCCCACTTGCCCGCAATCCCTCTTTCGTGTAATAGAAAGGGACAAAGATGGGTCTGGAAACGAGATCGACGGACGCAAAGGGCCGCATCAGCCTGCCCAAAGCGTTCGCCAATGCGACAGTCATCATCGAGCAGGTGAGCGAGAACGAGCTGCGCATCCGCAAAGCGCGCGTGATCCCGGAGGACGAGATTCGTTTCGCGGAAGAAACACCGATCGTTCTGTCGGATCGGGACCGCGAGCAGTTCTTGCAAGCGCTCGATCATCCGCCGAAGCCGAACGCCGCCCTGCGGCGCCTGATGGCAGGGAAGGCCAAGAAGCGTGGGTGAGTGGCGAATAGAGCGACTCGACCGCGGGCACGTGCGGGAGGGCTTCGACTGTGGTAAGCCCTTGCTCAACGACTTCCTCCATGCGCTGGTCAGTCAATACGAGAAGCGCAACTTGGGACGGACCTATATCGCGCTCGAGGGAGAAGATCGGCGCGTGCTGGGTTACTACACCCTGGCCAGCGGGGCGGTCCAGGTGGAGAGCCTGCCCGCGAACCAGGCCAAGCAGCTTCCCCGGCACGCCGTGCCGGTGGTTCTGCTCGGACGGCTGGCTGTCGATCACAGCGTCCACGGAAGAGGGTTGGGCGGCTTCCTCCTCCGCGATGCCATGACCCGGTCGCTCGACCTTTCGGAGAAGCTCGGAATTCATGCGGTCGTCGTCGACGCACTCGACGCCGGGGCCAAGACCTTCTATGAGCGATTCGGGTTCATGCCGTTGACGGACGACGAGATGCGGCTCTTCCTTCCCCTGAGCACCATCCGCGCGGCTGCGAACCCGTAATCAGTCGGGGACACCATACTTAATTTTTCGGAGTTAGGCATGGTGTCCCCGGAACTCACAAGCTCGGTCAGGACGGGCACGACCGCGGTGCCAAGGTGGTGGCCACGGCCTTGGCCGACCTCGGCTTCGACATCGACATCGGCCCGCTCTTCCAGACGCCCGAGGAAGCGGCCCGGCAGGGGATCGAGAACGACTGCCACGCGATCGGCGTGTCCACGCTGGCCGCCGGCCACAAGACGCTGGTGCCGGCCCTGGTCCAGGCGCTCAAGGACCAGGGGGCCGAAGACATCATCGTGTTCGTGGGAGGGGTGATTCCCGCCCAGGACTATGACTTCCTCTACAAGGCCGGCGCTGCCGGGATCTTCGGCCCCGGCACCCCCATCCCCGCCTGCGCCAAGCAGGTGCTCGCGGCCATCAAGGCCGTGCGGGTCCACGCGTGAGCGGTTCGCCGAGCGGGCACTGTTGCGGCACCAAACCCTTTAGTATGATGGATTTTCGAGCAGTGGGACTGCTTGATCTATTGAGGCTCACTGGTCGATCGGTCCGACAAACGGTGACCGCCGATGCCTGTGTTCACGAATCTCGACAATCGGCTCAGCGACGCGGCTTTTGACGCGGCCGATTATCATCGTCGGTTACCAGGTTGCCAATCGTTGGCCCAGCACATCGCCTTGGTCCACGTGAGTGGCCGGGAAAGATCGTTTGATACCACTGTGGCGAATCCACCGCATGAGATTCCGACTTCGTCGGATCATGGCTACTATACTGACCTTACGAGGCGTGCAGAGAACCTGATGGGCATACCGCCCTCAGCTTACTTTTACGCCGGGCGGGCCCATCCGGATTTCGGATGCGTGGCCCTGGCTTTCTCAGCCGCTTGTGAGGGCGCTCATGACGGCTCCGCGAGCCCCTTCGACACCGGGGGACTGGTCCACCCTCGACGACTTGTTCGTGTCCGCTTGAATCCCACCGACGGGGAAGTTGAACGCGTGGAGTACGCTCTCAACTCCCAGATCCCCCTGAATCGATGGCGTGATTTCTTCGCTCGCGTCCTCGCGGCGTATTTCCCAGCCGACATCGACTACTGGTACGGCAAGCCAAGACCTTGTGATCCTGAGGGCTTGTACGAGCTCAACACCGACTGGCAGTCGTGGACGTTCGAGATTCGATTTTACGAGGGTCAGTCGATCCATGAACGCGCGGCCTGGTGCGCCGACGAACCGACCATGGAATTGCTTCGAAGACTTCTCGATGCGCAGGAACCGACACCGCCTGGTGACCCGCCGACACCCCTCGAACGGTTTCTACAGGGTCCGTCCGCGCTCGAGCCTGCGGGAACGCCGCGGTTCTGCGAGCGGATGGAACACTGGATTCGTGAACAGGTTAACCTATGAGCGCATTAATTTCATCAGATCTGGAGATCGTTGGTCTCAATGGAGTTCCTTCGGTGGAGTGCGGCCGTTCGCTGCCGGTTGTGCGGCGGAAGTCGGACGGGATGTACAGCGTTCTCGAGACGGTGGCGGATCCTGCAGCGCTCTCCTGGCACGATGAGGAGGATGCCGCCGCGTTCGCAGAGTCCAAGAGGTGGACAAAGCTTCGAGAGCCACTCCCATTCCCCGCCTCATGTGTATCAGGCGAGGATGGTCGACTGATTCGTCAACCGATGATGATCCACGTCGCAACCGTGCTTCTCGCGGCTGCCGGATTGAGCGCGCGGCCGGATAGCTATCGCGAGGAGAGCCTACTCTGGAACCCTCTTGAAACGCAGCACGACGAGATCCGGGCCGCGTGCGGCTCCGCCGAGAGCGTGGAGGCACTGCTCGACGAGTGGGGTGCATGCTTGAAAGAACGGTTTGACGAGGCGTACCCCCTTAAGACAGAAAGGGCGTCTCTCAAGCGTATCACGGATTACATGCTCTGCGCCGCACGCTCGCGGGCGCTTCGCTGGCAGGCGTACTTGCGTCATGCGTTGGCCCAACAGCCCGAGGGCGTCGAGCAGACCTTCAAGTTCTTCACGAAGAACGAATTTCCCGAGGTTCCATGGAACGAGTTCCTGGGAGCGATTAAGGCTTTGGGCGAGGTGCTGGCGAGGATGCCCGCAGCCCCATCGTCATCTGCGACAACCGCGAGGGCGAAGCTTCGCGGTATCACCACTCTGCCTCCCATCCCCGTTCAGAGACTGGAAGCAGCGTGAAAGAGCTCGCTCAGATTCTCGCCTTCTACAGCTTCAAAGGGGGAGTTGGCCGCAGCATGGCGGTGCTCAACCTTGCGTACTCCCTAGCAGCGAAAGGGCGGCACGTTCTAGTCCTGGACATGGACCTCGAAGCTCCAGGACTGAGTGGCTTTCTCCACAGAGAAAAAGAAATAGCGGGTTTTGCCAAGGGCGACATGGTTGACCTGGTGAAATGGGCTTCTAGCGTCAAGCTGCCCATCGAGCTTAGTGATTATCCCCCTCTGACCGATTACGCCGTTGTCGTTCCTGCTGAGAAAGTCGTATCGGGTCACGGGCATCGCTCCCAGTCCGGCCGTCTCGATATCATCCCCGTGCAGGAGGAGCGGGACTACTACGATAGGCTCGCGGCACTGGACCTCGGGAAATACAATCAAGAAGACCTGGTCAGAACAGGCAGCGTCTTGAGGTCTTGGCTCAAGAGCCTTCGTTTTTCGATCGAGGTTCCTGATTACTACGGGCCGAATTGTGAGCGAACAGCTTCTTATGACTACGTGCTCGTGGATAGCCGCACAGGTATCACCGAGTCCGGGGGACTATGCATCGGCCCGCTCTCGGACCAACTCGTCGTTCTCACGGCTCTAAACGACCAGAACGTCCAAGGAACCCGCAAATTCCTCGAAGAGGTCGGAGTTCTCGGGAATCGAGGCGCCTCTCCCGAATCTTCTGGTGCGCCGGGATCGGAACCTGAATCCAAACCGTGCCTGATCGTTGCCAGTCTCGTGCCCACCGGAGAAATCAAGACCAAGCAAGAACGCCTCAAGTGTCTCGAAGATGTACTGGGTAAACCTGTCGCTAAACTGTCATACCATCCCCAACTGGCTCTGAAAGAGTCAATCTTCACGCGAGACTACCGTGATGAGTACCTGGCCGGCGAGTACGAAGCGTTATTGTTCAAGATCCAAGAGATGACCAGCGACGGCCTGGACAAGGCTCTTTCAGGTTTGCTCGATCAATCCCGAACACCGGAGCAGTTGCGCGAGGACATAGGCCAGATTCTGCGTTCCCTCCGCGTCACCAGCCTGGCACCCCTGCTTTATTACCCGCTCTCAAGGACCGACTTCGCTAAGGTCTCACAAGACGCCGACTTTATCTTATGGGATCGGGTTTGCCGTGTGCTTGCTCAGAGCGAAGACCCTCTACGATGGGGTGTCATTCAACGCTGGGCAAACCTACTATCTCAGTGGAGCCTACAATCGACTGATCAAGGCTTGGCCTTGGCGCGTCTCGAGAGTGCGATGAGTCGATATGCTGAAGCCCTGCAATATGAGAATGCGTCGCCTGTCCAGAAGGCCATGGCCTTATTCGACCGCGGCATCGCTTACGGTCAACATGGCGAGCAGGAGAAGGCGATCGCCGACTACACAGCCGTGGTCCAGATGCCAGACGCGCCTGCGGAGGGGAAAGCCAGAGCCCTAGTCAACCGCGGCATGACTTACCGTCTACAGGGTGAGTCAGAGAAAGAGATCGCCGACTACACAGCCGTGGTCCAGATGCCAGACGCGCCTGCGGAGCAGAAGGCCAAAGCCCTGGTCAACCGCGGCACCACTTACGGTCAACAGGGTGAGTCAGAGAAAGAGATCGCCGACTACACAGCCGTGGTCCAAATTCCAGACGCGCCTGCGGAACAGAAGGCCCAAGCCCTAGTCAACCGCGGCATCACTTACGGACGACAGGGTGAGTCAGAGAAGGAGATCGCCGACTACACAGCCCTGGCCCAGATGCCCGACGCGCCTGCGGAGGGGAAAGCCAGAGCCTTGGTCAACCGCGGCATCACTTACGGTCGACAGGGCGAGCTGGAGAAGGCGATCCTCGACTACACAGCCGTGGTCCAGATGCCCGACGCGCCTGCGGAACAGAAGGCCATGGCCTTATTCAACCGTGGCGTCACTTACGGTCAACAGGGCGAGCTGGAGAAGGCGATCGTAGACTATACAGCCGTGGTCCAGATGCCCGATGGGCCTGCGGAACAGAAGGCCCAAGCCCTGGTCAACCGCGGCAGCACTTACGGTCGACAGGGTGAGTCAGAGAAGGCGATCGTGGACTACACAGCCGTGCTCCAGATGCCCGGCGCGCCTGCGGAGGGGAAAGCCAGCGCCCTGGTCAACCGCGGTATCACTTACGGTCGACAGGGCGAGTCAGAGAAGGAGATCGCCGACTACACAGCCCTGGCCCAGATGCCCGAGGCATCCGCGGAACACAAGGCCGCAGTTCTATTAATCCGCGGCAGCACTTACGGTCGACAGGGTAAGTCAGAGAAGGCGATCGTGGACTACACAGCCGTAGTCGAGATGCCCGACGCACCTGCGAAACAGAAGGCCCAAGCCCTAGTCAACCGGGGCATCACTTACGGTCAGCAGTATGTGTCAGAGAAGGAGATCGCAGACTACACAGCCGTAGTCGAGATGCCCGACGCACCCGCGGAACAGAAGGCCGAAGCGCTGGTTAGCCGGGGTTGGATGCACTTCGTCGCGGGCCACCATAGCGAGGCGATCCAGGACAATCGGCAGGCTACCACCCTCGTGCCCGACAAATGCCTTGCTCATGGAAGCCTTGCAATCGCGTTGCTGGTCTCCGGACAAACGGACCAAGCCTTGGTGAGTTACGACAGAGCGCTTACCCTGGCTACCAAAGAAGAGCTTGATGAGATTCGGAAAGACCTTCATGAGGCGGTCGAGAAGCGCGGTCCCTTGCCTGGGGCCGAAGAAGTAATGAAACGGCTCGAAGCAGGGCGGTAGTACTCGAGACAGTGACTGAAATCAGTTCCGGGGACACCATGCTTAATCTTTGGGAGTTAGGCATGGTGTCCCCGGAACTATGTAGACTCCTACCCTATGGCGGCAAGGGAGCGGACTGTTAGCACCTCGTCAGCGCGCAGCGGCTCGATGTCCGATTCCTTGACCGCGACCGCGGAAAGGGATTCGCCGATGGCGCAGGGCTTACGCATCACAATAGCGAACCTGGGTCATATAGAAAGTTTCATATCTTGAGCAAACCCAGACTTTTGCCCTTCAGTTTTGCGACTTTTCGATAGTGTTGTGACCAATACAGCGACTTCTTATTCACGTTACATTATATGAGTCTATTATATTTTCCATGAAAACCCCAGAAAACCCAGGAAAAAGTGGTGCGTAAGCCCTGGCCGATGGCGTTGAAGACCTCCAGTACGACACCCGGCTCGCCGCCGGTGGGGTGGGGGACTCGTCGACGAGCACGGCCACGTCCCCACTCTTGAGGCGGTGATCCGTGACATCCCGGCGCAAGGCCACCCGCTGGTACAGATCGGGCTTCATTGGCGTGGGTTCCTCCAGGGTTCCAGGGTCACGAAATGAAACGAGCCGTCGGCATGCCAGCAGATCCAGACCGTCACGACGGCCAGCGATTGCCCGCCGGGGCCGACCAGGCTGCCCTCGAGCCGGTAAAAAGGCGCCATGCTCATTGCTTCCATCCTCGCTCCCCTCGGCCGCGATTGCCAGGGCTCGGATCGCGGCCATGAGCGCGTCCGGGTTGCCCTGGTCGAAAGCCGCCTGTGCCAGGAACCTGGACTTGTCGTCCCACGGGCGCGGAACCAGTAGGTATTTCGTCAGTTTCTCCACGGGAATAACCGCGTCATCGGGGATTTTCATGCCAACGATCCCAAATCAACCAGCGTCTTGGCGTCCTTGTCCACGCCATCGGTCATGAGCCCGTGCAGCCGGCAGTTGTTCTCGACCAGACTCGGTATCTCGGTCCGTGAATGCCTTTGGGTCATGCCGCGTTTCAAGTTAACTCGAAAGTCTGTGTGACCCCATACGAGGGACGGGCGCAAATCAGTGACGTCCCGTTCTCCCTTCCCTGTCTTGTCCAACCTGCTGGGACAATACACTATGTCCCCCTCGGGCTCCCCGAAACTCACAGAGAAGTTGGATAGAGTCAGCTAGTAGCTCGCCGCCTCTTGCCCCGGGAATAGAGGGAGTTTGTGCGCATCCGTCGGCGGTTGGTAAAGCCTGTCGAACTCTGCGATCGCCGCCATGCGCGTGGAATTCTCAGGGACCGGCAACTGCACTCGGTGGGGAAGACCATCGTACGTCTTGCCGTCTAGTTCTCGGCCGGCCTTGCTCTTATGAACGCCGCCCCACTGCTTGAAGAAGAACGGGACTTGGGCACGCTCGCACTGATCCCGAAGCGACAACACCCATTCCTGCTGCATTGGCCTGGCACCGGCCCCACTCTCACCGCCGACGATCACCCAGTGGATTCCGTCAAGGCTGACCTCGCCTACGTCCTCCAGCAGTGGCTCGATGGACAGGAATCGGACAGCGGCTGGGGCCTGCTGAAGATGCTTGATCCGAACCAGGCCGTGGGCTTGGTCCTCGACGCTGACCCCCCACCATATGTTGGGAAGGTCGGCGGCGAATTGCAGCCGCGTCTGAAGCATGTTTCGCAGTCGGGACGATCGCTTGGTCAGCACCTGGTAGGTGTGCCAGTTGGCCCGCTCCATGACGCGACCCACGGCCTCGACGTAGTCGTCAGGCACATCCTTATGGAAGAGGTCGCTCATCGAGTTAACGAAGATCATCTTCGGCGTCTTCCACCGAAGTGGCTCCGCCAGCTTTTCCGGCACCAGCCTGAGGTCAAACCCCTGCTCGTAGGGATGGCCCTTCACCCCGCGAAACCGTTCGGCGAACGTCTCGGCGTAGCAGTGATCACAGCCGGGAGTGATCTTCGTGCAGCCGCGAACCGGGTTCCACGTCGCATCGGTCCATTCGATCTCGGAGTGCTCGCTCATGCGTATCGCTCCTCCTGTCGAGGACCTATCGGCGGATGAAAGACTGTGAACATCCGTGTACCGCCCCGCGACGCCTTCGGCGGAGGCGTGGAACCGGGACGCAATTAGTTTGCCCAGGAGCCTGGGCAGCAAATTGCCGTCAATACTAATCGCGTCCCGGTTTCCGCTCCCACGGTTCCGGGGGCCAGAAAGTGGGTGGCCCGCTACTCGTTCTTTTCGCCCTAATGTCTTTTTTCCTGCTTAGGATTCTCACTTCGTGGACGCAACTCCGTCGGAATCTAGATTCTGAAATCCTAGCTTCCGCGCCTCATGGAGGATTCTTGTCCCCTGCTTTGCCTGTTTCGGGGACGGGTCCCTTCCCAGTCCCGCAAGGCGCCCGAGATCATAGGCGAGAGATCTCTGCCACCGCTCGAGGGTTCCCGTCTCCTTCGCCCATTTGGAGAGCCTGAACCAAGTGTCCGCGGGAACATTAGCGAGCTCTTCAATTAGTCTCCTCTCTGTCCTGTCCGCACCTTTCAGCCCGTGGTCAATCTCGCGACTCGCGGTTCGCTCGACAGAGATCAGCTCTGCCTGTACTCCTTTCGGGATGACAAGCGGCAATTCGGACACGCGCTTCCAGCACTCGTCGCGTTTGCACCATTCGGTGACGTTCCTCCCGTTTGGCGGATTGACGATGCTAGTGTGAACGACCCAGGACACTGTGCTTATGAACTCCGCTAGGGCCGGCGAAATATCCTGAGCGCGCCAGATCCTATCAAGGTCAATCCTCTGTGAGGTTCGGTTCAGGATGAGGGCAAGCGAGTAAGTCACAATATTCGCGCGGTACCCGCCAAATTTATGCTCGTGAACGATCTTCTCGGCCCTACGGAAGAGGATCGCCTTGGCCACGAGCCGTTCGAAGTATTTATGGTCGGGTTCGAGCTGTTTCCGCACCGCGAGGCGGGTTGTAAAAACCCTGAAGTTCTTCTCGGCGCCGAGGCTCACGCTTTGGGGAAGCTGGTCCCAGGTATTCTCGAACTTCGCGAGGTCGGTCTTCGTGAACTTCTGAGAAGGCGGATTGACCGCCGAGAACTCGCGCTTCTTCGCAGCTGTCGGCTCTCTCCCCTTTGCGTCTTGGTACTGTCCACGGGCACGCTCGTAGAACCAGCGAGTCTGTCGCTGTGCGCCCGACACTGCCGGAGCCCAGATAATTCGCGAAAGTTTCTCCAAGCCTACATGAAACTGGTCGTTCGCGAAGAAGTCTGCCTCATTCACTTTGTTCTGACTGTTTGCATACCGCGAGATGAGAGGTACAAGTTCATCGACACACTCCGGGTCGATTACGGAGAGCTTTGCCTGGACGTGGACGCGGGAGACGTCAGCTCGCTCCCTCTTCATCGCATGATGAATTGAAGCTGTCGTCTGGCCACCGTTTACGATCTGGAGATCTCTCGCCCAAGTGATTCCTTGGCTTCCGTCAATTCTCTTCTCAAGACGAATCTCGGCCGCAGTGACGGAAATGCCGTTATTGTACGCGAGGAATCTCTCCGGACATTCCACGATCGTCTGCTGTATCCCCCGGTTAACCTTGCCCTTTGCCTGGAGAAATGACCTCACGTTCCTTTCGAGAAGCCGCGGCCCGTACTCTTCATAGAGGCGAGCCAGGACATCACCGCTCATGATGGCTAGGTAAGCACGATAGTCACAGGAGTCCGCTGGCATCGGCAGACACGGCACAGAATCGCCGAACATCTCGCGGAAATCGATCTCGATCGGCTCCCTCTGCTGTCCGGAGGTTGCGCATCGAAAGAGTCGCTCAATGTCCCAGACGTGGTAGCTGACCGGGATGTCCTGAAAGGTTCCAGTGGTCCGCTTTACCTCCGTTGTCCGGCCGTCGGTAAGTAGAAATAGCCGTACTTGCTCGAGTGTCGACTTGAGACCGTGGATGGTCAGCGCCATGTCGTGGGCTGGGGACGCCTCTTCAATCGACCCGTGTGAGTCGCCTAGCGCCCGCGTCAAGAAACCGAGTAGACGCTTGAATGCTGTCTCGACCTCGGTCTTCGTCACCGTTACAGGAGGGACGCTCTGTGTGTGAATGGCGATGATCAGATCGAGGCAATCTCGCTCGACCGATACGGAGTAGCCGCTCACCTCCTCACCCCGCGCCTTGTGGTAACAAACGATCGCATCGTCCAAATCCCCAGCATCGGTCAAGTAGCCAATCAAGATCTCGGTGAAAGCGTCTCCTCGGAACTCCTCCCGACCTTGGAGCTCAGACCGGCTTATCGCCTCCTGTCGCAGGTTTTCGGCGAAAATCGAGAGCTCCTCATCAGCTCTCATGCGTGGCCTCCCAGAGGCTTTGGGCCTCCCCCTCACTCACGGCGAACGGCTCGCACGCCGCGACCGATAACGTGTAACGAACATCCCCCACTCCGGGACGAAGATCTTGCTCGACGATGCGTGGGAATCCAGTCCTTACCCTGTAGAACGACGATTGACGTAGAGAATACCCACGCGATGAGTAGCGGCTCTCGTGAGGGTCCAGGTAGCCAGCCTCAATGAGTTGTGACTCATACTCCTCGCGCGCAAGCTGATCGGATGCGACGGCGACTCTCACCGCACCCACCATTGCCGGAAGGGTCTCTCCCGCGCCTTCACGTTCATCAAGAGACAGATGGAAGAGCAGAAGGGTGTCGGTTCCCGTGTCGTCAAGCTGCCTCTCGCTTGCAATGTGGAGGTGTTGGTGTTGCTTCCCCGTGCTTGTCTTTATCTCGACAGCGCATCCCATGATCTGAAAGTCGTGGTTTGAACCACCAGGTCCGGTCCAGTAACTGACAGCATTCCGAGGACCGAGCCGAGGAATCAGATGGTACCTCAAGAACCATAGCTCACCGTACAGGCCTCGCTGTTCTTCGACTCCCAAGCCGTCGGGCTGGTGTCGCTGGAGAAACGCCTGCCACCTCAAGAGCCGGCCGATTAGCTCGATAGCGGCTTCACGGTCGGTCAGGGATCGCGAAACGCGGAAGGCTACATCAGCAACAAGGCTCGTGAAGACATCTGCGTGGTCCGGTCGGGAGAGGACCACCCCGAGGGTGACATGCCACGAGTCATCATCTATCAAAGGCACAAAACGAAGCTCGAATCCCCGTGACCGAGGGAACTCAGCGCTCGAGTCGAGCGCCGAACTTGCGATCCGCACCAGGAGCATCCGGGAATGTGTCACCGGATCAACGGCGACCCGGATGTCGCGTGGGGATTCCGGGTGAAGTCTCCGCGCGAGAGCATACCCTCCAGGCGACCCTGGCAGTTCAGCCTCCAGCGACCTCCAGATCTCCTCGAGGCTCTGAGTCAGCATATTCAAGCTTCCAGTAAGTATTGTTAACTGTGTATTCGACCCTCACGGCGCTGTCGCTTTGCGGAAAGCTGAGCGCGAAACCAATGACGGGGTTCTCGCAATTCACGTAGGCGCATGCTGCCAGAGGATAGAGAAGGAGGAGTCCCCTCGAAGGACTTCTCAGCTTTCTGATCTGCTCGCCCGACGGGATGTCGGGTGGCTCGTCGTTTCGGTAGCGACCTCTATCACCGCTCCACGCCTTTCGAGTGTTCTCGAGTGCCTCCTTCTTCCTCGCCTCATCGAGGTCGATCATCTCGTCGACTGGGCTCACGAGTCTTCTGATTCGATAAACGTTGTTCGCTTCAATTGACCGCTCGTCAGGATGCGGTCGGCGCTCGATGAGCCCAACATCGTGTCCGGCGACGCTTGCCTTCTTCTTGGATTTCGGATTCGAGATTAACGCTACCGTCCATTGCACCAACTCACCGACCGAGAGCTGCCCTGAGATGTAGTCGCGGAGAAGTTCAGGTCTCACCTTCCTCGCGCCTTCGTGTACCTTGATCCGCCCGAGAAACGCGTCCACCACTCGAGCTGCGGGGACGCAGTCCCAGACCAGGTTCGACCGCTCCGTCCGGTCCGGGGACCCCAGGGACTCAATGAACTTCAGGGCACAGTCGAAGTTCGAGTTCACAATGGTGCCATCCCTGTGGAAAGCGATCGTCTCGCTGATGTCTCCGGCGAAGGAGAGAGACAGCTTGTGTCCATTTCGCATTTTCACGGGACCCGTGATGAGCAGATCCGGATGGGAACGGACCCGAATACCGAAATCCCGTGGTGATCCTCCAGCGGCGGCCATCTGATCAAACAGGCTTCTCAGCTCCTCGTTCGCCAAGGTGATGTATTCGTACCAGTCTATGAGTTCAGGTGAGGTGTAGAGTCGACACAGATCGAGGTATCCCGGTCGGTAACCGAACCAGCGCCCCATCTGCATGAGCGTGTCATACATCCTGGTAGCGCGGAGATAATAGCTCACACTCAGGCCCTCGAGCGTGAGGCCGCGGGAGAGCTTGTCCCCTCCGATTGCGATGACGCTAATGCCTTGTACTCGCTGGTCCGAGTAATCGAGAATGTCTTTGACAGTGCCGTTGATCTTTCGGACCTCGATTCGAGAGACCGCATCGAAGAGACGTTTCTGCACTTGGTTCCAGGCGACCCGAGGGCAGTCTGATTCGTCAATAGCAGCAGAAGTCGGGACGAAGTCTCGCACCCAAAGACCTCGCATTTCGTCGACTAGCTTTGTTGGGGCATTCCCCTCGCCATGCCGGAGACGTCGACGCAGATCTTGGAGAACATAAGATACTTGATCTGCGACCCTTGCCTGGACAGCGGTGAAGCGCGTGACGTGAACGAGCATCGTGTTATGTTCTCGCCCCTGTCCCCGAACTATGCGGGCGGCGCAGACCAATGCAAATGCCAGGATGGACTCGCGCAGTGATGGGGGAAGGTCACCTGGGATGTGTTCCTTCTTGTGGTTGTCGGGCATCCAGACCGAAAAATCGTCGACTGGCCGGACGACCGGAAGCCCCTCATGCCCCTCGAGACCCGCATCCGCGTCTGCCTCGAGACCAAACACTCTCACGGGACCGATGTAATTCGAGGGCGCCGGCAAGTTGTGGATGAAGTCTCGCGGGAAGAGATCTCTGCCGCATTCCTCGGTCCGCGCGTTTTCGTGAATAAATGTGTTCGCGAACGGTGTTGCGGTGTACCCGACGTAAGCGGATTTCTCGAAGCTATGAAGCAGTTTTCTAACGAGCTTTTTTATTTTAGTCGGGTCATGCTCGGGATCGAGGTTGCCGTTCTCGTCGATGGGTATCGCCTTGGTGTCGATTGACGCGAAATCGGCCTCATCGTCGATTACAAGAAGCGGGATCCCGGTGACGATGGGCCTGCCGGTTTTCTGATCCCTATGGGGAGCCGCCCAGATGACCCACTGCAGAAGATTCATGAGGACAGAGACGTTCTTCTGCCGGATGAAGAGGAACTGGTTTCCTCCTGGATGGGTGGCGTAGCGATTGGCCAATTCGCCTTGAAGTCGTCCCTCCTCGACCAGTTCGTGATCGTGTTCGGGACGGGGATGTTCCGGCCGGCTCTCTAGGCTCCGATCGGCCGTATAGGCCCCCCCCAGGGAGCTCGAGGCGGGTGACGGTCGAAGTCGGGCGACGAGGGAGAAGGTCGCCGGTTCCCGATCGCTGGCAACGGGAGTCGGCTGGTATTAGTCTATAAGGGTTGGATCTTTGAGCCGCCGTTCATTCATTGTCCTCGAGGCCAACAGAAGTGTCGCCTATCGCCGGGGACTCCGCCCCATCGCCGTTGTCTTCAGGCCTGTATGAGCAGGTCGTGGATCGGCTCCTCGAACGCAGGCTGGCCGCGTTGCAGAGATCGTGCATCGAAGTTACCGACGAGGAGCTCGACGCCGGCGACAGCCATGCCGTCCTGGCCGATCATCTCCGACGCGTGGTTCGCGAGGCACTCGGCGGCGTGATCGGTGAAGACCGGCTTGCGCGGCAGGTTGAGTTGGTCAATCGCATCTTGAGCGAGCTTGAAGGGGCCGATCCCGAAGGCGATCGATGGCTCTCAACGCCGCCGCGTCGCCTGCTCAGCGTCTGGCCTCTCGAACCGCTCGGGGGCGGGAAGCCCGAGCGCCCCGACACGCCACTGGCGCTCGGTAGCCTGCTGGCCGGGACCCGACTCGACCCCAGCCTCGTCTCGCAGATCCGCAAAGAGCTCGCCTCAGCCAACCGAGTCGACATTCTTTGCTCGTTCATCAAGTGGAGCGGCATCCGCATTTTGGAAGAGGATCTCCGCGCCTTCACCGCCAAGCGCTCAGTCAGGCTGCGCGTGCTGACAACCAGCTACCTCGGCGCAACCGACCTGAAGGCTGTTGACCTCCTTGAGTCGCTGCCCAACACCGAGGTGCGCGTCTCGTACGACACCCATCGCACGCGGCTGCACGCCAAGGCGTACCTGTTTCACCGCGACTCTGACTTCGGCACCGCCTATGTCGGCTCGGCCAACCTGTCGCACCCGGCCCTGACCGAGGGGCTGGAGTGGACCGTCAAGCTGAGCCAATACGAGTCGCCTCATCTGTGGGACCGCGTTGCCGCGACATTCGAGACGTACTGGGAGGACCGTGAGTTCGAGCCGTATCATCAGGCAGAGCGGCCTCGGCTGAAGAGGGCGCTGGAGGAGGAGCGGTCGGTGGGATCGTCCGGCGCCGAGCCGTTCCCGTACGAGTTGCGGCCCTGGCCATTCCAGCAAGAGATTCTCGACCGGCTCCATGCCGAACGTCTGGTTCAGGGACGCGACCGCCACCTGGTCGTGGCTGCCACCGGAACCGGTAAGACGATGATCGCCGCGTTCGACTATCGCCACTGGGCTCGTGAGCAACCTTCGGCGGCAGGCCAAAGGCCGCGGCTTCTCTTCGTCGCCCACCGCGAGGAGTTGCTCCAACAGAGCCTCCGGGCTTTCCGGGACGTTCTCCGCGACCCCAATTTCGGCGACCTCTTGGTCGGTGGTAGGGAGCCGAGCCAGCTCAATCATCTGTTCGTTTCGATCCAGAGCTATATGAGCCGGTCGCTCGAGGAACTGCCCGCCGATTGTTATGAGTACGTTGTCGTTGACGAGTTTCACCACGCCGCCGCGCCGAGCTACGTGCGACTCCTCGACCATGTCCGGCCCCGCGTCCTACTCGGGCTGACCGCCACGCCCGAGCGATCCGACGGCCTCGATGTCCTGAGTTACTTCGGCGGGCACATGAGCGCACAAATTCGGCTGCCCGACGCGATCAACCGCAAGCTGCTTTCGCCGTTTCAGTACTTCGCCGTTACCGACAGCGAAGACCTGAGCGGCCTGAAATGGCAGCGCGGTGGCTATCGACTCGATGAACTCGACCGGATTTATACCGGAAATGACTTGCGTGCCGCCCTGGTGATCGCGAAGGTCCGCTCGATCCTCCTTGACCCCCTAATTCTACAGCGCCGGGTCCACCACAAAGAACGCCGTAAAGCATTAAATCTGAGTACGTTAGAACGCATCGATCATTTTGAATAACGAGCCGTCGAAATCCAGAGAAACGCCCAGT
>JBEKTN010000198.1:0-15810 GCA_049516015.1 Isosphaeraceae bacterium | reverse complement strand
ATCGACCGCGAGCAACTGGAGGCACGCCTGGGCTGGCTGAGGGATTACCGCGAGGCCATCGAGCGCTGGAGCCAGTGGCACGAAGTGATCCAGGTGGTGGTCCGGCATGTGCGTCGTCATGGCATCGAGCGGAATACGGTCGCGACGTTGCGGGGTCGACTGGCGCAGTTGAACCTCTTGCCGTCGGCCCAGGCGGCCGCCGAGGCGATGATCGGCTTCGTCGCCGACCAAGCCACCGTGCTCAGGTCCGGCGTGGAACGGTTGATTGCCAGTACGGAGATCCTGGAATCGCTCTTCGGAAACTTGAAGAACTTGGAGCAGCAGCAGTCGCAGAGCGGTCTGACCGGTCTGATGCTGGCGATGGGAGCCATGGTATCCACCTGGACGGACCAAGACATCGACGAGGCCTTCCGGGCCACTCCCTTGAAGGCGGTAGAGACTTGGATTGACAATCATCTTGGCCCGACGGTCCAAAGCCAACGCGGCCAACGGTCCAACGCCAACGCGGCGTCCTCCAAGCCGTCTTCAGCGCTGAAAGCGTAACAAAAGTGGAATAAAATCTGATGCGCAAGGGTTTGTGTCAACCCCGACTTCGCATCAGCCTAGGGCCACCCACTCTCTGGTACCTGGGAAACGTTGATGGCCCCCAATGTCCCTTCGACAGATCCGCATTTGGCCACTGAATTCAGCGATCGCTCCCCTCTATGCCGAAATCTACCATGACCTGCGGGCCCGCGGCCGGGTGCTGTCCCAAGTCGACATGCTTCTCGTCGCGCTAGCCCGATCGATGAATGCAACACTTCTCAGCTCCGACCGCGATTTCGAAGCCCTCCCCGAGCTCCGTGTCGAGAATTGGCTGAAATGAGTGCCCGGCTGCCAACCTGGGACCGCAAGAAGCTGCCCGGAATGACTCTCGACCTCACTCTGGCCGATCGAGAATCGCGACTGATCGGCGACGCGGGCGTTCCCGTCGGCCCGCACTTGGTCTGGCCGAAATGGCTTGTTTCTCATACGCTCTGGCCTCGTGGTCCGCTGGCCCCTCCGATTCCCAAGGGAAGGAACATCGAGGTCGGCATGAAGATCGAGCACCCGCTCCTGGTTCGCGCCGTCGGTTGCACGGGGGCCTGGCTGGTCCGACGCCTTGGCAACACCATCGATTATCACTTCCGATACGAGGACTCGTCGGTCAATCCGGAGGTGGCCCGGAGGCTCGGGCAGCGGTACATTTATGCGTTTTTCCACGAGGTGATGGTCTTCCCAGCCCATTACTGGGCCTGGCCCGAGAACCACATCCTGATCAGCGACCATCGCGATGGCGAGCTGATCACCCAGGTGATCAAGCGGCTCGGTTTCGGCGTTGTCCGCGGGTCGACCACCCGGGGCGGAGCACGCGCCTTGCGCGAGATGACCTCGAAGATCGACAGGGGAAACTTGTGCGTCACTCCCGACGGTCCGCGCGGGCCGCGCAGGCATGTCCAGCAGGGTCTGGTCTACCTGGCCAGCCGGACCGGGCTGCCGATCGTCGGAGCGGGGATGGCCTTCAAGAATCCGTGGCGTGCCGCGAGCTGGGACCGGTTCTGTGTGCCCCGCCCGCATAGCAAGGCCGCATGCGTGGCTCCCGCCCCGGTCACGGTGCCGCCCGACGCCGATCGCGAGACCCTCGAGGCCTGCCGCGCCCTGGTCGAGCGGCGCATGCAAACGGCCACCGATGAGGCGGAAGCTTGGGTGGAGCAGCTCTGACCGAAGTGCCTCGGCCAACGACTACAACCCACCATGGCGAAATGGCCGAGTTGGGCTTGCCAGGGGCAAGCAGGCCAAGTAATCTACGAGCGCATCTCCGGGCTCTCGCCATCCTGTCTTTCAGGTCTTCGCCGGCTGCACCCAGGACGCTCGGTCTCCCATGAGCTCACATCCTGCCCTTCCGCAGCGTCTCGATGGACCGATCCGGTGCTACATGGTCCTCCTGGCGACGGGGTTGGTAGGGCTTTTGGGCGTATCGCGGTGGTTGGAACCCGACCCCCGTGGATTTGGAACTCACACGCAGCTTGGCCTCGGTCCCTGCGCGTTTAGCGTGCTGACGGGTCGTCTCTGTCCGACATGCGGAATGACGACCGCGTTTGCCTGGTTCACGCGGGGCTGCCTGGGCCAGTCGTGGCGGGCCAGTCCGGCGGGGTGTTTGATCGCCCTGCTGATTTTTCCCGTCTCAAGCTGGTTACTTGTGTGCGTCTGGCTCAAGAGACCCGTAGGTTTTCGGTCGGTTGACCGGCCCCTGATGGGACTCTTGGCAGCGATCGTCTCCGCCAGTCTCGCGTTCTGGATGATTCGATTCCTCGGTGCTCCCCTCGACCCGGGACCCTCCGGCCTGCCGCCGGTTTTCGGCCCCGGGTAAGCCGGCACTCGAACCAAGGAAGGAGGGGGTGAAGGATGATCCCTCGAACTCTGGCAAGGATGCGGCACGCAGCCGCGATGATTCTGCTGGTTGGGAGCTCGGTCGCACTGGTGGGGTGCGACCCTCGCGCCGCTTTCTACTTCCTCCAGCCGAATTCCCCCACGATCGCCGCTCCCGGGCCCTCTCTCCAGGGCAAGAAGGTTGTCGTCCTGACGCATGCCACAGCGGGAAGCCAGGCCGAATTTCCCGCATTGGAGCGCGACCTGAACCGGGAGTTTGTCTCCCGCATCAAGAAGGTGAAGAAGATCACCGTGGTCGATCCGGAGAAAGTACGAACCTGGGTTGAGGGTCATCCCAAGTGGACCGACCCTTCCGACGCCGCGCGTGACTTCGAGGCGGATATCGTGATCTTTCTCGAGCTGGAGCAGTTCCAGATTCAGGCGCCGGGAGATCTGAACATACTCCAGGGCACCTCCAAGGTGCATCTCCAGGCCTTCGAGCTGACCCCGCCCAAGAACAGCAAGGGTAAGCCGATTCTCGACCAGCCCAAGGAGTCCAACTCGATCTACGACGACTACCAGGAAAGCACGTTCCCGATTCGAGGGCCCATCCCCATGGACTCGGGAGTGGGCCGGGCCGCTTTCAAGAACAAGTTCATCCAGGTGGTAGGCAGCGAGTGCTCCTGGCACTTCGTCGAGCACTCCCCGGACGACATGATCCAGGACGTGAAATTCAACGGGCGGTGAGCCTGCCCGAGGCTCGCCCGGGGCAGCGTCCTGGCCTACCGGGCGAATCGATCCGATCTTGTCGATGGAGGGAGCCGTCGCCCACGGGAGCGCCGTGGGCTGGGCTCCGTCCCCCGACTGCTGACTTGGGGCGGGTCTGAGGTACCCGCCCCGAGTCTTGCGCTCTGTGCGGACCAGGGCGGTCTCCATCGGGAGTAACTTTCTCTCGCATTGTCAAAGAGCACCCGCACCGTCTCGACATCCTGATTTTGCAACGAGGAATTGGCTCGGCCTGGAGCCAGGCGCCTGCCTCGTGATCGAGGATGCCGTTCCCGGAGTCAGGGCCGCCAGGGCCTCCAGGGCCGCTGGCTCGCGCTGCCTGGGACTCACCACGTCGTTTTCGGCCGACCAGCTCAGGTCCGCGGGGGCCGACTGGAAGGCACCAGACCTGGCGTCGGCGCCGGACGAAGTGCTCGAGTGATGACCCTCAAGCGTAATGACTCGATTAAGTGCAGAAAGCATCTCTTGCATCAACTCGGCGTTTCGGTGACAGTGTCCAAGGACTCAGAACCGGTGATGTACGTGGCTTTGCTCGAGTCGACCGAAAGCAAAGTCGTCGAGAATGCCCTGCATTCCGCACCAGGAGCCTGCTGGGTCTCGGAAACCGCTTTTCACCTCAAGGAAGAGACTTGGAATCATGGATTCGAGATCCGCTCAGGCACCGTCGCATCGGCAGTCCCCGGGTTCCTCGAAGCAGGCTCTGGGTCCGTCGCGGGTCTTTCATGGCTTGGGTGAATCCGTGTGGCAGACGTCACCCGTCAATGTCAGGACGCTCCTGATCGCGGGCTTGCTCTACCTGGCCTGCCTCTTGGTCGCGGTCCTTCCCTATCCTCTGGGGTTCGCCCGCAACCTCCCATCGGCAGGCGATCCCTCACAGCATCTCTGGATCGTGAGGTGGTACAAAACGTGCCTGCTCGAGGGGAAGAACCCTCTGTACTGCAACGAGTTGCAAGCGCCGGTAGGGGTGCCCCTGGCCTACTTCACGCCCTTGCTTCTCCAATCGCTGCTGTACATGCCACTCTCGTTCATATGCACAAATGACGTAATTATCTATCATATTTTGTGGGTCACGGGGCTCGTGACGACCGGACTCGGCACGTTCCTCCTGGCGTCCTTGGTGACCCGAGATCGTCGGGCAGCCTGGCTGGGAGGACTGCTGGCCATGCTCAGCGGGCCGATGATGATGCATGCCCACGGGCACCTTGAGATGATTTACCTGGGAGGTTTTCCGCTGTTTCTCGCGGCCTGGATCGGGTTTGTAGATCACCCCAGCCGGGCGCGGCTGGGAGCGGCGGTCGCGCTTTATCTTTTCCTCGTCGCGGGAACGGCCTATTACTTCGTGCTCGGGCTGGTGCCGCCGGTCGTTTATGTTGTCTGGCGTCTCGCCAGTGCCAAAGAACACTTCCACTGGCTACAAGCGAGGCTGCCTTGGTTCGGTGCCTACGCACTCTTGCTCTCCGTTTGTCTGGTCCCTTTGTTCGCTGCCCAGATATGGGGGGTGGTCCACGGCTATGCGATGACGCGGTCTCGACTCGAATTCGAGCACTTTGCTGCACCCTGGTGGAGTTATTTCGTCCCCACCAATCAACATCGCCTGGCCCGGCTCTTGCCGATGGATTTGTTCGAACGGCTGTCGCGAGCGACCGTTGGGGATAAGGAGTCGATCTCAGTTGTGGAAGGGGGATCTTACCTGGGATTGGTGACCTTGGTCTTGATGATCATCGCGCTGGCAAAGCGGCGAACCTACCCGCGGGCAAGCTTCTGGTGGCTGGCTCTGGCAACGCTGATCGTCCTTTCGCTGGGGGCCTATCTCCGGCTGGGAGGCCGATCGTTCAGCATGCCGGCCCTGTGGATGTGGCGGAACGTCCCCTTATTTCGCTTGATCCGGGTTCCTGCCCGGTTCAACTTGATGGCCGCGGTGGTTGCGGCAGTGCTGGCAGCCGCCGGCGCCGGGCAGGTGCTGGGCCGGCTGCGGAAGCCGTGGGCGGGAACAGCGACGATCGCCGCCCTCGCCGCGGTTGCAATGCTCGATATGGGCATCGCCCCGGAGGGCTGGGAATTGAAGCCTCTTCCCGCTGGCTATCGCGCTCTCGACTCGCACAACCAAGATTCGGCGTTAATCGAGCTTCCCCTGGCAAGTTCGGTGAGCGATTGCCTTCCCCTTGATCGCACCTACTGGCAAGCTTTGCATCGTCGCTCAACTTCGGTCGGGTATGGGAGCCTGGCGAATATTCGCTTTCACGAACTCGTTCTCCAACCCAGCGCATTCCCGATCGAGCGCCGAGGATTTCTCGATGATCCGTCTCGAGAGCGTTTCGGCGTGGTCCACGATGTGCGGTTTCTCGACTACGCCTGGCTTTACCTGTCAGTCAATCAGTTTCGATACGTTCTGCTCCATCACCAGACTGGCTCCGGAGTTGCCGATCCCGACAGCTTGACCCGGCTAAGGCTGGCGTTCGAGAGGGCACGGATCTTCGAGGATGCTGAGTCCACGGTCTACGATCGCAATCTCCTGGAGCCGCCGAGGGCTCCAATCCTCCTGGTCCACGAGGGCTTCCGTAGCCGCGAGAAGGGCCAGCCCGATCGTCCTGATCTGACCGTGGTCGCCCGGGTGGGAACCATCGCCATCTACAATCCCGATTCCGACAAAGAACTCATCATGACGCTTCGGGCACGAGCCTTGAGCCAAGCTCGCTCTGTCCGTCTATTGGCCGGTGACCGTGAGCTCGCGTGCTGGCAAGTGGAGCCGAGCGAGTCACGCGAGTACCGCTCGCCGCCATTCCGCTGCCCACCGGGCCTCGGCTGGTTGACCTTGCAAAGCGAAACCGAAGAATGCCCTGCCCGCTATGAGGACGCCCTGGACGAGAAGAAAAGCCCCTACAGCCTTCAGATCTCCCGGCTATCCCTCGAATTCTATCCAGTATCCGCGTCGTATGCAGCGTTCCCGGCACCGACGGACGGGTGAAGCCAGAACGAACCGGACTGCGACAGCACGCCCCCGAAGACGTCCGGGTGCCGGAGGGCGGCGTGGGCGGCGGCGTAACGGCCGTTGCTCTGGCCGGAGATCACCGTCCGTGCCGGATCTCGATCAACCCGGTAGTGCGACCGGACCCAGGGGACGAGCTCCCTGGCGAACGAAGAAGTGGTCAGCCACCTGATCTGGGCGTTGTAGCATGAACCTGAAGCCAACTGGACTTCCCGGATTTCCCATGATTCCCGAATTGGGTGCCTGGCAGGAATGGCACTCGGAAATCCATAAGTCGATTGTGCAACTTGGGATAGACAAATGTCGGCCTCCATGGGACAAGGATTGGTGATTGCAGGATCCAATTCCTGTCCGGCAAGGAGGCCGACCATGCCCCAGGCTGCACGACGGTGGATTTCCGAAAAGGTCAAATCGCTCCCACAGTCGAATGTCCTCCCCTTCTCTGACATCCTCGACGCCGAGATGGTCAACTCCGCACTGGCCTCGGCAGGCGTCACGTTCAAGGAGCGAATCTACACGCCGTTTGTCACCCTCTGCATGTTCCTCTCCCAAGTACTGGACCCTGTTCACTCGGGTCGTGCGGCGGTCGCGCGATTGATCGTCTGGCTGGTGGTGAACCATCGCAAGCCTTGCTCGTCGGAGACCAACAGCTATAGCGACGCACGCCAGCGGCTCCCCCTGGAGGTCATCGTTGAGTTGGTCCATCAGAGCGCTCACAAGATCGAAACTGGCGCCAGCGACAAGTGGCTCTGGAAGGGGCGCCGGACCTCCTTGATCGATGGCAGCACCAGTTCGATGCCCGACACCCCGAAGAACCAGCGTGCATTCCCCCAGGCGAACACTCAGGAGATCGGCTTAGGATTCCCAGTGATGCGGTATGTCGCCCTCATTTCCTTAGCCACCGGGGTCGTTCGCGACCTGGCGCTAGGCCCGTACAAGGGGAAGGAGACGGGCGAGACGGCTCTGTTTCGCACTCTGCTGGACGGGCTTGAGAGAGGCGAGATCGTGCTGGGGGACCGCTGTTTTGCCTCGTATTTCATGATTGCGGAGCTGCTGCAGCGGGGTGTCGACGGTCTGTTCCGCATGCACCAGCGACGTAAGTTCGACTTCCGCGGCGGTCGACAGTTGGGCTTTGAAGATCACGTGGTGACGTGGACCAAGCCGGAACGGCCGGAATGGATGGACGAGGAAACCTATGCTCAAATTCCCAACAAAATGGAGATCCGTGAGCTTCGGTTCAAGGTGCAGAAGCCCGGGTTCCGGGTCAACGAGTTGGTGCTCGTGACGACGATGCTGGACGCGGAGGAGTACACGAAGGAAGAACTGGCCGATCTTTTTCTTCAACGGTGGAACATTGAATTAGATTTGCGCTCGATCAAGGATGTGCTGCAGATGGACGTGTTACGGTGCAAGACGCCGGAGATGGTTGAGAAGGAGATCTGGATGCATTCATTAGCTTATAACTTGATACGAGGTGTGGCAGCCAAGGCGGCCGAGGCGCATGACAAACAGCCGCGACTGATAAGCCTCAAGGGGACACTTCAGACGATGACGGCATTCCAGGAGGCGTTGCGATGGGCGCCGCCACCGGACCGGGAACACCTGGTAGCAGCGATGCTCCGGGCGATTGCACACCACGCTGTAGGCGACCGCCCCGGCCGCGTCGAACCGCGCGCCAACAAGCGCCGACCGAAATGTCAGAAACTTCTTATGGAACCCCGACGCCAGGCGCGCAAGCGATTGCAGCAGGCGGCTTAAGGGATAACCGAGTGCCATTCAACGTTGACACCTTTCCATTCTGTTCCGTTACCATCAAGACGAGGCGTACTTGATCGTAACTGGAATTGGAAGAAGTTGAATGACAGGCATTCCGCCAAGAAGTCTGTCAGCACCGGCATCAGGCTACACTGGAACTTCCGGCTGAATTGGGTCACGTGGATTCTTCGCTCGGGGAACTCTCCATGAGCCAGGCTGTCACGGAACATCGCCAGTCCGCGCCCGCGTCACTCGATCTGGCGGTTATGACTGTATCGGACACCCGGACTCTCGAATCGGACAGCTCCGGGGCCCTGATCGTCTCGCTTGCGGAAGCTGCCGGCCATCGGATCGTCGAGCGCCTGATCGTCGCCGATGAGCCCAACCAGATGAGACCACTTCTGCTGGACCTGAGTTCGCGAGCCAATGTCGATGCCATTCTGGTGACCGGGGGAACCGGAATTAGCCCCAGGGACCAGACCTTCGAGACGGTTTGCTCGCTCTTGACCAGGCCGTTGCCGGGTTACGGCGAGCTGTTCCGGATGCTGAGCTATGCCCAGATCGGCCCCGCCTGCATCCTCAGCCGCGCGGTCGGTGGGCTGATCGGCAGCGTACCGATCCTGGTCATGCCGGGCTCCCGCGCCGCGGTCGAGCTGGCCATGATCAGGATCATCCTGCCCGAACTGCCCCACATCGTCGGCGAGGCGACCAAGCAGTAAGGGTGGCGAGTGGCGAGTGGCGGGAGAATAGTGGCCAGTGGCCAGTGGCCAGTGAATTTGGAGGAAGTGGTGAGTGGCGGGTGGCGAGTGGCGGGTTGATCTTTCAGAGACCGTCGGCGAGGCGAACATGCAGTGAAGGGGATTCACGTCGCGCTTTCGCTTCACAGCCCCGCGGCCCGCTGCCGCGACCAGGCATAAAGGGCGACAGCCGCGGCTGTTGCGGCGTTCAGCGACTCGACGGCTGAAGCGATCGGAATCCGCCGCCGCTGGCCCTGACGCAGGCGCTCGGGCAAGCCCGGGCCCTCGACGCCGACTACCAAGCCGAAGCGGGATGGGAAGGGCAATTGGTCCAGTTCCGGGCCCGAAGTATCCAGTGCGATCAGCGGGACGTGCCGTGAGGCCAGCTCCTGGATCGACGGTCCCTCGTGCAGGGGAACCTGAAAGAGCGCGGTGCCCGCGGCGCGGCTGCTCTTGGGATGAAAGGGGTGCGCTGATTCCTTGAGGAGGACGACCCGTGCGACGCCAAAGGCCGCAGCCGAGCGGATCACGGCGCCGACGTTCTCGGGGTCCTGGAATGGGATGAACAGGGTGCAGCCCTCCGGCCAGGGGTCATCGTCCGACCAGGCCGGCAGCGGCGGAACGCTGACAACCAGCAGGGGCGAATTCGTCCCCGCGACGTCGAGCTCCTTGAAGAGCGGCTTGCTCAGGCGATACCACTCCACAGACTCATCCGCCGGCGGCGATTGACTGTCGTCTGTGATCCAGGCCAGGACCCGCCCAGGAAAACGGTCGCGAACCTCGGCGATGATCCGTGGACCGGCAATCAACGCCTGGCCGCGCTTGCGGACGCCCCGGCCGGTCAGGAGGTCGCGAAAGATCCGGAAGCTCGGGTTTGACTCGCTCGACAGCTCGCGCCGGGGTCTATCAAACCCGGGACTCTTCGCCGGTCCCCGTGGGCTAACGGGCGCCTCGGCGGCCAGCCGCTCGTAGATCACCAGGCGACGTTGATGAGGTGTGCCGGGGATTCGATAGTGATGATCGGCGGCAAGCCGGAAGAACTCGGCTGCCGTCTGCCCGGCCTCCTCGATCTCAGGATCGCAGTCCGGGCCCTTCATGAAGACCATCCGGCCGCCCGGACCCAGGCACGCGGCCACGCGCTCAAGGGTCTGGGAGATGGTACCCACGGCGCGGGTGATGACGCCGGAGACCGTTCCTGGATAGTCCGAGCCCACCTTATGCGCGTAGATCTCGACGTTCCTGAGCCCGAGCTGGGTGCAGACCTCGCTCAAGAACTCAGCACGTCCACCGCGCGGTTCGGCCAGGATCATGCGGGTTTCGGGACGGGCGATCGCCAGCGGTATGCCGGGCAGCCCCGGCCCTGAACCCATGTCGATCAGCGGCGAGGGAAGCTCGAGGAACTTCAGGACCAGCAAGCTGTCGGCATAATGCTTCAGAACCATGTTCTCGAAATTGTGAATCCGCGTCAGATTGAGCCGGGCGTTCGCGGTCCGGAGCAACTGGTGATAGCTCCAGAGCGAGTCAATCTGATCCGAGGCCAGGGAGATTCCATATCCCTCGAGGATCGATTCCAGCGCGGTTCTTCCGGGTCTCACGAGAAGGCCCTCGGCGAGCCGGGTCGTTGCTCGTGTTCCTGCCGCTTGCATGCAAGCAATTTACCAGGAATTTGGGAGTGACCCAGGTTCATGACTTACCCCCTGAACTTTTGGAGAATGTTCGCTACAATTCTAGTGCGGCTGACGTCGTGCGACGAGAAACGTGCCGCGTTGAGCTGAAATTCAGCATGACGCTGAGACTTACCTTCTTGCCGTCGGGAATTGAGTGAGATCGCATGGAGAATCGACCGCCGCAACAGGAGACGCCGCGTCGGCCCGCACCCAGTGGACGAAAGTCAGACGGTTCCGGTGGGTCTCCTACCCCCCCCTGGCTGTGGCTGCTCTTGATCGGCGGTTTCGCGATCATCTTCTACCTGTTCATGCCCAAGCCCGAGACCGCGGTGGACTACAGTCCCTGGTTTCTCGACCAGGTCGAGGAACACAATATCAAGAAATTGTCGGTCCAGGCCAACGAGGTCCGCGGCGAGCTGCGCGAGGACAAGCCCTATCAGAGCGGCACGTCCCCCAATAGCGTGATGGTGCACAGGTTCAGCACCTATTTCCCGTCGGATACGTCGATCGATCCGATTATCAAGAGGCTGCGCGAGGGGACCCCCAAGGCCACCGATCCGGTCCGCATCGAGACTAATCCGGCGAACTCGGCCAATGGGCTGGTCTGGCTGATGCTCCTGCTGCCGACGATTCTGTTTCTGGGATTCATCTATCTGATGATGCGGCGAGCTCGTGATCAGTTTGACGGCGGAATTCTTGGCAGCTTCGTTAAAAGCCCGGCCAAACGGCACGATAAGTCGAAGCAGCGAACGACTTTCGAGGAGGTTGCCGGGCTCGAGAACGCCAAGGGCGAGCTGCATGAGATCGTCGAGTTCCTGAAAAACCCGGAGAAGTTTCAGCGGCTTGGCGGGCGTATTCCCAAGGGGGTTCTGCTGGTCGGTCCGCCGGGCACCGGCAAGACGCTGCTGGGCCGGGCAGTCGCCGGTGAGGCCGGCGTGCCTTTCTACTCGATCTCGGGCTCGGAATTCATCCAGATGTTCGTGGGCGTGGGTGCCAGCCGCGTTCGGGACATGTTCAAGACGGCCAAGGAAAACAGTCCGTGCATCTTGTTCATCGACGAGATCGATGCCGTCGGCCGGATCCGGGGCGCCGGGCTGGGCGGTGGTCATGACGAGCGGGAGCAGACCCTGAATCAGATCTTGACCGAGATGGACGGCTTCTCCCCCAGCGAAAGCGTCATCGTTCTGGCCGCAACCAATCGCCCCGACGTGCTCGACCCCGCCCTGCTGCGGCCAGGCCGGTTCGACCGTCATGTCACGGTGGATCTGCCGACCAAGAAGGGACGTCTGGAGATCCTCAAGGTCCATACCCGGAACGTCCCCCTGGCGGCCGACGTCGATCTCGACAAGATCGCCCGCAGCACGGTGGGGATGAGCGGGGCCGATCTGGCGAACCTCGTGAATGAGGCCGCGCTCCTGGCGACTCGCGAAGACAAGCAGGCCGTCGACGCCGCCGACCTCGATGCGGCACTCGACAAGGTGATCCTGGGGGCCAAGCGGGAAGAGGTCATCACCGACAAGGACAAGCGAGCGACGGCCTATCACGAGGTCGGACATGCGCTCGTCGGTTGGCTTACGCCCCGGTCCGACCCCGTTCACAAGGTGACCATCATCCCCCGCGGCCGGGCTCTGGGGGTCACCCAGTTCATGCCCGAGGAAGACCGCATCAGCCATAATGAGAGTCAGATCAAGGCCAAGCTCTACACCCTCATGGGCGGCCGTGCGGCCGAACGCCTGATCTACGACGATCTGAGCACCGGTGCCGCCATGGACCTTGAACAAGCAACCCGCCTGGTCCGCAAGATGGTGGCCCAGTGGGGAATGAGCGAGCGCGTCGGGCCGGTTTCGTTCAAGTCGATGTCCGAGCACCCGTTCCTGGGGCGCGAGATGTCCGAGCCTCGCGACCATTCTGAATACATGCAGCAGATCATCGACGAGGAGGTCGCGCGCATTCTTCGTGAGGCCGACGAGCACGCCTACCGGCTGCTCGACGAGCATCGCGACGAGCTGGAGCGGCTCACCGAGTCGTTGATCGAGCGCGAGGTCTTGACCGAACCGGAGATCGCTGCTTTGATCGGCAAGCGGGAGAGCGCAAACGGGCAAGAAGCCGTTTCACGGGCCCACACCAACCCGGTTGTCGCCGCGGCGGAAAAGCCCTCGTGATCGGCATGTCGCCAGCCGTCGCGCATGTTTCCCTGCGGTGACTCCAGCAGGCCGGTCGCCCTCCCGTGCGGGGAATCGACAGTCGTGTCGATGCCAAACCTTCCGAAATCTGATGTTTCTTCCGCCGCCTTGCCCTTGGTCGCCTGTGCGGGCATGGTGGTCGTCGATCATCTGACGCCGCCGATCGCTCGCATGCCTCGCGCGGGCGAGCTCGTCCCGGTCGATCAGCTCGTTCTCAACATCGGCGGCGGAGCCGCCAACACTGCCGTGGACCTCACCAGGCTGGGCGTCGGTGTCTCCATCTGCGCCCGTGTCGGCGACGACATCTTTGGACGTTTTGCCAGCGCAACCCTGGTGGCTCACGGCGTGGACGTCAAGGCCCTGCGCATCGACCCGCGCCGCGCGACCAGCCAGACGCTGATCGTCAACGTGCGCGGCGAGGATCGCCGGTTCATTCACTCCCTGGGAGCCAACCGCGAATTCACCTCCGCGGACATCGACCAGGTTCTCGATCCTCCCGCCCGAGTGCTGCATATCGGCTATTTCCTCATCCTTCCCGGGCTCGACGCCGATGGCCTTGCCGAGCGTTTCGCCCGGGCCCGCAAGTCCGGAACGAAGACGGTGCTGGACGTGGCCACGCCGGGCCCTGGGAATTATCTGGAACCCCTGCGCACCGTCTTGCCGCACACCGACGTCTTCGTTCCGAACACCGACGAGGCCACGCTGATCCTGGGCGAGGAAGCCCCGGTTCGCCAGGCCCGGATCTTCCATGACATGGGCGCCCGCCGTGTGGTGATCACGCGGGGAGAGCACGGCCTGATCTCGGTCTCCGATGAGCAGAGTCTCAGGGTCGGTGCTTACCCCGTGGATTTCGTGGACGGATCGGGCGGCGGGGACGCGTTCGACGCCGGCTACATCGTCGGCCTGCTGGAAGATCGATCCGAGCTGGACTGCCTGAAGCTCGCGAGCGCCGTGGGTGCCAGTTGCGTGCGGGCCGTGGGAACGACCGCGGGGGTCTTCGACCGCTCCGAGGCTGAGGAATTCTTGCGCCGGCACGAGCTGGCCGTGGAATCTCTGGAGTAGCCCGGAATCGCCTCTTATTCCTCAAGGCTCATGCCAAAACTCCATATTAATAAACAGTTTGCGTCGAAAGCGCGATTGATCAGGGTGTTATTAATCTGGCAAGCCGAGTTCAAACGGCGTCTTGCACCATAAGGGCGGTCGCAGACGAGAGCGGATCAACCCCCTCCTCGACCCGGAGTCTCCTCGCATTCGATCGTTTACGGGCGGAGGAGACGGACGAACCCGGCTTGCTCGAAGTGGTGGTCGGTGGTGAGGGCGTCGGTTACTCGGTGTTGGGACATTAGGACGAAGCTGACGGCGTCACAAAGGGACCAAGACTTGTCCGGCCGATGTTCGAGAAGTTCCATCGCCTCCAGATGCAGCCGTTGATCGACCCAAACGACCTGGACCTCGGGGTGGGCCAGCAGACTCCGTACGAACGACAGGACCCCGGCGCGGGACAGTCCCCGAGCGATCGCCAGGGCGACGAGTTCGGTCAATATGTAGGAATGAGTCAACTTCGGGCCCGCCCCGCCGAACAGAGAAACGGCGGCCTCATGCTCCTTCTCTTTACTGTGGAAGATCACATGCAACCCCGAGGTGTCCAGGAACATGAGCGGCTTCCATCCTTACGGCGTGGACCCAGAGTGGTCGTCACCGTACTCGCGTGCGAGGTCGGCGTCGATCTGCTCGTTATCTGCGCCGGTTGGATAGCCGAGGGAGACACAATGCGAGAGCAGGCGCTCCAGGGCTGCTCGCCGTTCCTCTGCCGAGAGGGTTTGAGGCCGACGAGGCCGTGATTCCGTGAGTCTACGGGCGATCCAATCGGCGGGGGTGGTCCCCACGGCTCGCGCTGCCTCAACGAGGCCTTCGTAGACCGGCTCGGGGAGTTCCAGTGTTCGGTTCATGGTCGTGGCCCCGGGATGTGGTCTGTTGCTCTCTTCAATTTACGGCTTGGCGGTCTTTTTGAGAAGCTCATCCACCTCCGCCCAGAGCGCCTGTAACTCCTTCCGCTCGGGCTCCGGAAGCTTGGCGAGCGAGTTTGCATCGCGGATGCTTGGCGCAGGGGCCACCCACTATCCGGCTCCAAAGAAACGTGGGTGGCCCCACCTTCCCTCGGCCCTCAGTTTGGGAAGGCGGTCTGCGGTATAATGACGGGGTGATCGCGCCCGGCGCGTAGGCCAAGCGTCGGGGCGATGCCGGGCCGGTGAGGGGTCGATTCGGGGAAGGAGCAGAACCATGCAAGCCAAAGGAGCCAACGGCGTGGGACGCTTCAGCGTTGAGCTCGAAATTGCCAACAACGATGACCTGGCACTGGCGCGCCGGGGCCTGTTACCGCCGGACCAGGTGCGTCGGGAAACGATCCACGGCGTGGTCGATTCCGGGGCCACGAAGCTGGTGCTGCCGCAGGCTGTTGTGAAACGGCTGGGCCTGCCGCTGGGCGATAAGATCAAGGTTCGCTACGCCGACGGCCGCAAGGTCCAGCGCGAGGGGGCCGAAGGCGTCTACGTCCAACTCCTGGGTCGCCACGGCACCTTCACCGCCATTGTCGAGCCCAGACGGAAGACGGCTCTGGTCGGCGCGATTGTGCTCGAAGACCTCGACTTGCTCGTGGACTGCACGGCCCAGCGGGTCGTTCCCCGCGACCCGCGCGGTGCGATCTATGAGATCGAGTGAACCGGCGCTGCGGTCCGCGGCCGGCTGCTACGATCTCCTCGTTTCGGCCGGAAGGCCCGGACCGTCAGCCGGGGGAAGCCGGGCCGCGGGGTTCCGGGGACACGGGGGGTTCGGGGGGTTCCGGGCCGGGTGGCCCCAGGGGATTGCTCCCCTGGGGCTCCCGCAGATCCGTACTTGCACTTTCGCGCATACGGCTCCTCATATCATGAGCTCGCTACGGGACGGCTCCCTGAGTGTATCAGCGCTCCGTCTCGTACCCGACGCCGCGACCGTTGTTGTTTCATGGACACGGTTATGGGTTTCGATGCACGCGCCATGTTTCCCTCCAACGGTGTCATGACATGACGTCCCCTTCTCTCCACGGGGTCCCTCGGGATGGTTCCCCCGCTTCAGCGATACTATGGGACGCTCCGACTCCCCGCCGTCCTTCTCGACCCGTTCGAGTTCTTCACGAGCCGATACCATCGTTTTCGCCCGTGGTTTGCTCCCCTCGGTCGTGGGCGTCCCACCGGGGGCCAGGGAGTTGTCGGTTCCGGTCTCCCCATCCGGATTTACGATGGAAACGTCGGGGTCTCTCAGGTTCCTTGGAA
>JBEKTN010000197.1:0-15329 GCA_049516015.1 Isosphaeraceae bacterium | reverse complement strand
TAACTGGGCGTTTCTCTGGATTTCGACGGCTCGTTATTCAAAATGATCGATGCGTTCTAACGTACTCAGATTTAATGCTTTACGGCGTTCTTTGTGGTGGACCCGGCGCTGTAGAACTAGGCGCTCCCACCGGGGAAAAATCTGCAATCGCGGCCGACAACCTGGGCGACCGGGCCACGGCTCTGTGTGACAAATCCGTCAAGGGAGCCTGCTCAGTGGGCCGCCGACCAGGAACCGGTCAATCAAGAGCAGCGCCAGTGCCAGGCCCGCCGAGGGGGCGAAATGCTCGTCGTAGCGGGTGCGGATCGTACTCTTGATCGGGCTCTTTTCGAGGGTACTGATGGTCCGGAAGACCTCTTCCATGGCTGGAAACGGGGACGCAGCTAGTTTTTGATTCAAGCTGCGTCCCCGTTTCTGCTCCGCGAAAGATGTAATCCTCGTGCAAAGCCGCCGCCGGGCAGGGCTTGGCAAACGAGATCTCAGGTAAGGACCACGGCAGGTACGAACAAGCACGTGGGCATGGTTACCGGGACGTTCGGACGGGAAGCCATCCCCCGCCCAGCCGGAAAGGCCGCCGGGCCTGGATCGGCTCGCCGGCCAGGAATCGTTCCAGATCTTCGCCGAGTGCGCGGGCCGACTCATAGCGCCTGGGCGGCTTCTTCTGGAGACACTTCAAGCAGATGGTCTCCAGGTCCCGGGGTACTGCGGCGCAGATCCGCCGCGGCGGGATGGGATCATCCTGGATGACGCGCTGGATCGTGTCCGCGACCGTCTCACCCCGGAACGGGGGCCGCAGGGTCAGGATCGTATAAAAGATGGCGCCCAGACCGTAGACGTCGGTAGCCGGCCCCATCGCCGAGAGGTCCCCTTGGGCCTGCTCGGGCGACATGTATTGCGGTGAACCGAGGGGCATGCCACTGATGGTCGCCTCCCCCGCGCCGTCGAGAAACCGGGCCAGCCCGAAGTCACTCACCCGGGGTATGAACTCGAGCGACACCGTTGGTTGCTCGGTGGGCTTCGTGTCTGTCATGGAAGCGGGCCCGGCACGATGCGGCGATCGCGTCGACCGCTCCAGGAGCACGTTGCTCGGCTTGAGGTCACGATGGAGGATTCCCTGATCGTGAAGGTGCTGAACCCCTGCCGCCAGGTACAACATCAACTGTGCCGCCGGTCGGGGAGCGATCGGCGCATCCTGGCGCTCGACCCACGTGGCCAGGTTTCCTTCCTCGCAGTAGGCCATCGCGATGTACAGCCCTGAACTTGCGAGCAAACCCAGTTCGCCAATCTCATGAATTGGCACGATGTTGGGATGATCAAGCCGAGCCGCGGCGCGGACCTCCACCAGGAATCGCCGGCGCCGTTTCGACGATGCCAGGGTTTCCAGCCTGGGGAGTTTCAGAGCCACCCGGCGTTCCAGGACGGGATCGTAGGCGAGATAGACGATTCCATATCCCCCTTCTCCCAGCTCCTCGAGGATTGTGAACCGCCCGAACTTCCGCGGCTCCTTGACAGCGAGATCGGTTCCCGGTTCGCGAGGCTCCGCGGAATCCGCCGACCTCTCCTCGGCACCAGCCGAGATCGTTCCCGTCAATCCGGGCATGTTCCCTGCGATCGCGCCGGAGATCGCCGGGGCCGGCGCCTGATCGCCTCGATCCGACGACGCGCACGTCGCGTTCTCGCATTCCGACCAGATCCGCCGGAGCAATTGCAAGCAATCGCGCGTTTTCTGGACCTGGGATCGCAGTTCCGGATCGAGCGTCGAGAGGTTGGAGGGCGTGGATTCGGTGTTGGAGCTCGATTCGAAGGAAGTCAACAGGGAAACCAGTTGTTCCTCGACAGCATCGATGAGTTCTTCTCCGGTCCGGAAATCAGCCATTCTCTCCTCTGATGAGTTGGTCCCAAGCTTGCGAGGCTCGGGATGGTCGCCACGATCCGAGGAGCAACCTGGCTTAATGATGATTTCACTCCCGGCCGTGGGCAGCGTTCTCGATCTGCCGATCAGTCCAGGAACCCCCATCGGGTTCCCCCATCACGGGCGGCTGGCTTCAATTGCGGCTCGAGCTCTTGTCGCAAGTGTTCAACGGCTCGGAGCCATGCGTTGCGAGCCGCGACGGTGGAGATTGCCAGGCGACGGCCCATTTCCTCGAAGGTCAGTCCGTCGTGTTGTTTCAACCAGATGACCTGGCGATCGCGGGGGGAGAGTCGCTCTACGGCGGACCTGAGGATACCGGCCAGTTCGCGATGCGAGGCGGCAACGCTAGGCGACGACCCGTGGTCACGGAGCTGGTGCGAGAGAGAACCGTCGGCCTCGAGCGACACCTCGCGCGAGGCGTCGCGGCGGCCGGACCGAAAACTCCGGCGAATGTGCGCGGAGGTATTCCGCAAGATCGCTCTGAGCCAGCGCAGGAGGTCGGCCCGGGTTCTCCCCTCGAACCGGTGGAACTGCCGCTGCGCGACCAAGAACGTCTCCTGAACCAGGTCCGAGGCCCCTTCCTTGGCCTTCAGGCCCGTGGGGAGTTCGTGACTGGCAACCAGCAGCAGGTATTCGCGACTGGTCTGCAAGAGGTATCCCAGCGCCTCGGATGATCCGTCCCGAGCTGAACCAATCAATGACTCCACCGCTGGACTCTTTGACCGATCAGTTGGCGCTGAATGCCTCACCTCGCTGTTTCGCATCATCGCGGAATGTGCCTTCCATATGTAGTACGCCGGGCTGACAGGCAAGGAACCAAGAGACTCAAGCAGGAGTGCTTTGCCGCTGGACAAGCAGCAGGGGCAAATCTTGCCCAGTCTTTACATTCATTTCATCACACCCCATCGCCGTGGCCATTCAGGGCCTATTCATTCTCCTCATATTGTTTTCCAGGAGAGGTTCAATTTGCAAGCAAAAAGGGAATTAGTAAGTGTAGGAATTTTTCGGGGGGTCTAACGGACCGTGGGGCTGCTCGTCGCACCCTGCGGCGCCGGGGCTGTTATTCGTCCCGGCCGGCCGGGTTCGATCTCCCCTCCACCGTCCGAGCCGAGGGCTGACGTCTCGGGCCGGCATTGAGCGTGCCCAAAACCGTGAGTACATCTTCAACTTGTTGTGCAGCGAAGACAAATTAAACCAGTTGAAGTTCACAGGAACAGAGTTGACCGTCTACAATCCTTTGAGGCAGCCAAGCGATTGGGGCGGGCTCATCGGCAGGAACACCGTCGTTCCCCCGTGCGGAGTCGATGAACCGGCCAGGATTCGCCGACTGTGTTGCTGAGAGCGGTTGGAGTCGGGTCACAGCCGCGAGTCTTTCGACTGGTCTTCGGGTCCGCGTTATCGCGGAAGAACATCTTTTCGCCAACTGGAGAAGCAACCATGAAGACAAAGCACAAGTTCACTCCTGGTCAGGTGGTTCCATTGGAGGAGCGAGCCCTTCTGAGCGGGTTCCGTTTCCCCGCAGTCGTGGGATCGGTCCACATTCTCCCCGGCCAAAGGGGAGCGCTGGTCCTGACCAGCCTCGCCTACGCGAACGTGCAGGCCACGGCCAACACGGCCATCGTGAGCTTCGAGAAGGCTGTGATCACTGAAGCCAAGAAGGACGGCTGGGGGACAGTTAACTTCAACGCGGTTGCGTTCGACACCAGGGTCGGCACCGATCTTAATGGGGGTGGTGGCGCTGGGGCCAATATTGGTGGCGCTGGCAGCCCCAATTTCTGGTCGTATCCCTCACGCACTCTCCTGGCAGCCCTTGACGCGAAGATGGGAGCTCTCGAGTATAAGCTGCCCTTCGGCGGCGGTAACAACGGCGCAGCCAATCCGACCCTTGGCGCTGGGTTGTCCAACAAGACAGTTATCGTGACCGGCAGTCTGAACAACTCGAGCTTCGCGGTTGGTTCGGTCGCGATCGCCATGGACACCCAGATCAACAACGCTGCTGGGGGTACTCTTGCGACGCTTTCCCAGGACCTCGAGCTGGGGCGGGGAGAGGCTCTGGCATTCCACATTACGAACGCGGCGTCGCCTCTGAATGGCGGAGCTGGAATTCTCCCGAACTATGTCATCCAGTTTGGGTCCGGCAGTGCCACTCCAGTCTTCAGCTTGAAGAATACCTAAGTGATCGGCGCGGTCTCCAAGCAAGACATCGCTGTCACCCACTTTGCTTCCTCGAGCCGACCCGGCGCCTCGCGCCGGGTTTTTTTGCGTCCCTGCCCTATCGATCACATGCCGGACGACACTCGGCCTTTGATCGTTCGGCTCGCGGGGCGTACTCCTCAGGAGTCACGATCGACCAGGCGGACCGGTTAGGCCATGCACCAACGACTGGGACAGACAGGGGGAATGAGGCACCAGGGGTGTCTTGGCCGGTCAAGTCCTGGCCACGCATGCTCAATTGGGACAGAGGGTTCTCACTGGCAAGGGCATTTCCTTACCCCAGGCTCCCTATTTAGCTCAGGCGAGGGTGCCTGGCCAAAGCTTCTTTGCAGTGAAGACAAATTAAACCAGTTGAAGTTCACAGGAACAGAGTTGACCGTCTATAATCCTTTGGGCAGCCAAGCGATTGGGGCGGGCCCACCGGCAGGAACATCGTCGTTCCCCCGTGCGGAGTCGATGAACCGGCCAGGATTCGCCGACTGTGTTGCTGAGAGCGGTTGAAGTCGGGTCACAGCCGCGAGTCTTTCGACTGGTCTTCGGGTCCGCGTTATCGCGGAAGAACATCTTTTCGCCAACTGGAGAAGCAACCATGAAGTCGAAGCACAAGTTCACTCCTGGTCAGGTGGTTCCAATGGAGGAGCGAGCCCTTCTGAGCGGGTTCGGTTTCCCCGGCGTGGTCGGCCCGGTCACGACTCTTGGCCTCCGAGGAGCATTTGTTCTGACCAGCCAGACCTACCAGAACTTGCAGACCACGGTCAACACGGCCATCGGGAACTTCGAGAAGACCGTCTACAACTTGTACAACCAGGACGGCGGAGAAACCGCCGCCTTCAACACGGCGGTCGGCATCAACACCCTTGGAACGGGCGTCAACGTTTGGTCATACGCCACGGGCAGTTTGCTTGCCAGCCTTGACGCCCAAATGGGAGCCGCCGAGTTCAGGTTGCCCTGGGGCGGCGGTTTGGGCGCCAAGAACCCAACCGGTGGCTCGGGACTTTCGAACAAGACAGATCTTACCACGACGAATCCGAGTACGCTCAGCCTGCAGGCCGCCAACCCCACTGGGGCGGGCGGCTCCGTCGCGGAACTCATGGAGTACGCAATTGAGAGTCCCAGTGTCACGTCCGCGTCAACGCTGTTAACCGCGATGAATACAGTCCGGACCGAGACCCTGTCCTTCAGCGTCACCGCGGATGGCTACATCGGTATTCTCCCTGAATACGTCGCGTACTTCGGACCGGGCGACTTACGCTTCTTCGGCCTGAGGAACACCTGATGCGACCAACTTCCGGGAAGCCCATTCCGGTTTTCCTCACCTGATGTCTATCCACCGACCCGGTACCCCTGGCGCCGGGTTTTTTTTCAACTGACAAGAACGGGGCTAGAACCCGGTCAGAGCCGATCAGACGCGAGTCGCCGGGATACGCACAGGGACTCATCACGGCGCGACGTTGCCAAAAATGCTCATGCCATAGGCATGGGCTTGCGCATACCTGGCGCGCATGAAAAGAGCCGGGCGCCTCACAATACGCTGAGGCTCACCCAGCCCTATCCGTTGGGATCAAGAGAGTAGGATTGATCAACCCTTGAAGCGGAAGTCACCCGCAGTCACGCCATCAACGATGTATTGTTGCACGATAGGCACCGATTCCTGGTAAGCGGTGACGATCGCACTGTGAGAGACGGCCTGGCCTGCGGCGTTGAAGTCGGGCGGCGTAGCGAAAAGGGCATCCGCGAAATTGTTTTCGATCGTGCCGATCGGGCCCGGTCCAGTCTCGCTGTAGGTCAACAAAGTGACAAGGTCTTGGGCACCGGAGGGAAGCGGGGCAACGCCGAGACCAGACGGTGTGCTGGTCGCAAAGCCGTTGAAGCCAGCGCCATAGGGAACGCGGCCTGCCGCTGTCTCAATGTTGTAGAAAAGTTGTTGGAACTTGATGTTGAACCCGTAACCTTCCAAGAGATCCACTGCCCCGTCTTGATCGATGGTGCCCGCATTGAGCTGGGCCATGACGTTGTTGAAGAAAGCCGTCATGCTGTTGGAGAAGCTGACCAAGGCACTGTGAATGCCGTTGAGCGTCGCCTTGACCTCGGACGCGGTCGCGACAGGAAGCCTTGCCTGGGGAGGATCGGCTTTCACCACGTGAGCGTGTGCCGCAGCGATGTGGTGGCTGGTGCTCAGGACCACACGATCCTCCAATCGCGCGTCTTCGACCGCAGGTCGAAATTGCCGTTGTTTCCTCATGTTCTTGTCCCTTCCAAATTGTTGTCTTGGGTGATTATCACCTATGTTACCCAGAACTCCTAGAGGTCACTGTTTAGCTAAATTTACCTTTTTGTCAAGAACAATTTTCTCCATCCCAAGAAGAAATCGGTGTCAGCCGATCATGCGGCTGCGCGGCGTAAGTCAATGACATTCAGGAATGTCCCCTGTTCCATTCCCGCGTTATTCAGCCCAGCCGACGTGCTCGAGTTTCGCAAGCTGACCGTGTCGATCCGGGTCGCCCCCGCGATCAAGGAATACGTGGTCGATCTCGTCCGCGCCACCCGCGACCCCGCCGCCTACCGGCCTGGGATTGGCCCCCCTGCTCGAGCTGGGCGCCAGTCCCGCCACTATCGCCCCCTGATCCGCGCCGCCCGTGGCCACGCCCTCCTGGCCCGTCGTGACTATGTGACCCCTCACGATGTCAAGACCCTCGCCCGCGACGTGATGCGGCACCGGATCATGATCAGCTACGAAGCCGATGCCGAAGGCCTCTGTGCCGACGATATCCTGGGGCGCATCCTCGACCATATCCCGGTGCCGTAGGGCCCAAGAACGACAGTCGGAGCCGGACCCGACGAGCAACGGCCCCGGAACCTTGGCAGCGCCTTTCTCGACCCAGTCAGTTCGGAGGATGATACAGGAACGGGGCATTGGCCCAGGACCAGAAGTCACGGTCGGGCAGGAAGTTCCAGCGGTGGGCGTCCCACAGGAGGCATGGCAGGTGCACGAACAGTCCCGCCAGAGCCAACCCGACCAGCAATCCCCTTCCGACTCGCGACTCCAACATGAGAGCAACTGGCGGCAGGGCCAGCAGACCCAGAAGGGGTAGGATGTCAGTGAGCAGTCGCGAGCCCCAACTGTAGCCGCCCGGCCAATCCCACCACGCCGAGATCAGGACCACGTGAAGAACCGAGGCAAGCCCGGCGAAGGCAACCCAGCCCGGCGGCCCCGCAGTGAGATGGGTGCGCGTTCGCAGTCGCGGCCAGGCGATCCCAGTAACGACCGCCAAAATGGCCCAGGGCTGATAGACAAAAAGCCCTCGCCCGGGGCTGACCAGAGTGCCCAGCGTCGGCCAGATCCGAAAGAACGACCAAAGCTTGGCGGACACGTTGGTATTGATCGTGGCTGGTCCCAGGTGGCTCTGATAAACAAGCTCGTAAAACGCGATCCAGGGGGTCAGAGCCAGCAGAGCAAGCATGCCCAGAAGCAGGCCGCGGCGCGGGGATCGGACCAGAACCCAGAGACAGAAAAGCGCGACCAAAAGCCCCGCGGTCGGCCGGCACGCCGGCATCTGCCCCAGTGCGAAACCCTGAACCAACAGTCCTCGCCAGTCGGCCGAGGAACGAGCGGAGAATTCGACTAGAAGTACCGCTGATAGTGAGGTGAGCACACCGCCGTGCTGCCACATACCGAGCCCGACCGTCGTGAGCACACCGCTGCCGGTGGCCAGGAACAAGGTCACCATCCCTGCGGCCGTGGGCGAGCCGAGTCGGGCCGCCGTCAGGAAAAACAGCCCCAAGCTCAACGACGCAACCAGGGCGGCGGTCACCTTCTCCAGGTACTGAAGGGTCTTCTCGTAATCGAGGTCGGCGCCGCAATGGTACGCGGGGGCTACCACGGCCAGGGCAAACGGGACCATGCCCGGGGGAAACGTTGAGACGATCCGGCCGCCGACCTCTTGAAAACAGTAGTGGAACTGACCATCAGAATCGCGAAGCAGGCTCCGGGGCCGAGCCTGGTCAAACTCGCTAAGGTCCCAGTTCCCCTCTCGCACCAGGCTTGCGGCCGTCGGGATCACGGGACGGGTATCGAACGTACCAAGGGAACCACGATGAGCCAGGTCCAGCAGGAAGAAGGGGAGGGAGACAAACGCAACAGCCGCCAGCCAGGGAATCGGCCCCTGGCCCCGGCTAAACTGCTGCACTTGCCCCCAGGTCCGAAAGACCGCAGCCTCGACTCGCCGCCGGTAGTCCGCGCTCAGTAGCAACCGCCCCACCGGTATGACCGGACCAAGGAGCGGCCCGAACCGGGCGTTGGATCGAGCCCGCAAGCAGATGACCAGGCCCGTCACCACGGCCAGCAGGCTCGCCACGTCCAGCAAGATCCGGATCCGTCGCCGCAATCGCGTTTCCGGCGGCACGAACTGCCGGGATGGGCGTCCTGGCACGACCGGGTCAATGTCCAGCCCCGTCGACCCCAAACAGGAAGCGGAATCGTCTCCGGGCATCCTCGCCTCCTCCTGAGCATACCCAACCGAGCGCCAGGGTCCCTCCTGGCGGACGAGATACCCTAGCTATCGCCATCAAAAGGAAACCGGGTGCAGGGAAAATCACGCCTGATCGAGTGAATCGATTTCGCAACAGATGGTCGTTTCCTGACAAGGGATCATGTCGCAAGCCCAAGAGCGGGGGAAGAAAACTAAGAACATGGCCTGAGAGGCTGTGAAAAATTCGTCATTCGTATACTGGTTCTTATGAACACTATCGACGCAACTGGTGAATCGAAAGAGAGTTAAGCCATCAGTCGCCTCGCATGTGTTCTGAAGCGGCGATTGATTCACAAACTCTGACCCCACGTCCCTTGGCCTGCCCCCACGTCCCTTATGGCCTGCCCCCACGTCCCTTAGTTTCTGACCCCCATGGCCCTCCCTTTTCTGGCTTTGGTGGACAAGGGGCACGCGAGGGTGGAGAAACGCACCCTGGAAGCGACGACGTGGCTGGCCGAATACCTCAGACCGGACTGGCCGGGATGCGAGCAGGTATTTCGCCTCGAGCGTGAGCGTCGGGTGGGCGAAGAGGTCGAAGTCGAGGTGGTGTTCGGGTGACCGGTTAGGCCACGCACCAACGACTCGGGCAGATAGGGGAGATGAGTCGACCGGTTAGGCCACGCACCAACGACTGGGACAGACAGGGGGAATGAGGCACCAGGGGTGTTTTGGCCGGCCAAGTCCTGGCCACGCATCCTCAATTGGGTCAGAGGATTCTCACTGGCAAGGGCATTTCCTTACCCCAGGCTCCCCATTTAGCTCAGGCGAGGGTGCCTGGCCAAAGCTTCTTCGTGGTTCCCATGTGTCGGCTCCTGGCCGGGCGTCAGAATGCGCGGAAGGGATTCGACACATCGTGTCATCATGTCCCCCTGGGGTCCAGTCCGAGCCGACGGATCGTGAAGGGAGACGTCATGATCTGGCGAGGCGGCGTTCAAGGCCCGCGCGGATGCGCAAGCCGGGCACGGCGGCCATGACGTCGAGCGACCTGACCAGGAGCATCATGGGTCACACCATGGGTGAACTCTATCCGCTCTGGGAGGGGGGAACGCCGAAGGGGTTGACCGCGAAAAGCCCCGCATAGTCATACGTGTCGGCCGTCTGGTCGATCTGTGTTGAGACCACGCCGCCGGTGATCTTTGCGGTGATGGTGCCGTTGCTCAGAATAGTGTCATGCCGGCTGTCGGGAGGCTGAGCCCAGGCCGCATCTCCCGTGTACTCACCCGCAGTGACGTTGCGGATCGAGTAGTTCGGCAGATTGTTGGTCATGCCCGCAGGGGCCTGGTAGTTGGTGGGTACCCCCGGAGTCGGAGCGCTGGGGCTCTGGGGCGGCTGGCCGTAGGCCGGCAGTGGGGGCAGGCTGCCATTGCCGCCGTAGGGGGCGACGCTCGCGGCCAGTACCGCATCGATCAGGGCTCCATTGATCGTGAGATTGCTGATCGATCCATTGGGCAGGTATACGCCCTGGTCGGGCGTGGACCCGAGCGCGGCTGCTCGGATCTTGCCAGCGATGATCCGCGTCGGGTAACCGGAGGTATCATCGGTCGGGAAGCCGGACGTGACATCGCCGCCGACGGTCACATTCATAATGCTTGTACCCGCATCGATCTCGGAGTTGTAAATGGCGGTCACGCCGTCGGCTCCCACTGTGACCGTGGTCGATCCCGTGCCGCTGCCGCCATTGATCGACACCCCGGCCGTGATCCAGCTCCGGAAGATGCCGTGGGAGACGTTGAGGTTGCTGATGTTCTTGCCCACGTTGATGTTGGCCGACTGGATGCCGCCCGGGTTGACGACGCCGTTGCCCTTCACGGTGAGGCTGTTCAAGTTCAGGCCCACGCCCAGGTCGATCGCGGTGGCAGAGCCCTGACCGCTAAAATAGCCGCCAACGCTCATCGCATTGAGGTCGCCTCCCACCACGATCCCACTCGCTCCCGGACCGATCAACACGTCGCCGCCAACCGTCAGGGCCGTGAGGTTGCCGCGCACTTTGAGCTGGCCGCCGGAGCCGATGATCACCGAGCCGCCCACCGACAGGGTTCCCGTCTGGATGGCGAGGAGGCCGTCTTGCGAAAGGCTCAGGTCGCCGACGATCGTGATCAGCGCCAGCGACTCTCCGCCGATGACGAACTGTCCCCCATCAAGGTTCATGCTGGCAATAGTCATGACCGTCGTTGTCGAGCTCTGATCCGGGCTCTCGAAGGCACTGTTCAGGTCGTCGGCGATCACGACGCGGCCGCCCGGACCAAGGTTGACTGACCCAACATTCATCGTACCCACACTGCCAGTGACATCGATCTGCGCACTTGACCCCACTGACCCAATGTTCACAGTGCTCACGTTACCACTGACATCGATCGCACCTGACTCCTGGGACCCAACGTCCAGCGTGCTCACGCTACCATTGATAACGATCTGCGCACCTGACTCCACGGACCCAAAGTCCATCGTGCTCACACTACCATTGACATTGATCTGCGCACCTGGCCCGAGTGCGCCAAACTCGAGCGTACCCACATCGGAGTTCACGGGACTCATCGCCCCGTCCAGCTCGACCTGACTGGCCAGAATGCTGCCGATTTGCCCGGAACGGATGGTGAGATTGTCGATCGACATCAGTCCGTTGGCCACATGAAACCGGGGTCGGACTTGCGTGATCGTCAGAGTCGAAGCATCCGTCGTCCCCAGCACCTTCACGTCGAACGAACCGCCGCCGGCCGGCTGCGTCTTGAGCACGCCGGGGCCGTCGATTTGCAAAGAATAGACGCCGGTCGGTGTCGGGATGTTCCGGACGTGGCTGAAACCGGTGAAGAGAGCCAGAAGTTGCCGGCCTTCGAGCGATTCCAGGACCGGTTTCGTGGTCGTGTATCGCGCCCGGGCCGACCTCGACGTCAACGGGGACGACGGGACGAAACGCCATGAAAACCGTCGGACGCCGCCACTCATGGGCAAGACTCCCTTCTTGCTGCCGGTGCGGGCTGCCCCCCTGAGGCCGGTTCGTTCCACGATCCCCGGACCCAAAATGGCAGCTCGCACGCATACCCCGACGACTGCGGCCGAGGAATCTCCGCCGGGTGGTTCCTGATCTCCAATTCCTTTGGTTTACCATCGGACAGAGAAGCCATCTGAATGAGTCATTGCCGAAAAAAGCGACCCTCCGGCATCGTCCCCCGCAATCGTCGGCACCATGACAATCACAACTGCATGCACGCGCCGAGAGAACCTCTTCAGGTCGTCTGGATTCAGCGGGTCAGCGGGCTTATCGCAGCTCTTCTTCCCGTCCGCATGTCCGCCATGTGTCATGTTCCATTTGCCATCCTGGCATCCGTAAGATGTTAAACTAACGGTTCCGCGGTCCGAGATCCCGGTGGATGCTCTGACACCTGAAGACAAATGAGCCGGGTCCCTATCGTTCGAGGCAAACGGCAATGGCTACCGTCACCACCGATCCCCCAACTCTCTTGCAGACGATGTCGTCACCGCCGCCTCGTCTGCTGTACCGGATGAGCATGGAAAAGTACGAGGCGATAGTCCAGTCCGGTGTCTTCTCCAAACGTGATCGACTTCAACTAGTCGAAGGATTGCTGGTGGAAAAGATGACCGAACATCCTCCCCACGCTTCTGTTTCCGTGACAACAGCAGATGCCATCCGGGCGATGCTCCCAAAGGGCTGGCATCTGAGGGAAGAAAAGCCGCTGCGGATTCCCGCGCGCGCGAGCCTTCCGGAACCGGATATTGTGGTGACCCGCGGAAAATCGCAGGATTATCTAAAACGCCATCCTGAGCCAGTCGACGTTTCCCTGGTCATCGAGGTCGCCGATTCGAGCCTCGACGAAGATCGCACGCTCATGGCTCGGATTTATGGCGGCGGTGGACTGGCGCGCTACTGGATCATCAATCTGGTCGATCATCAGGTGGAGGTTTATTCTCAGCCCAGCGGGACTGCGGAACCGCTTGGCTATCGCCATTGCGAGATCTTCCGTCCAGGGCAGTCGATCCCGGTGGTGATCGATGAGACCGAAGCCGGCCGGATCGCGGTCGCGGACATCCTTCCCTGAGCCCATTCTTCTTGCGGTCGAGGTGACCCGTCCACCTTTGCGAGAGCTCACCGCTTCAGAGTATGATTGCGGAATCGAGGAGAAGGCTCCGCCGTGAAGGTTTACTTGCTGCTGGTGAACGACGAGGAGTTCTTCTTCTACTCGGATGACTCGGAAGCCGACGAGTCCCGTGAGGGCGATCCGGCTCCCCCGTCGGGCGTCCGGGGCTGGCTCCAGAAACGCTGGTACCGGTTCCAGAAGGTCTTTCATGAAGCCGATGCCGGAGTGGCGCGGGAGGCGCGTCGATGCTGGGACTGGCTGCACTCGCTGACCCGCCCGGACGAGTCGATGCTGGTGCGACTGAGATCGACCCGGCGTGTCGATCTGGATCACCCGGCCTTGCACACGGAAGCGGCTGTCGCCAGGATCTGGCACGACTACCTTGCCCGACGATGGCGTGTCCATGCCGTCTGCCTGAGCTACAATACGATCATTGCCCCGGCGGCCCTGGCGTTGCTGTGGCCCTTGCCGGGCCCCAACCTGATCGGCTACTGGTTCGCCTACCGGGCGGTCCATCACTGGCTGATCCTGAGGGGAATCCGGTCCGTGAGGAAAGGGCGAATCGCCACCCATTATCATGCCGATACCACGCTCGACCAGCCCGTAAAGCGCGATCCGGAGGGAAAGGCACGCCACGCGGCGGTCAACGGAAACGGCGAGCGGCTTGACGATTACCTGAACTTCACGAGTCCGTCGCGCACGGACAAGAATGAGACGACTCCCCGCTCGGCCAGGGACCCGACCGGATGTCGCGATGAGTCGGGGCGCGGTGACGCGTCCTGAGACCGAGCTGACCTTCTCCGCACCCTCCCTGACTTGGAGCCGGCGTCGCTCGCGGGAGGGGATGACTTCTGCCAGAACGATCTCACCACGGTTAACCATGAGACTGCTCAGCTACAATATTCATAAAGGCATCGGCGGGCGTGATCGTCGCTACCGTCTGGAGCGGGTCATCCAGGTCATCGAGGATCAGAACCCCGACCTGATCTGCCTTCAGGAAGTGGACCGCCACGTGGCGCGAACGCGGCACGACGACCAGCCGCATCAGCTCATCGAGGCCTTTCACGCCGCCGCCCACATGTACCAGCTCAACGTCAAGCTGAAAAACGGCGGCTACGGCAACCTCCTCCTGTCGCGCTGGCCGTTCCGCGATCACCACCAGATTTCCCTGAGGCTGAAGCGGAGGAAAGCCCGTGGGGCGCAGATGGCGGTCATCGACAGTCCGGAAGGGTCATTCCACCTGGTGCACTGGCACCTTGGGCTGGCCGAGCGCGAGCGGCACTGGCAGGTTCACCATCTCATGGAACACCACCTCTTCCGCCAGTCAGCCCACCTGCCCACGCTTGTCGTCGGCGATTTCAACGACTGGCGGAATACTCTGGCGCAGGGTCCGTTTGCAATCCACGGCTTCAATCAGTTGACCGCGCCGCGATCACGCTTCCTGTCGTTCCCCGCCTACTGGCCAATGACCTCCCTGGATAAGGCGTTCGCCCGTGGCGCTGTGGCCATCCGCCACATCCGGATCGCCCACTCTCGCCTGGCCCGCGACGCCTCCGACCACCTGCCGCTGGTGATCGACTTTCATCTCGAACACCCGCGCCACTCTGGCAGCCATGACGGCCAGCACCGTGGGACGAACCTACTCTATCACTCGCCTCCCGGCTCGTGAGGACGCTCCACGATGCGCGGAGTCTTTGATTGCCCCGACTCCTCTTGCTCGCGCGGTGACACCGCGCATGCCCCGCTCATTCAGGTGGCAACCCCCAGCTTGGGCAAAATCCAGCGATTCAAGACGATCCAGGCCACCACGAACCCGATCATCACCAGGACTTCAGACATGCTCTTCTTCCGTTCCAAACCCTTGCACCTCGCATTTGATCGGATAGAATACACCTATCTCTCCTATCGACCATATAATCGATCGGCTATAAAGTCAATACGATGTCTCAGTACCTTCCCGACGATCTGCTCGAGCTGATGGCGGTGAAATTTCAGATGCTGGCCGATCCCACGCGGTTGGCGATCCTGCGGGCTCTGATGGAGGGAGAGAAGAGTGTCGGGCAGGTGGTGACCGAGACGGGACGCGGTCAGGCCAATGTCTCCAAGCATCTGAAGCTCCTGGCCGACTCGGGCCTGGTTTGCCGCCGCAAGGAGGGGTTGCAGGTCTATTATCGCCTGGACGATCCCCTGGTCGAGCAGCTCTGCACCTTGGTCTGCTCGACCATTCGCGGTGAAGTCGAGCGCACCATGGTGAAACAGCGTGAGCTATTACAAAAGATAGGCCCACCCCGATGAGACTGTCCTGGAGGGCGCAGCAATTTCGCGCTGCCGATCGCCAGGACACCACTGCCGCTTTGGGCATGCCAGAGCCCTGGATCCACCGTGCCGCCGTGACCGGGCACCTGCTGCTCGTCCTTCTGGTCGCGGTCGTGCTCCGCATCCGGGGCCTCGACCGTTACAGCCTCAGATCTCCTGACCTGCGGGATTTTGATGTGGGGCCGAACTTGGGCTCTCGGCCTCGGCGGCGATCGAGTAGACGAGTTTCAACTCGGTGCCCGGATAGGTGAACTCGGTCGCGTT
>JBEKTN010000196.1:0-15462 GCA_049516015.1 Isosphaeraceae bacterium | reverse complement strand
GACTTTTCAATAGTGTTGTGACCAATACAGCGACTTGCTATTTAAGTTACATTATATGATTCTGTTATATTTTCCATGAAAACCCCAGAAAACCCAGGGAAAAGTGGTGCGTAAGCCCTGGGATAGAAGGCCGCCACATGACTTTCGGCCACAAGCGGTATTCCCAGGCCGAAGTGATCACTCCAGTAGGGAAGCGTTCCCTGACGCAGATGCCGCGCCAGTTCGAACTTGATTGGCCGATATATCATATCGGGATCGCCCCCTATCGGCTCGATCCCGACGAACAAGGGGCAAAGGAGCAGGCCCACGATGAGGAGTGAGACCGAGAAAGGGCTCGGCACAACCGTGCGGAGCGAAACCATAAGCCAGGGCCCGAGCAGGTAGCGAGGGTCAATCAGCGGCGCTGGACCGCCATTCCGTGATACCCCGGCATTTCGCCAGCCTGCAAGGGGCGACTTGCGCGATCTCTTCTCATGGGCTGTCTGGAGTGGTCGAGCTACCGACCGGTTTGAGGCTCACGTCATCAATCCACATCTCGCCGACATTGCTCTCGGGCACGAGCCGAAAGTCGAGGGCTACTGTCGTAGCCTCAGACTCGGCACGGACGACCCGCTCCACTTTCGTCCAGCGGCCGACGGTCTCTAGAACCTCCTCGAAGCCGCCGTGAGAAAGAACGCGCCAGGAGGTGGGCGTATCCTTGTACTGGGCCAGCCGAGCCCGGCATTCCCCCTCAGTTCCTGCGGCAATCAGATACCAGAACCGCAGGCGCATCTTAGTGCCATAACGAACTGGGCGCTCCGGGTAGCGATAGTATTGGTGTCCAGGAATGTGGGCTTCGAGATGGAGGCTGTCGGGAGATGAAACGAAATGGCGAGTATCGCGACGATCATCAGGGGGCTCAGGCCAGGAGTACTTTGGCTGTGCCAGATAATGCTCGCGATCCAGCGCGACCTTGTCGCGAAGACTGGATGATCCCAGGGTGAGCGCCATAGTCCGTACACCCAGGAGTGGATCATAATCACCGTAGAGAATGTGCTGATGCTCGAGCCGGAGCCGGAGGTGAACCACGGCTCCTGGGGCCAAGCTCACCAGTGCGGCTACATCAGTCTCCGGGAGGGGACCATCATCAGCCCAGACCGATATGACGACGCGCTCACGGCACCGTTGTAATTCATCGCTCGAGACAATCACGTCACCAGTGCCCGATGCTGCCGAGGTACCGCTGACTGTCACACGCGACAGTCGGGGCACGGCATGACTGGCCACCCGCGAGTTTGAAACCCATCCCTCGACGACCGATCCGATCTCCGAACGCGAGAGAATTATCCCCGTCCGACTTGTATGCCGCAGTTGGTAATCGATAATCCAGGCTCCCTGATCCTGAGCGACCGAGCGTCGGATAAGAACAAACCGAGTAAACGGCGGGTTGGAAGTCTGCTTCAAGGGAACCTCGCCCGCCCGGGAGATAGTCAGAAGCAGAGGAGTGGCCATAAGATACGATGCGAGGATAATGCCAACGATTAGGCCCACCGCGAAGCCGTGCCCAATCTGGTTCCGAACCAGGGACCTGAATCGGTACTCGCGGCCCACGGAACGGGCCATATCGACCTTGGAGTTGTAAGTCACCATCATCTACCCGCTCCTTCCTTGGTCCAAAAGCCGCGTACAGCCGTCCTGGCTTTGTGATGAGACAGCACTTCCAGCCGACACCTTGGCGGGCTGGCCTTCAAATGCGGAGAAGCAGGGCGCCACGAGGCCCTGAGCGTGCTCTGAATCTCTCTTGACTCCTAATTTAAGCGTACGACACGATAGAGATTTCGTCGCGCAGAGCCGTCGGTGAGGGTTACCGGTCTGTGGTCTTGGATCGGAATACCTTCAAGCAAATTCCTGGCCACAAAGGTAGGACTAGCAAGGACGGGAATAGCGGTGGCTGCTCAATCGTCCTCAGGCTCGTCGGGATCAGTCTCCGTCTCGCCTTCCCCCTCATCGTCCAGGTCGAAGGACGTCGCGGGGACCAACGTACATCGTTCCAGGAACGGCGGCAGAAACCGATCCAGGAAAATGGAAACGGCAATCTGGGTCGTGGGGTTGTCCATGCCCCAGATGCTGACGCGAGGCTCGTTGAGATCGGGGTCCATTTGGATGAAATACCGCTCGTTGAATGCCAGCGAGATGGGTACCTCCTCAAGCCAGCGATGCGCCAGAGCATTGACACCTGGCCCCCCAAGAGAAATGGTTGGCAGGCTTTGGAGAAACTCGTCGTGGATCCAGCGAAAGTCCGCGATCACGCGAACCTGATAGTCGGAAAGATCGTGCCCATGCTTGGACCCGGCCTGATCAGCGCTGGCGGACAAGATCCCTTCGATCCGCTGCTTGAGGTAGTATCCAAGCGGTCGATCCATTTCCTCGGCGCGGAGTGTGCTCCCAGTGACGATCAAGAGAAGCCTTAATGGTGACGCCTTGGCCATATTCAGCCCCTTTTTCTCAATCCGATGGTGAGCAGCAAGCCGGGAATTGATAAACGGCCTGCCCGTCGGTTCGGGCCTTCCCGACCATGTCATTATAGGGCCATCGAGATACGGCGTTAACCTTCTTTCGGATTTCGACATCCGTATTGTCCAGTGAGAAACCCCCGGTATTCCGAGCAGCCCCCTTATGGAGTCATTAGCGCTGATGACGACCTGGTGGCCTGCCATAACGTAATCCGGCGGATCGCGGCCTGCGCCGCCTGAAATTCGTCATCCCCTTCCCCCTCAAACCGCTGTGAGACGGCTTGGCGACCAGCCAGAGGAATCAAACACCAGAAGACAACCCGCCCACCAGGCTCTCCCTCAATGGTGTATCGTGTCACTCCCAGTGATTGCATCTTGCGGCGCAAGGCTGCCCAATCTGGAGGCGATCCGGAGGAATTGGTGCCATCCCCCGTCGACGTCGACAAGGGTGGAGGCGATATTGGCGATGAGGACACAGACGAGGAAGAAGCGGCTGGCGCAATTTCCAGAGAAATCACAGCCGGCGTGTTCTGCTGCGCGGCACCGGGTTGGGCCAAGGATGGTGAACGAGAGGCCAGCAGAGTCGTACCCACACTGGGATCAAGGCGTGCCGGACTTGGTCCAGATGCTAGACTTGCATTGGATCCCACGGCCATCGAATCGACCTTTCCTGATTCCACGGGCGGTTCCAGGCCTGGCGGTGCTGACGATGTCAGCTCTGAATTCCTGATCATGGCAGATCCCTGCTTCGTCGCTGGCAGAGATCGACTGCCAGGCTCAGATGTCAAACCACGCTGCCGCTGGCCGGACTTGTCCCGTGGACCAAGTGGTTTAGACACCCCCGGCTCGGGAATGGCCGTCGGCAAGGGTAATGGCGGCGGGACCGCTGAGAACGACGGGGTCAAAGATGCTGACCGGGCTGGACCAATCGCTGAAGAACTAGTGGGACTATTCTTGACTGCCTGACTCTCGGCACCTGGAGTTGTGGTTTGAGAGCTTGGCTGGCCAGCCACTGGAGAAATTCCCAGGCGATGGGGTTCGGCGGGATCGCAAGTAGCCTGCGACAGATCGACCGAGGCAATCTCACCGCCATCCTGCAAGCCCATGTAGTCAAGAAGCCGGGCCTGAACCCAGCGGAGTCCTGGACCATTGACTACCGCCCCGCCCAGGAAGGCTGCTGCTACCATCACCACGACGAAAATGGCTTGCCGCATGGTCGTGGCCTCCTTGCCCTGACCCAGTCATCGATTAATCTTCTTTCCTGACAATTGCCACGCGCTGGCTTGTCAAACCGAGATCGGCCGAAATAATCCAGAAAACCCCAGGAAATATTCCCATAGCGGGAGCTTACGCTTGGCGACAGGCTTCCACTAGATGTCCGTTTCGTAAGTCCTTCACCACTCCTGGTGTCGTAAGTCCTTACGGGATAACGATTGGAACTGGCGGTGGACTTGCGAAACGGACATCTAGTCCGCAGCACGAACCGGACAGAAGGAGTCAAGGCCCAGCCCCGAGGCGACGAATGCTATTAGGACTGTGGCTTCATCACGAGGGATGATCCCTGGATATTCCATGGAATATTTCGTACACTGGAACAAATGACCACAGTTTTCTGCTAGAGAGCCAATTCGCCGCGTTATCTAACCAAGATCGTCGAATGGAACAAGGCCAGTCGGCAATGATGCGATCCTTACAAGCCTCCAAGGGACCTTCCGGTCGGTTGTCCGAAGCCTATTGCTATCCTGCCTATGCGCCGATAGCCGTGAGGCCTAAAGCTTCCCGGATCTTACACCTGCTAGGGCGATTAACCGTGGGCATCGTGGCCGCCATCTGGTATTTGATCACCCTACCTTTCCGGCTTTTAATCGGGATTGTCGGGATTCTGGGTCGGCTGGCCGGCATCAGCCTTGGCTTTTCACTTATGGTTGTCGGCATGGCTCTCTGGGCCGGCCCTTTGTTCATCATCGGGATCCCGCTGTTCATCATCGGGCTACTGTTGACGCTTCGATGTCTGGGCTGACAAAGATTTTTGCAAAGGCGTGAGATCACGCGGAACTGACTATAAGAGTCGCTGCCATCCGCCACCTCAAAGCCTGACCGCCCAAATCATGAAGGATAAAATATCTCGCTGAGAGCCTTTGGATTCGGGTAATCGCGCCGTAGCTTCCGATTCCTGCGTACTCGGCTTCGCCCCTTTGCGAAAGGGTCGTCTTGAGCTCGATTTACCTCGACCACAACGCAACGACGCCGCTTGATCCCGAGGTGCTGGAAGCTATGCGCCCCTATTTCCTGAAGGCCGGGAATGCTGAGAGCCGGCATGCGGCAGGGCGTCAAGCACGGCGGGCGTGGGAAGAGGCCAAGGAGACGGTGGCCCGAATCCTGGGAGCCGAGCCGGGTGAGGTGATTTTCACCTCAGGGGGAACTGAGGCCAACAACCTGGCAGTTTTTGGCCTAGCTGGGATCCATCAACTGCCGGGGCATATTATCTCCAGTCCGATCGAGCATCCCGCGGTCGCCGAGGTGATAGCCCAGCTCGAGGTCGAGAAATTCCGCGTGGACCGACCACCGGTCAATACCGAAGGGCTTGCCGATGCCAAGCTCATGGCTGCGGAATTTAACGACCGGACGCGTCTGGCAACGTTGATGCTCGCTAACAACGAGACCGGTGCAATCCAGCCGGTGCAACAGCTTGCAGGTCTAGCACTTGTGCAGGGCATTCCGGTCCATACTGATGCCGTGCAGGCTGTCGGGCGGATTCCCGTAAATTTCCACGCACTTGGAGTGACAAGCCTGGCAGCCAGCGCTCATAAGTTTCACGGGCCGCTGGGTGTTGGTCTTCTGCTCGTCCGTAAGGGGTTCAGGCTACGATCCTGGCTTGTCGGTGGCGGACAGCAGCAGGGACGGCGGCCAGGAACGATGGCTGTTCCCCTGGCCGTTGGACTTACCGTAGCCCTGGAGCGGTGGCACGCCGAAGCCGAAACTCGGATGGCTCGCTGGCTTGCACTTCGCGACCGTCTGGAAACAGGTCTGATCGCCGCGCTGGGGGTGGATCGAATTATCCGCAATGGCCCGGCTGATTCAGCGTTGCGACTTCCTCAAACCGTCAACCTCGGCTTTGTCGGCCTCAATGGCGATGCGCTCCTGATACAACTTGATCTGGCCGGCATTGCCGTTTCTCTCGGCTCTGCCTGCGCTAGTGGTTCGACCCGCTTGTCACCCACCCTTGTTGCCATGCGCGTGCCTGACGATCGGCTGCGCTCCTCAGTCCGCTTCAGCCTAGGTGCAAGCACCACGGAGACCGATATCGAGGAGACAATTTGCCGGATCGTCAAGGTTGCCAAGCGGATCGGAGTAATTCAGGGCGAGGAAAGCACGCATAAGCTTTACGAGCCTTGAGCTACGGACGGTCCTTACAATTCCACGATACAAATATCAAAGCTCTGCGGACGTCGCCCAAGCTGATTCTTCGAAGGAGGTGTGTCTTGAGCTCAAGCTCATGGACCGGCACAGAGCCGTCGCTGATTGCCCACCGTGGGAAGTTACTCGACACCCTACAAAGTTACGGCCGGGTGGCGGTTGCCTACTCAGGAGGGATTGACAGCACAGTCGTCGCTCAGGCGGCCTATGCGGCGATTGGGGATGCCGCGATTGCCGTGACGGCGGTTTCCGATAGCCTGGCCACAGGAGAGCTCGAGAATGCTCAAGAGCTAGCGAGCCGCATCGGTATTCGCCACCGCGTAATCCGTACCGAGGAATTTGCAAACTCGAACTACGTCCGCAATCAGCCTGATCGCTGCTACTTCTGCAAGAGTGAGCTATACGGGCGGCTTTCCGGGTTGCTCGGGGAGCTCTGCGTCGACGTGATCGCCTCCGGTGCCAATACCGACGATCTGGGCGACCATCGGCCTGGCATGCGTGCCGCGACCGAGAATGGCGTGCGCCATCCACTTCAGGAGTGCGGATTGAGCAAGAACGACGTTCGCACCCTGGCAAAGGCATGGGGCTTGCCCACCTGGGACAAGCCGGCAACTCCATGCTTATCCAGCCGCATCGCCTATGGTGAGGAAGTTACCCCCGAACGAGTCCGCATGATCGACCAAGCTGAGCAGTGGCTCCGTCAGCATGGGCTGCGTTTACTCCGTGTGCGCTACCATAAGGGCGACCTGGCGCGGGTCGAGGTCTCCCTGGATGATCTGCCGCGCCTGGTTCAGCCCGAGGTCCGCAATACCATGGTTCCAGCCTTTCGCGCCCTGGGGTTCAAGTTCGTTACCCTGGACCTCGAGGGCTTCCGCTCCGGTAGCCTCAATGGACTGATCTCCCTGGATAGCTTGCTGAAGCCGGTCAGCAGCCGGCAGTAGGTTGGGGTGATCTTTGCTCATGCACACCTTCACTAACGTCCACGAACCTTTGTACTCGATTGGATAAGGCCCACAGATGGCTCGGGTGACCTGCCGGTGTGGTGAAACGCTGAAGGTGACATCTGACGACCCGGATCGGCTGACCTGTCCCCGGTGTGGGACAAAGATCCGGGTTCGTCGCAGCCCATCGCAGCAGCCGGAAGCAACTGAGTCGGAAGACGGCTATGTGCGATTCAATTGCCCCTGTGGCCGGCGGCTGAAGGTCCGAGGTGATGAGCGGCCCGAAGCTGGGAAATGTCCGGATTGCGGGCGCATCGTGCCCGTTCCCGAATCAGCCTGGAAGGAAACAGCGGATGCCTCTCCAGGCTTGAGAGGCCAGGGCTGGACGCATCCCACTGCTCGTACGGAGGACATGGATGCAGCTGATCTGGAACGCTTGGAGCGATGGGCGAGCCGCTACCAGGCCGCGTCGAATCACAACCAGCAACTAGGCGGCGAGTCCACCACGTCGCATCAGGCGCTGAACGCCGTTTCCCCAGCGGCAATGGCCCAGGACAGCTCCTCGCCTGTCATGAAGATAGAGGCCGGTCTTCGAGTCTGCCCCCGTTGCGGCAAACCTTTGCACATGAGCGCCACCGTCTGCCGCTCCTGTGGCGAGCCCGTGCCCAAGCGATAGCCGGAGCAGTGCAAGATAACCAGCGGGTTGATCAAGAGCTCACAAAATGAATTTCTCACACTGGCGTGCGTTTCTGCATCCAGCCCAGCAGCGCAGCCCACGGCGACAGGAAGAAGAAAGAGCATTGTCATAAGCCATTAACTAACGTGGCAAACCGCCCGGCGGCGGATGTCCAGGCGGACGTATCACGCGGCTCGTAGACAGTGACGGGGAACGAACGGGTAACCACGGCGCGGAGGTCGGCAATCGAGCCAAGCTTCTGACGACCGATTGCTTGCATCAGGATGTTACCGATTGCCGTGGCCTCGACAGGACCGGCATAGACAGGCTGGCCACAGGCATTCGCAGTGAACTGGCAGAGCAGCGTGTTCTTGGTCCCACCGCCGACCACATGGATTCTCTTAATGGTGGTGCCCAGGATGGATTCGAGCCGCTCGATCGTCCACCGGTACTTTAGAGCCAGGCTCTCTAGACAGCAGCGGACAAGCGCCCCCTCGTCTTGGGGCGGCTTCTGCGCGGTCTGCGTGCAGAAGGCGACCAGCCGGGTTGGCATATCGCCAGGTGCCAGAAAGGAAGCATCATCGGGATTGACCAAAGCAGAGAAAGGGGGGGCAACCCGGGCTCGGTCGGTAAGCTCCTCGTAACTCATTTCCCGCCTGGTGCGCGCCCAAGTCCGACAGCTCTCCTGGACGAGCCAGAGTCCCATGATATTCTTAAGCAATCGAGTCGTCCCCGCCACACCCCGCTCATTGGTGAAATTATACCGCATCGTTTCGGCATTGATCACAGGATGCGGCACTTCCACACCCAGAAGCGACCAAGTTCCCGAGCTAAGGTAGCACCAGTCGGGTGGTACGGATGATGATGGCGACCTGCACGCTGGCACTGCGGCCACGGCGCTTGCCGTGTCGTGCGTAGCCGGGGCAATGACGACCACGGGCTGGGTCATTTCGACCTCTTCCGCTACGGATCTCCGCAGTGGCCCAAGTTCGCTTCCTGGCTCTATCAGCAACGGCAGGATGGCACGTGGCAGTTCAAGAGCCTGGCAGAGCTCAGCAGACCAAGTGGCGGTGCGAGGGTCGAGGAGCTGGGTGGTCGAGGCGTCTGTGTACTCACCGGCGCGCTGGCCGGTCAGCAGCCAACCGAAAAGGTCTGGCATCATCAAGAGTGTCTCGGCCACATCCAGCAGTGGCGACCTGGCTTGTTTCAGAGCGAGGAGTTGGTAAATTGTGTTGAACGGCAGGAATTGTAAACCGGTGATCTGGTAGATCCGCTCACGAGCAATTCGCTGAAATGCCACCTCGATCATTCGCTCAGTTCGCGCATCACGGTAGTGGACGGGGTTTCCCAGGAGGACGTCGCCTCGCCCCACCAGGCCAAAATCCACGCCCCAGGTGTCGACGCCGATTCCATCAAGCGTGCTCCCCAACTTGACCGTCTTTCGCAGCGCCGTCTTGATCTCGTCAAAGAGCCGGGGAAGGTCCCAATAGAGTGTGTCCAGTAGCTTTACCGGACCATTGGGGAAGCGGTGGATCTCCTCCAGCGCGAGCCGGCTGCCATCGAAGTGGCCCAGTAGGCCCCGGCCGCTTTCAGCTCCCAGGTCTAGTGCGAGGTAGTCGGTCGTGGTTGTCATGTATGTCGGTTCTCCGCTCCAGACCTGTGAATCCGGCGGGCTCCCCGAATCTCACGCAACATCTGAGATGATCGCCCATGATAAGACCCGATAGCACCTCGAACAAGGACGCGTCGCTGGCCGGTTCTGTGTGGAACGTTGGTAGGCTCCAGGCGAAAGTGTTTACGTCCTGACATCGCGGGCTTGCCCAACATGGTGATCTTCATGCGATCACCTCTAGCAAACGCCTCTTTCCCGACATTCATCAAGAAGAAAGTCCGCTACGGCAGTTGTCAAGCATATCGACTAAGGTTTGCTCCATGCTGTAAACCGGTTCCCAACGAGTTGCAGTGCGAAGCTTGCTCGCATCGGTAACCAAAAGCGGCTGATCGACGGGGCGCATACGCGCCGGGTCGATTCGAACCTCGACTGGTCGGTGGGACAGGGTGATGAGGTGGCCCAAAGCGTCGGTGAGCTTCGTTCCTCGACCGGATCCAAGATTATAGATCTCGCCTGGTTTTCCGTGCTGGGCAAGGAGGCGATAGCCGCGGACCACGTCGCGAACGTCGGTGAAGTCACGAACAACCTCGAGATTGCCAACCTCGACATAGGCTTTACGCCCAGCCTCGACCTCGGCGACTTGGTGTGCAAGAGCCGCCAGGACGTAAGTCGGCGACTGCCGTGGGCCGGCATGGTTGAACGGCCGGACTATGACCACATCCGTGCCATGAGCGAGATGGTGCTGGATGCCCAAGAGGTCAGCCGCGGCCTTGCTAGCCGCGTAGGGGTTGGTCGGTCGTAACGGGCAGTCTTCCTTGACCGGCAGGTGCTCTGAGTCAGGATTGCCGTAGCAGACCCCTGAGCTCACAAGAATCACGCGGGGCCTAGTTCCCAGTGCGGCAGCCTTCACGCCTTCGAGCAGGTTGAGCGTGCCCCCCAGATTCAAGGCCCAAGTACCGCGAGGATCGGACAGGCTGGCGTGTGGGTTTGACTGTGCGGCCAGATGATAGATTACGTCGGGTTGCTTGCGCTGCAAGAGTTCGGAGAGATGCGACTCATCGACGTCAGCCAGATCACAACTCTCGATCCGCACCGACCGGTTCAGGTGCGCCAGCACGGCTGGCCAGCGGCCTGATGCAGATATACCGACTACCAGGTCTCCCGCAGCTGCCAGGTGCTCGCAGAGATGACCTCCCACAAAACCCGTGACACCCGTGACAAGCACACGCACGTATGGCTCTCCCCATCCGCGGCCAGTCCAGTTTCCTCATCTCTGGCCAATCCCGTTGTCCTACCAATCGGCAATCGGATCAGATTGATTCTCGGTAAGCTCCCGTGCGGACGCGTTCAATCCACGTGGAGTGCGTCTTGTACCAGTCGACCGTTTCAGCCAGTCCCTGCTCGAAGGTAACCGTCTGGGCCCAGCCCAGTTCAGACTCGGCCCTCGCGCAGTTGACGGCATACCGGCGGTCATGGCCGGGGCGGTCCGTGACATGTCGGATCAGGGTCGCCGGTTTACCGGTGAGTTGGAGCACGGCCTTGGTCACGTCTATATTGTACCGCTCGCCACGGCCGCCGAAGTTATAGACTTCCCCCGCGCGTCCACAGTGGAGCGCTGCGGCGATACCGCGGCAGTGGTCGCGGACATGGATCCAGTCACGAACCTGCATACCATCACCGTAAACGGGCAGGGGAATGTCCGCCAGGGCATTGGTGATGAACAGCGGGATGAGCTTCTCGGGAAACTGGTACGGGCCGTAATTGTTGGAGCAGCGGGTGATCACGGTGTTCATGCCGTGTGTGTGGTGGGCGGCACGAACCAGGAAATCGGCCCCCGCCTTACTGGCAGCATAAGGGCTATTCGGGGCCAGCGGTGTGGACTCGGTAAACGCTGCCTCGTCGGGTTTGAGGGTACCGTAGACCTCGTCGGTGGAGACCTGAACATAGCGCGGGGTTTTGGCCTCTCTGGCCGCATCGAGGAGGTACTGGGTTCCCAGGATGTTTGTCCGTAAGAATGGTGTGGCATCACTAATCGAGCGGTCTACGTGGCTCTCGGCCGCAAAATTGATAATTGCGTCGTAACCGCCATCGGCTACCAGTTTCAGGACAGTTGCGCGGTGGGCAATATCGCCGTGAACGAAGTGATACCGCGGATTGCCGGAAAGGTCCGCGAGATTGTCGGGATTGCCGGCGTACGTCAGCCCATCGAGATTGGTAATCGAGATGTCCGGGTCGACCTCTAACTCAAGACGAATGAAGTTGGCACCAATGAACCCGCAGCCCCCTGTCACCAGTATGCGTTTGATCGACAACCCCATGCTCATCCCCGTTGCCGCTTACAAAGTTATCCCATTCCACGAGATTCGCTACGGTAATCAGCCCAGGATCATCCCGGCAAGCTGTCTTGTGCCGGAGCGAGGTTTTCGGAATGGTGATTGAGTGGTCAGTTCTCTTCCGTCTCCGTCTCACCGGCGTTGGCATCGAGATGGTCGCTGGCCTCGGCCTTAGCAACACCGTCATCGAGGATATGAGGCGATGATAAAGCATCTGGCTCGAGATCCTCGTCAGGATGATCGGCCGGCTCGAGAGGAACAACGGCGGTCAGTTCTTCCTCGGGAAGCTTGGCCAGACTGCCGACGGTATCTCCCTCGTCCAGCCTGATCAGGCGGACCCCCTGGGTGTTGCGGCCGATCAGTCGGGTATCAGCGACCCGGGTGCGGATGAGGATCCCTCGAGCGGTGGTGAGCATGACCTCGTCGGCATCCGTCACCTTGGTCACGGCCACAACGGAGCCGTTGCGGTCACTAGTCTTGATATCGATGAGCCCTTTACCGCCACGGTTCTGAGACCGGTATTCGGTCAACATGGTGCGCTTGCCGTATCCGTTGCTGCAAACCGTTAGAAGGCTTGCCGGATCCTCCTCGCCGTTGGCGATCACCATGCCGACAACTTCGTCTTGCTCATCAAGGGTGATACCCTTGACGCCGTGGGCGGGTCGGCCCATGGGCCGAACGTCTAACTCATCGAACCGGATGGCCATCCCGGAGCGGGTGCTCAGGATGACCTGGTCGCCGGTTTTGATGCGGGCCACGCCAATGAGCTGATCTCCTTCTTCCAGGCCCAAAGCGATGATGCCCCGGCCTAACGGGCGACGGAAGGCCTTCAGCTCGGTCTTCTTCACGGTCCCGCGGCGAGTAACCATCATAAGGCATTCATCCGTGCGAAACTCGCGCACAGGAACCACTCCCGTGACCTTTTCTCCTTCGGAAAGCTGCAGCAGGTTGACCATGGCCCGGCCGCCCGAGGTTCGCGTAGCCATGGGCAGGTCGTAGACCTTGATCCAGTAGACCTTACCGTGATCGGTGAAGAGTAAGATGTAGTCGTGCGTGAGCGCGACGAACATGTGCTCGAGGAAGTCTCCCTCGCGGGTGTTGGTGACCGTGATACCACGGCCGCCGCGGCCTTGGGCACGGTAGGTTGAGGGAAGCTGGCGCTTGATAAAGCCATCGTGCGTGACGGTCACCACCATGTATTCCTCGCGGATCAGGGCTTCCTTGTCGTAGTCGCCAAGCTCTTCATCGGAGATGGCGCTGCGCCGCGGATTGGCATACTTGTCCTTGAGCTCGCGAAGGTCAGCGCGAATCAGGTCGAGAATCAAGCCCTCATCGGCAAGAATTGCCTCGTAACCCGCGATGTCGGTCTTCAGGCCGGAGTATTCCTGAGCCAGCTTGTCGGCTTCCAGCCCCGTGAGCCGTTGCAATTGCATGGCGAGGATCGCGTCGGCCTGCATCCGGGTGAGGCTGGTCGACGACTTGGCCTCGGGATCATTCAAAGCTCGACGCAAGATCTCGGCTGAAACTTCCATGGCCATGAGCCGGGTGCGCGCCTCAGACGGATTGGCCGATGAGCGGATCACACGAATGATCTCGTCGATGTGGTGCAGGGCAATCAATAAGCCCTCAACGATGTGGGCGCGCTTGCGGGCCTCACGAAGCTGGTACTGAGTCCGCCGGCGGATCACGTTGATCCGGTGCTCGATGAACAGCCGTAAGAGTTGTTTCAGAGGCAAGGTCTTGGGCCGGCCGTCAACCAGCGCCAGCATGATCACGCTGAAGGTATCCTGAAGCGGCGAGAACTCGTAGAGTTGGTTGAGGACGACAGTGGGGTCTTCACCCTTCTTGAGCTTGACCACGATCCGCACTGGCTGCTTGCGGTCGCTCTCGTCCACGATGTCGGAAATGCCCGTGATCCGCCCACCGTTGACTAGGTCGGCCAGCTTTTTGAGCAAGGGCTCCTTGGTAAGCTGGTAAGGGATGTCGGAGAAGACGATCTGGGCTCGGCCGTCTTTCTGCTCCTCGACGCTTGAGCGGGCCCGCACGATGACCCGGCCCCGACCGCTCAGGTACGCCTCCTTGATGCCAAACCGGCCGCAAATCGTGCCGCCGGTGGGGAAATCGGGCCCCGGTATGATCTCTATGATCTCGTCGAGCTCGATTGCCGGATTGTCGATATAGGCGATCAAGGCATCGCAGACCTCGCCGAGATTATGTGGCGGAATCGATGTCGCCATCCCGACGGCGATGCCGCCCGAACCGTTGACCAGTAGGTTGGGGAACTTTCCCGGCAGGACCCGCGGCTCCTGGTACTTTTCATCATAATTCGGCTGAAAGTCGACGGTGTCGAGATTGATGTCCTCGAGCATGTCGGCAGCGACCGGGCTGAGCTTGGCCTCAGTGTATCGCATCGCCGCCGGGGGCAATCCGTGAATGCTGCCAAAATTGCCTTGCCCGGTAATTAGAAGATGCCGCATGTTCCACCACTGAGCCATGCGAGCCAATGTGGGATAGATCGAAGCATCACCGTGCGGGTGATAGCGCTTCATCGTCTCGCCAACGATCCCGGCGCACTTACTCGTGGACGAACCTGGCGTCAGCCCCAGATCGCGCATTGCCACGAGGATCCGCCGTTGCGAGGGTTTGAGCCCATCGCGGACATCTGGTAAAGCGCGGCTGATGATCACCGACATCGCGTAGTTGAGGTAGCTCTCCTTGAGCTCCTCTTCGATGTCCAGCGTTAGGGGGGCAAGCGGCTTGGCAGGCGGGGGTAATTCAGCGGTACTCACAGTGGGTCGATCCCTCGGCAAACCTCGAATGGCATGTCACCGCCAGGACGGCACCAAGCTACGTAATATCCCTGGCAGGCAGATCCTCCACAAAGATCTTGATTGTAACCCATCTCGCCCCGATACGCAACCTGGAAGGATCTAGTTGACTAGATTTAAGTCCAGACCGCACAAGGGTTTTTGAGAGGACCAGGAGACTGAGGCAACATCCCGCCAGTGAAGCACATCGAGCAATCCCATTATGCGACCGCTGACAGGATGGCTCTTCGTTCGGCGAGGGGTGCCTAATCATGCCGTTCGGCTCACCGGAAGCTTCCACATGCTGCGCGAACGATTTGGGACTAGATGTCCGTTTTGTAAGTCTACCGCCAGTTCCAACCGTTACTGGGTAATGGTTTACGACGCCAAAGGCTGGTGAAGGACTTACGAAACGGACATCTAGCACCACAAACTGCTAATGCGAGGTCATCGGGGATGCCTCTTGACAGATTTCTCCAGTCTACGTCGTCAGTGGGCGACCGGTGAATGTCCAGCGGAATGGCTTGGCGAAGACCTCGTTGAAGTATTCGATGAAACTCATCAGCTTCTCCCGCAGGTCGGCTTCCGAGCTGAAGCGGCCTCGCCGAATGACCTTCCGGGCGATCGTGCCGAAGACGATTTCAATCTGGTTCAGCCACGACGTGTGCTTGGGCAAGTACAGGAAACAGATACGATAGCTCCGATCCAAGAGGAATTCCTGCCGCGTTGCTTGCGAGTGGAGGATGCCCATTCCCCCTTTCTTCCCCAGCTCCTGCTCGATGTCGTAGGTCTTCGCCACCCACCTCGCCAGGCCCTCCGAACAATAGATGTTCAAGTTATCCACCACGAAAACCCACAACACCCCCGGATCGGTCGCTACCGTCTGGGCCACATCGGCCACAAAGTTCTCTTCCGTCCGTGTTGGCCCCAGTGTCACTACCACGAGTTACCCCGTGACTACGTGAAAGTTAGCGATCAGCCTCAGCGTGACGTGACGCTCATATTCGAACTCCCTCCGTTCCACGCGGCCCGGCTGCATCGGCAAGGTCGCCGCGATTCGCTCTAAGGAAACGAAATTTATTAACTGTCGCATTTGGCCTTTTTGGCGCGCGGTTTGGTTGGTAATCTGGGCGGTCCAGAAAAGGATTTTTCAGCTTTTGGCAGGAAGCCGTGATGATTACCAA
>JBEKTN010000195.1:0-15467 GCA_049516015.1 Isosphaeraceae bacterium | reverse complement strand
ACCTGCTCTGCGCGGCAGAATCGCGAGATGAGCTCGAGGTAGTGCTGGTAGTCTTCCTCACCGAAGAACGTCTGCTGTCTGCGGTTTCCCCGCTGGGTGACATGGTGGGGCATGCCAGGAGCTATCACACGTGCCAATCGACCCATGGTGGGAAGCTAACCCGGCCACAACCCCGCGTCAAGAGTCAGCTATGGTGTCCCCGGAACTCGGCCAAGCCGACCTTCGGGGCGAGGGCACGCAGGGTCAGGTTCTTTGCTGTCCGAAGTTCCTGGCCGGGGAAGGTCATCGGCGTTCTCTCTCGTAAAACCCTCCCGTCCGAAAGATGGACGCTTGGGGAGAAAGTCGCCGTGCTTGCTACGCCCTCTCTGCCAGGCTAAACTAGAGGTTTGATACACGCAACCAACCACCAAGATGAAGCCCAAGGGTGGCGTTGCCGTCGCCATTGGCTCCATGGATTTGACAGATGTCGTTGTCCCAGCCCGTCCTTGGCGATCGTGATCAGGCGCAGGACGGCGAGGATGCGATACAAGGCGGACATCACGGCTGGTGCGTTGAAACTGCCGGAGAGCCGAGTGATCGCTGAGCTGCTGATGCGTGGCTTGACGCCGGACGGGTGGCGGGAGGCGATCTACGAACGGAAGGTTCTCCAAACCCGCAGCCAGGCAACGGCGAAGCGGCTAACCAGGCTCATCCGTGGACGGCTTCAACTGATGGGCGCCGACCTTTGGCGGCTCGTAGCGGAGGACGAGACGAGGGTCGCCACCCATGCACTCCTGGCGGCGGCGATCAAACAAAGCGCCCTGTTGGGAGACTTCCTCGATCTGGTGGTCCGTGAGCAGTACAAGGTTTTCAGCGAACGACTGACGAACAGCCTTTGGGATCAATACTTGGATGACTGTCATGGACGAGATCCACAGATGCCCGAATGGCATGAGTCCACCCGGCGACGGTTGCGTTCCTCGGTCTTCCAGATTCTCGCACAGGCGGGATTCGTCCGGGACACCCGGTCCCTCAGATTGCAGACGGTCTTCATCGCAGACGATGTCATCGATTACCTGAAGCGTCACGACGAACAGTACGTGCTTCGTTGCATCCTGGTTTCACCATGAGTGCCGGCCTCCAAGAACGCCTGAACCAGATCCTCCCGAGGATCACCTCCGACGACTTCCTGAGTGGGGCGGGGATCGGCAACGAAATCGCCTTCTACATCTTCGATTACCCACCCGAAGAGGAACTCGTGATCAGAGAGCATGTCCGCTTTCTGATCGAGCATGTCCCCAAAGCCAAACCGGGGCTGAAGGTCACGCACGTCAATCTGTTCGATCTCGTTCTGGACTACCTGCGGAGCCGAAACCTCCTCGATCGATCGCTTCAAATGCAGCGAGAGAAAGGGGACGAGGCTCTCATGAAGGCCCTGCGGGCGGCGCTCCACGAAAACAAGCTGGCCCAAGTCTTCGAGCAAGCGGCTCGACCCACGGAGAACGACCTTGTACTGGTTTCCGGTGTGGGCAGCGTGTGGCCGCTGCTTCGGTCGCACACGCTGCTCAACAACCTCCACCCGATCATGGGCGAGACGCCGCTCGTGATGTTCTATCCAGGTCGATACGACGGGCAGTCGCTCCGGCTCTTCGGCAAGCTGAAGAACAATAACTATTACCGGGCTTTCAAGCTGGTACCGTGAAGGTGGCGACGATGTTGATCAAAGACCTCTTCACCCGTGACATCTTCCGCTCGATCAATGGCGTCGTGAAGGCCGACCAGCTTGACGACTCCTCGGTATGGCAGGAACTCGACGAGTTCGTCATCACGAAAGAACTCGACCAGCATTTCCGCAAGTTCTTCTCGACCTACACGGAGGCGGTCAGTCATCCCAACGATCTCGTCGTGGCGGGAATGATCGGAGTGTGGATCTCGGGGTTCTTCGGCTCGGGCAAGTCGCACTTCCTCAAAGTCCTGTCATACTTGCTGAGAAACCGCCGGCATGCTTACGAAGGGCAATCCCGCCAAGCCGTTGAGTTCTTCATGGACAAGATCAAAGACGCCATGGTCTTCGGGGACATCAAGCGGTCGGTCTCGTCCCAGCCTGATGTCATCCTCTTCAACATCGACAGCAAGGCCGACAGTCGGGGAGGCCGGGACGCCATCCTCTACGTCTTTCTCAAAGTCCTCAACGAGATGCTCAGGTACAGCGGCGACCACCCACACATCGCCCACATGGAGCGGTATCTCGACGGCAAGGGGAAGCTCGAGCAGTTCCATGAGACTTACCGCAAGATCACCGGAACGGAATGGCTCCAGGAGCGGGATGTCTACGAGTTCAACCGTGATGAGGTCGTCCAGGCCCTCTCTGAAACCCTGGGGCAGAGCCGGGAGTCCGCCGAGAAGTGGATCGACAACGCCGAGAACAACTTCTCGCTGACTGTCGAGAACTTCTGCAAGTGGGTCAAGGACTACCTGGACACCAAGGGGCCGAACCACCGCCTGCTCTTCCTCGTCGATGAGGTCGGGCAGTTCATCGGCACCGACAGCGGCCTGATGCTCAAGTTGCAGACGATCACTGAAGACCTCGGCACGGTCTGCCGAGGGCGGGCCTGGGTAGTGGTCACTTCGCAGGAGGACATCGACGCCGTTCTCGGTGAGATGAAGAAAACCAAGGCAAATGACTTCTCGAAGATCCAGGGTCGCTTCAAGACCCGCCTGTCCCTCTCCAGCGCCAACGTAGACGAGGTGATCCAGTCCCGGCTGCTCTGCAAGGCCGACGACGTGAAGGGCGAGCTGGAGACCCTCTACGTCCAGAAGGGGGACATCCTCAAGCATCAACTCACCTTCTCGAACGTGGGGATGACCCTGAAGCCGTACCGGGACGCCGACGATTTCGTCAAGAACTACCCCTTCGCCCCCTATCAGTTCCAACTCATCCAGAAGGTCTTTGAGGCTATTCGCAAAGCGGGTGCGACGGGGCTGCACCTCTCCCGTGGCGAGCGGTCGATCCTGGATGCCTTCCAGTCAGCCGCCCAGACAGTGGCACTTGAACACGTCGGCGTCCTGGTACCTCTGTACGAGTTCTACCCGTCCATCGAGAGCTTCCTGGACACGGCGGTCAAGCGGACCATCGACCAGGCCCGGACCAACAGCAGTCTGGAGCCGTTCGACATCCACCTGCTCCAGGTTCTCTTCCTGATCCGCTACGTCGAGGAGATCAAGGGGAACGTCGATAACCTCGTCACCCTCTGCATCAACCGGATCGACTGCGACCGCCTGGCGTTGCGGAGGCAGATCGAGGCCAGCCTGCTGCGGCTTGAGAAAGAGACGCTCATCAGCCGCAGCGGCGACATCTACTTCTTCCTGACCAATGAAGAGCGGGATATCAACCAGGAGATCAAGAACGTCATCCTGAACTCGGGCGAGGAGTCCCGGCTCCTGGGCGAGATCCTCTACGACGACGTGCTCAAGGGGGTCCGCAAGCACCGCTACAGCGCCAACGGGATGGACTTCACCTACAACCGCCTTTGTGACGGCTACCCCCACGGCAACCGGGTGGACGGGGCGCTGGTCGTGTCGGTGGTCTCCCCGCTGCACGACGACTATGAACTCTTCAAGCCGGACGGCAAGTGCGCGCTCGACAGCAGCCTGGAAAACGGCCAGGTTTTGATCCGCCTGGTCGATGACGAGAGTCTCGGGCGCGAACTCCGCACCTACAAGAAGACCGAGACCTACTTGAAGACCAAGAACGACGGCACCCTGCCCGAGACGACGAAGCGGATCTTGCGGGACGCCGCTGAGGAGAACCGCCAGAGCCGCCAGCGGCTCACCACGCTCGTCAAGCGGCTGATCCTCGAGGCGGACTACTTCGTGGCCGGGCAGCCGCTCACCGTCAAGTCGCAGGCCCCCTCGGATGCCATGGAGAAGGCCCTTGAGTACCTCATCGATAATACGTTCACGAAGATGAGCTACATCAAGGTGAAGAGCGAGTCGCCCCAGAAGGAAATCCAGGCGATCCTCCGCAGCAACGACATCGGCCAGCAGACCCTCAGTTTGACGATCGACGAGGGCAACCCCCAGGCGATCGGCGAACTCCGCAACTACATCGACCTCTGCACCAAGACCAGCAAGCAGATCGTCCTCCACGACCTGATCGAAGTCCGCTTTTTCTATCGTCCCTATGGCTGGCCCGACATGGAAGTGGCGATCCTGCTCGCCCGGCTGCTGGTGCTGGGGGAGATCAGCCTGGTCATGGACGGAGGCGTCATACCGCTCGACAAGTGCTACGACGCCCTGACCACGCCCGCCAAGTGGCGAAAGATCGTCGTCACGCAGCGGCGGACTCATAAGCCCGAGGAGGTCAAGAAGGCCCGGCTGCTCGGGCAGGATGTGTTCTCGCAGATGGGGCCGGAGGGGGAAGACGCCCTATTCACCTTCCTCAAGGGCAAGCTCCAGGGCTGCCAGACTGCCCTGCTGGGCTACAAACCCTTGGCCGAGACGGGGGATTATCCGGGGCTGGAAGAGATCAAGAGCGGGTTGGCGCTCACGAAGAAACTACTGGCTGACGAGGACAGCTTCAAGTTTATCGAACGCTTCAACGCCCAGAAGGATGACCTCAAGGATCTGAGCGACGACTTCCACGACCTCGAACACTTCTACGAGCACCAGAAGCCGACCTGGGACGCTCTCCGCAAGGCGTGCGGGCGATTCCAGCCAAACCGTAGCGAGTTGGAACACGACACAACGGCGGGACGGGCGTGGAAGCGATTGGGGGAGATTCTGAAGGCTCCGTCCCCCTATGGGATGCTCCACGAGGTCGATGGTCTGATCCATACCGTCGAGGCGGTGAACACGTCCCTGGTCTCCGAACGGCGGGGTGAGGCACTCGCAAAGATCGACAACTTCTTGACCATCGTTGGGCAGGAGCTCGATGTCATCGACGCCGAATCCGCCCTTCGGGCAGCGTGTACCGCCCCGCTCCAGAATCTCCGCTCGCAGGTGGGGGCTGAGGAGAGCCTGGCGCACATCACCCAGGCGAAGCAGGATGCTCAGCACGCCTACGACGCCGCCGTGACCAGGATTGAGGAGGCGTCCAAGTCGTCCAAGTTGGTCTTGGGCGGGAACGGGCCGGGATCGAAAGGTGGAACCACGGTGACCGCCGTGAAGTCTCGCCGGGTGATCGAGCCCGCCAAGCTCGTCGCCAAGCACTACCTGGAGACCCCGCAAGACGTGGCGGATTTCCTGTCCACCTTGAAGCAGAGCCTCGAAGACGCCCTGTCCAAGAACGAACGCATTGAGATCCGCTGAGAGCCGCCTCCCGATGAACCGCAACAAGATCAAAGCCTACGCTCCGCAAGCTCGCCGTGACTTCATCCGTGCGGTAACCGACCGTGCCGCCTTGTATGGGCTCACGAAGGAGAAGATCCAGCCGGTCGTCGAGCAGGGTGACGTGGCGTTGATCGCCGGCAGACCGTATCCCCGTTCCGTGGCGGCGCTACGGAAGCGGTTGCAGGAACGGGTCGATCACGAGGGCTTCGATCACGTCATGGAGGCGATGGCTTACACGTGGTTCAACCGCCTGGTCGCCATCCGCTACATGGAGTTGCACGGCTACCTCGACCACGGCTTCCGTGTCCTGAGCCATCCCGAGGGCCGGAACACTCCCGAGATCGTGGAGCACGCCGAAGAAGTCGAGCTGCCGGGGCTGAGGCGGGAGACGGTCATCGACCTCAAGCTGGCCGGGAACCGAGAGGCCGAGCTTTACCGCAAGCTGCTGATCGCCCAGTGCAACGCCCTGCACGACGCCATGCCGTTTCTCTTCGAGCGGATCGACGACGAGACGGAACTGCTCCTTCCCGACAACCTGCTCCAGACCGACTCGATCGTCCGCACGCTCGTGGCAGGCATCGACGAAGAGGACTGGCAGGAGGTCGAGATCATCGGCTGGCTCTACGAGGCGTACATCTCTGAGCGATACGAGGCGGTCATTGGCTCCGTCGTGGCAAGCGCCGACATCCCGGCTGCCACCCAGCGGTTCACGCCGGAGTGGATCGTCCGCTACCTCGTCCAGAACACGCTCGGGCGGCTCTGGCTGGCGACCTACCCGCAGTCGCCGCTCAAGGGACAGATGAAATACTACATCGAGCCCGCCGACCAGACGCCCGAAGTCCAGGAGCAGCTCCAGGCGATCACGCCGACCAGTCTCAACCCCGAGGAGATCACGTTCCTCGATCCGGCGTGCGGCTCGGCGCACATTCTGGTCGAAGCCTACGATCTGTTCAAAGCCATCTACCAGGAGCGGGGCTACCGGGCCAGGGACATCCCTCGGCTGATCCTTGAGAAGAACCTCTTCGGTCTGGAGATCGACGACCGTGCCGCCCAGCTTGCCGCGTTCGCCCTGCTGATGAAGGCACGGGCCGACGACCGCCGGACGCTGGAGCAGAACATCCAGCCGCATGTCCGGGCGCTGGTCCAGACCGATGGTATGGACGCCGAGGACATAGCGGCGGCATTGAGTGTTCGGGCGTCGAAGGAGACACCGCCGCCGGGGTTGTTATTCGAGACCGAGGACAACCTGTTTACCAGAGCGGCAGCGGCGGCGGCCACCTTGCCGGTCGTCTCTCTTTCTGACGTGAAAGCCTTGGTGGACCTGTTCAAGCATGCCAAGACGTTCGGTTCGCTCATCCAGGTTCTACCGGCTCTCGCCGCGCGATTGCCGCAGATTGAGGCGACGTGCCAAGAGGTCGCTGAGCAGACGAGCGAGATCGCAAGCCGGACGGCGGAAAGGTTCCTGCCGGTGATCGAGCAGGCCGTATTGATGTCCTCCACCTACGATTGCGTTGTCACGAACCCGCCCTACATGGGCACCAAGTACTACAGCGCCCCGCTCAAGACCTTCGTAAACAATGGTTACAAAAACGCCAAAGCCGATCTGTACGCCTGCTTCATTGAGAGAAACGCCTCTTTCACCAAGCAGAACGGTTTTGTAGGGATGATCACTATCCCCAATTGGATGTTCCTGTCATCTTTCGAGGGGGTCCGCAACTCGCTCTTCGCCGACCAGACGATCGACACGTTCATCCACAACGGGCGGGGTGTTTTCGGCTCGGACTTCGGCAGTTGCAGCTTTGTGCTGCGGAACCACAGTCTACCAGCCTTTCGGGGCACATTTCGGCGGTTGTTTCAGAAGCAAGGGAGCGTAGCCGGTAATGATGAGTTGGAAAGCCGTTTCTTCCTGACGAACAATTACTACGCTGCTTCAAGCGAGTTCGAGGTCATTCCGGGTAGCCAGATTGCTTACTGGGTAAGTCACGCTCTTCGCCAGAGTTTCAAGAACTCAAACGTAGATAACTTCGTTGAGATAGAGGGCCAGAACAAGACTGCGGACAATGAGCGTTTTGTTAGGCTCTTCTGGGAAGTCGATTCCAGCCGTATTGGGACATGCGGCAAATGGCTCTTCTATTCCAAAGGTGGTGGGTTCCGCAAATGGTACGGTAATCTCATCCACCTTGTTGATTGGTCAGAGGAAGCTCGAAGGCACTACAGAGCCGATCCAAGTTGCCGGATCATTGCCGAACGCTTCTGGAACAGGGTTGGCATTACCTGGACAGACATCACTTCGGCTCACACTAGCTTCCGTTTCTTGCCCAGCACAGCCACCTTTGATATGGCTGGCCCTTCTGTCTTCCCAAGAACAGACTCCGATCTCCTATGGTTGATGGGGTTACTTAACTCTGTCTACGTCGCAAGAATCCTGCCAATCCTCAACCCAACGGTACACGTTCAGCTTGCCGATGTAAGAGCTATCCCGGTTGTCCAAGGGCCGCATGTTGGAGAGGCCAACCGACTCGTCCAGGAACTCCTCGAAGCGCACAAACAAGATTGGGACGCATTCGAGACATCCTGGGACTTCCAAAGGCTGCCCGTCCTCCAGCACAAGGCCACCACGCTCCAACAATCGCAGGAGGACGCCGACGCCGAATGCCTCGACCGCTTCTGCCGTATGAAAGAACTGGAGGAAGGGAACAACCGTCTCTTCATCACCGCCTTTGGCCTCCAGGACGAACTCTCCCCCGAAGTCCCGGACCATCAAATCACCCTCTACCGCCCCAACCCTGAAGAAGACATCAAGCGGCTGATCTCCTACGCCATCGGCTGCACCATGGGCCGCTACAGCCTCGACAAGCCGGGACTCATCTACGCCCACTGCGGCAACGTCGGCTTCTTCCTTGACCAGTACCGGATGTTCCCTGCCGACCCGGACGGCATCATCCCGGCCACAGAGTTCGCCTGGTTCGCCGACGATGCCACGAACCGCTTCGTTGAGTTCCTGGGCGTGGCGTGGCCGAAGGAGCACCTCGAAGACAACCTCAAATTCGTCGCTGACAGCCTCGGCCCGAACCGGAGCGAGTCGCCCCGGGAGACGATCCGCCGCTACCTCGCCACAGGCTTCTACAAGCACCACCTCCAGACCTACAAGCGGCGACCGATCTACTGGCTTTTTTCCAGCGGCAAGCAGCGGGCTTTCCAGTGCCTCGTCTACCTGCACCGCTACCACGAGAGCACGCTCTCCCGGATGCGAACGGAGTACGTCATCCCTCTTCAGGGCATGGTCGCCTCCCGGATCGAGCACCTGGCTGGCGACATAGCCTCCTCCTCCTCCACGGCGCAGCGCAGGAAGCTCGAAAAGGAGCGTGAGACCCTGCTCAAGCAGCAGGCTGAGCTTCACGCCTACGATGAGAAGCTCCGTCACTACGCCGACAAGAAGATCGCCCTCGACCTCGATGACGGCGTGAAGGTCAATTACGGCAAGTTCGGCGATCTGCTCGCCGAGGTCAAGGCAGTGACGGGAGCGAAGGACGAGGAATAGCCAGTGTCCCAGAAAGAAGTTGTTGCGAGGCAACCACCCAACGATGAGCTTCACCCCGAGATCAAAGCCATGAGAATTTTCGAGAAGATCCGCATCCAGGGCTTCCGCCGTCTATACGACTTCGATTTGAGACTGAAGCCCCTCAACGTGCTGATCGGAGCCAACGGAAGTGGGAAGACATCACTACTGGATGTGTTTTCGCTGCTGGCGGCGTCAGCATCCGGCAGGCTTAAAGAAACCATGAGCGATATCAGTGGGACCGACGCAAACCTGTCGAACCTGCTGACTGCGAAGGGAGAGAAGGCGAGGTTCATGGCATTTGATCTGACGATGGAGGTTCCTGAATACAACCCGATCGAGTATCGCATCGCATTGGCCCCTGTGGGCGTGGGGTATGAGATTTCGGACGAAACCTTGACCCAGCAGCTAGCTGAAAAACCGCCACCTCTCAAGCACATCCAGGCACATCACGGTGACGTACGATACTTCGTGAAGCCCAAAACAGGGAAAGGAAGGCTGGAGCCGCCGAATTGGGATTACAACCACACTGAATCGGCGCTCTCACAGGTACCGAAAATGTTTCAGGAGCCGGAGGACTTCCGCAAGTGTCTGGCCTCCTCGACCCATTATCATGTTCTCGACGTAAGTCCCCGCGCACCGATCCGTCTGCCACAACAAATGAGGGACGCCCGGCTGCCTGGGCATGACGGTGAGGATCTTGTATCCTGTTTGTACACACTGCGAGAAACCGATCGGGATCGCTTTGAGTCGATCGAGGCCACTTTGCGAGGGGGATTTCCCAGCTTCGAGCGACTGAATTTTCCGCCCGTGGCTGCCGGCACCCTGGCGATGACCTGGAAGGACAAAACGAGCAAGAACCCATTTTACATGCACCAACTTTCCGAAGGCACACTACGATTCTTGTGGCTGGCGACACTGCTCCAAAGTCCAGGGTTGACGGCCGTTACGATGATCGACGAGCCGGAAGTGAGCTTGCACCCGGAGCTGCTCTCACTCTTGGCGGACCTCCTTCGTGAAGCGTCCCAACGTACGCAGTTGATCGTAGCCACACACGCCGACCGGCTGATCCGATTCCTTGAACCATCGGAAGTGGTGACGATCAACGTGAATGAAGAAGGCGCCGCTGAGGCAACGCGAGCTGATGAGCTTGATCTTGGAAAGTGGCTCAAGGAATACACATTGGATGAAGTGTGGCAAATGGGCCGCATGGGAGCGCGGTCATGAAAATCACGATCCTTGTTGAAGGTAAGACCGAGATAGCCTTCAAGCCGTACTTACGCTCGCACTTGGAGAAGCGACTGGCCGGCAAGATGCCCAAATTAGACTTCTTCCCTTACTACGGTCGTATTCCTACTGGCGACAAGTTGAAACGGGTCGTTGAGAAACTGCTAAACGACAAGCAGCCAGCCGATGCCGTCATTGCCTTGACTGATGTCTACACCGGCTCGGAACCACCTGAGTTTCTTACGGCGGAGGATGCAAAGAAGAAGATGCGGGAATGGGTTGGTGTGGAGGAACGATTCCATCCTCATGTGGCACTGCACGACTTCGAGGCGTGGCTACTGCCGTACTGGGAGAAAATCAAGGCGATGACGGGGAACAACCGCAAAGCCCCTGGCCCGTACCCGGAAAAGGTAAACCACGGCAATCCGCCTGCCCATCGATTAGGGGAGGTCTTTCGGACAGGCTCGAAGACCCAGAGCTATGTAAAGACGCGCGACGCTGGTCGAATACTCAAGGACGAAGACCTTTCGGAGGCGATCAACGCCTGCCCGGAGCTGAAGGCATTTGTGGACACAATCATTAAGACGTGTGAAGATTAGCAAAATTACACATGATTCGGAAAAGGCAAGTGCCTGGTCTGCCATGGTGAGTCACTAATGAGCGACCTGCATCAGATCGACAGTGCGCTGGAACGCCTCTTTGAAGAGCAGGGGCATCGCATCGTCTTCTGGAACGACCCCGACCGGGAGTTCCTGAACGATCTCTGGCTCCTCAAGCTGGAGAACGTCCAGGTCGTGCGGCTCGACCAGGTCGGTGCGCTCGAAGCCAAGATCCGCATCGAGCGGGACGAGCCCGATACCCGGTTCCTGATCTACTCCCCCACCGAGGAGCCGGACTTTGACGACGACTGGCTGCTCGACATCCGCCTCTACGCCCGCAGCTTCCGGGCCGACCGAGCCTCTCTCTTGCTCGATGAACTGGGCCTGACACGACAGCATCTCCGACAGCACCTCTTCGACCGGCGCAAGTTCTGCGACAACAAGGATAGGCTGAAGAAGCTCCAGGCTTTCGTCGCAGCCGACGACACCGAGGCAGACCTCGACCGCAAGATGATCGCCGTGGTCGCGAAGGCGGACCAGCCTGAGTGGTTCACCATCTTCCGCACGCTCTTCCACGCCTACACCGAGACGGAGCCGGGCCAAGAGTTCGACCTCGACGTGCCGCCCCCCGCGTGGGAGCAGGTCGAGAAGTTCGACATCGATGCCCCGTTCTGGCAGGCGGCGAAGACCCTTTTCGGCTACTCCGAAGAGATCCCCAGCCTGCGGAACCTGCTCATCCGCATGTTCGTGACCGACTTCGCGCACCACCTCAAGGGCGAGGTACCGATCGCCTTTCAGAATCTCGTCCTCCCCACGTCCGGCCGCCGCAACGTGATCGTCTGCCTGGCCCAGTGGCGGGACAGTGCCAGCAAAGGGAGCAGCTACGACCGGCTCGTCGCCGACACCGCACGCCGTATCAAGTTGGAAGACCACCTCCAGAGCCGGGAACTCGACGCCCTGATCGACGTGATGACTTTCTTCGACGTGGAGAAGGCGATCGTCCGCAGTCTCCGGGATCGAGTGACCTCGACCGCCCAGACCATCAACGCCGACGAAGTGCGGGCAATTGCTTCCCGGAGGCAAGGCGGGCACTGGGCAAGCCCAACGAGTGTCGGCTGGTCCAAGATCCCCCGGAAAGCCCTTCACGCCGCCTACGACGCCCTGGTGGCCGCTGCCGATTTCTACGCGATCCGAAATTTGTACTCGGGCGGCTTCGTCTTCGAGTCGGCACGGGCCCTATACCAAGCCTACGAGAAGGAACTCTACCGCTTCGACCAGCTTTACCGACTGGTCTGCGAGGCAGCCGACCAAGCTGAGGCGCAGGGTTGGGGGTTGCTGAAGCCGCTCCGTGAGGCGATTGAGGCCGTATACACCCACTGGTACCCGACGAAGCTCTCGTTGGCATGGGGTCAGTTCGTGGGTCCGCTCCTGGAGAAATGGCAGATCGATCGGGTGCCCAGCCAGGAGCGGTTCTACGAGAAATTTGTCCGACCCCGTTTGGAGGAGGCGGATCGGCGTCGGGTGTTCGTTGTCATTAGCGACGGGTTCCGCTACGAGGCCGCCGAGGAACTCACACGTGAACTCAATGGCAAGTATCGCTTTCAGGCGGAGCTGAGCACGCAACTGAGCGTCTTGCCCTCGTACACCGCCCTCGGCATGGCCGCCCTGCTGCCCCACAGGACGCTTGGTTACAAGCCAGACGCCGGAGACGTGCTGGTGGACGGCATGCCGACCGCCAGCCTCGTCCAGCGGAACGAAATCCTGGCACGGGAAGAGGGTCTGGCGGTCAAGGCTGACGAACTGCTCGCCCTGAAAAAAGAGGAGGGGCGGGATCTCGTTCGCACGAAGCAGGTGGTCTACATCTACCATAACACGATCGACGCCACCGGCGACGAGGCGAAGACCGAGAAGGAAACGTTCCAGGCGGTGCGGCGAGCCATCGACGAGGTGGCCTCGATCGCCGGCTACGTCATGAACAACCTGAACGGCACCTACATCCTGGTCACAGCCGATCACGGCTTCCTGTTCACCGAATCGGCACCTAGCGAGCCGGAAAAGAGCCACCTCGATGAGAAGCCCGAGGGGGCGGTCATCCTCAACAAGCGGTACATCCTGGGGCGTCAACTGCCTCACCTGGAGGGCGTCTGGCACGGCACGACGGCGAAGACCGCCTCGGCGACCGGGGACATGGAGTTTCTGATCCCTCGGGGCGTGAACCGCTTCCACTTCGTTGGCGGCGCTCGCTACGTCCACGGCGGCACGATGCCCCAGGAGGTCGTGGTTCCCGTGATCACGGTCAAGCAGATCAAGGGCAAGGCTGCCGAGGAAACCAAGGTCAAGCCAGTCGTCGTTCACGTCCTCGGGGTCAACCACCGGATCACGACGAACCGCTATCGCTTCGAGTTCCTCCAGATGGAGCCAATCAGCGATCGGGTGAAGCCAGCAACCCTCAAGGTGGCCGTCTGCGAGGGAGATGAACCCGTGACCAACATCGAGACCGTGAAGTTCGACAGCACGTCCGGCAACATGGACGAGCGGAAGAAGTCGGTCAGTTTAGTCCTGCGTGATCGGATGTATAATAAGTCCACGCCGTACCGTCTAGTCCTGCGGGACGCCGAAACCGGCATCGAGCAGCAGAGTGTGTCCGTCGTGATCGATCGGGCGTTCCACGATGATTTCTGAACCAACGACAAGTACAAACGGTCGCAGCCTGGACGATCTGCTCAATCAGCACTTCGCCGGGAGAGTGGTCCGCAAAGACCTGACCAAGCTGGTCAAGGAGGGGGCCAACGTCCCCGTCTATGTCCTGGAGTACCTCCTGGGCAACTACTGTGCGTCGAACGATGAGGAGGTCATCCGGGAGGGACTGAAGACCGTCAAGCAAGTGCTGGCCGAGAATTATGTCCGCCCGGACGAGGCAGAGAAGGTCAAGTCGCTGATCCGGGAGCGCGGCAGCCTCAAGATCATCGACAAGGTGACCGTTTCGCTCAACGAGCGCCGTGACGTTTATGAGGCGCTGCTGTCGAATTTGGGCGTTAAGGGCGTCGAGGTCGAGAGCGGGACCGTCAAGAGGTTCGAGAAGTTGCTCGTCGGCGGGATCTGGTGCATCATCACCCTCCAGTACTTCTTCGAGGAGAATCAGCAAGGATCACCGTTCGTCATCCAGGACTTGAAGCCGATCCAGATGCCGAACATGGACATGCAGGAGTTATTCCAGGGGCGTCGGGCTTTCACGGAGGACGAGTGGATCGACGCGCTCCTCCGCTCCACGGGTATGGAGCCGACCCAGTTCTCGCAGAGGGTCAAGTGGCACCTGCTGGCCCGGATGATCCCACTGGTCGAGAACAACTTCAACTGCTGCGAACTCGGCCCCCGTGGCACGGGCAAGAGCCACATCTACAAGGAGATCAGCCCCAACAGCATTCTGATCTCCGGCGGGCAGACGACGGTAGCGAACCTGTTTTACAACATGGCTCGCCGGGTCGTGGGACTGGTCGGGCTCTGGGACGTGGTGGCGTTCGACGAGGTGGCCGGAATCAGCTTCAAGGACAAGGATGGCGTCCAAATCATGAAGGATTACATGGCCTCGGGCTCATTCGCCCGTGGCCGGGACGCCATTAACGCCTACGCCTCGATGGTCTTCGTGGGGAACATCAACCAGCCTGTGGACACGCTGGTCAAGACAAGTCACCTCTTCGCCCCGTTCCCAGAGACGATGATCGACTCGGCTTTCTTCGATCGCTTCCACGCCTACATTCCCGGCTGGGAAATCCCCAAGATGCGGCCCGAGTTCTTCACGAACCAGTTCGGGCTGATCGTGGACTACCTGGCCGAATTTCTGCGAGAGATGCGGAAGCGGAACTTCGGCGATGCGATCAACAAGCACTTCAAGTTGGGCCGGGATCTGAATCAGCGGGACACGATCGCCGTCAAGCACACCGTCTCCGGCATGCTGAAGCTGCTGTACCCGAATGAGGAATACGACAAGGAAGCAGTCCGGCGTTGCCTGGAATATGCTCTGGAAGCCCGCCGCCGGGTCAAGGAGCAACTCAAGAAGATCGGCGGGATGGAGTTCTACGACGTTCACTTCTCCTTCACCGACCAGGAGACCATGGAGGAGAAGTTCATCAGCGTCCCCGAGCAGGGTGGTGGTTCCCTGATCCCGGACGGGCCGCTGCATCCGGGAGTCCTGCATACGGTGGCGACCGGCAGTGCCGCGCACCTGGGTCTCTACCGGATCGAAACCCAGGTCACGTCGGGCAGCGGCTCCCTTAAGACAAGCGGGCTGGGCTCGAACACGGCGGCAAAAGAAGCGATCAAGGTCGGCTTCGACTACTTCAAGGCCAACGCCTCAAGGATGAGCGCCTCGATCAAACCCGGGGATCACGACTGCCACCTCCACGTCGTCGAATTGCACAACACCGGGGCAACAACCGCCCTGACGCTCTCGACCTTCGTGGCCCTGTGCTCAGGCGTGCTCGGGAAGCCGCTCCAGTCCCAGTTAGTCGTGTTGGGAAGCATGAGCCTGGGGGGCAACGTAGTGCCGGTCGAGAACCTCGCCGACTCGTTACAAGTGGCGTTCGACTCCGGTGCGAAGCGTATCCTCTTGCCCATGGCGAGCGTTCGTGACATCCCGTCCGTGCCAGGCGAGTTGTTTGCCAAGTTCCAGACGAGCTTCTACGCCGACCCGGTGGATTGCGTGTTCAAGGCGTTGGGAGTCCAGTAAGGCTCTCTACACAGGGCTTTGAAGGTGGCGGAGTTCCGGGAACAGC
>JBEKTN010000194.1:0-15616 GCA_049516015.1 Isosphaeraceae bacterium | reverse complement strand
ACGCGACCGAGTTCACCTATCCGGGCACCGAGTTGAAACTCGTCTACTCGATCGCCGCCGAGGCCGAGAGCCCAAGTTCGGCCCCACATCAAAATCCCGCAGGTCAGGAGATCTGAGCCTGGTGATGGTACGACTTCATCGGCCTTGTTCCGGCAAAACTCACCCTTTGCAAACACGCCTGTGCCATCAAGGAAAGACCCATTTTCTAAGACGCCCGTAAGAGTCGGGCAATCGTGCCGTAAACTAACTATGTCGGGGTCGTGCGGAGCGTCTTTGACAATTCGGTGTGATCAGAAGGCCAGCGTGTCGCCCACGCCGCAAGGCGGCACGTGGGCGTGTTTTCGTCGATACGGGGAAACCCGGCCGCCAGATGTGCCGATTGTGCAAGGCTTGTGAATTGGAGGGATAAGAAGAGCCGGCAAGAGCTTCCCGATTCGCAAAGCGGCGGAACTCACCCGCGGTCGATCTGGCAGGACGCGGTTCGGGCCGGACCTTCGTCAAGAGATCGAACGTGGGCCAGCCTCATTCACTGATGCCAGAAAGTGGCTGGCCCGGCCGCTTTATAGCCGACACGTAGCAGATACGTAGCAGGATACGTAGCCGACATGTAGCAAAACGTAGCAAGTATGAGCCGCCTTTGGAAAGCATGAGCTCGGTGAACAAAAACACCGCAAAGCCGTTGTTCGTAATAGAGTTACGCCAAGAACGCGCTGGTGACGCGAGCTCAGGACAATTTCGGTCCAAGTCATTACTCATCATTAGCTTGCGTGGAAAACGACAGCTCGCCAGAATCTCGAAAAACTCCCGGGAAACGTAGCAAATCGTAGTATATCATGCATGCAAGACGAGCCCGCCCCGAAAGCTCCGGAGGCGAGAGCGCGAATGGATTACCTCATCGAAGGTGCATGGTCCGACTGCCCATCCAACAGGGTCACTGTGCTGGTGCCCGCGGGCCAGAAGGAGGCGACGGCATTCCACGCATCATGCGCTGAATTCTTCGTAGTGAATTCGCTCGGCCGACTCCGTCAGGGCCTTCCGCGCGGCCTCGACGTCAAGGCGATCTTCGGCCTCCTCGATCAGCAGCTCGAGTAACCTCAGATCAGAAATTGAGATGATGGCGGCAGAGTCCTTGCCCCTTCGATGCACGATGGTGCGTTCTCCCTGGTATTCCGCCTTGTTCAGTACGTCACCCAGCGAGTTCTTCAGCTCAACCACATTGAGGCGCTTCATCGGTCACTTCTCCACGTTCGATCTGGGGTTGCTTGGCTCGGCGCGCCAGTTCGAGTTTATCCTCGCACGGACACCTCATCCGCCTCAAGCGTATCGTACGTATCTTGTTCATCATGGTCAACACCCGCAGACTGCGATCGCTCACCCTTGTTTCAGCCACCGCGCTACATCGAGCGCGTGGTATGTGAGAATCATGTCGATCCCGGCGCGCTTGAAGCCGGTGAGAGTTTCCAGGACGATCCGGCGCTCGTCGATCCAGCCGCGGAGGGCGGCGGCCTTGACCATGGCGTACTCGCCAGAGACGTTGTAGGCCGCCACCGGGACGCCGAACGTGTCCTTGACGCGGCGGGCGATGTCGAGGTAGGCCAGGGCCGGCTTGACCATGACAATGTCGGCACCCTCCGCCAGGTCGAGGGCGACCTCGCGGATCGCCTCGTCGCCGTTGGCCGGGTCCATCTGGTAGCCGCGGCGATCGCCGAAGCTGGGGGCGCTTTCGGCCGCGTCGCGGAACGGCCCGTAATAGCCGCTGGCGAACTTGGCGGCGTAGGACATGATCGGGATGTGTGTGCAGCCGGCGTCGTCGAGTCCGTGGCGGATGGCCTGGACCATGCCGTCCATCATGCCGGAGGGGGCGATCATGTCGGCCCCGGCTCGGGCGTGGCTGAGGGCCTGTTGGGCCAAGAGCGGCAGCGTCGCGTCGTTGTCCACGTCGAGCTGGCCGCCCGCCTCGCTCAGCGGGCCGCAATGGCCGTGGTCGGTGTACTCGCAGAAGCAGAGGTCGGTGATGATGAGCAGGTTCGGTGCCTGGCGCCTGGTGATCCGGATCGCCTCCTGGACGATCCCGTCGTCGCGGCTGGCGGCCGAGCCGAACGCGTCCTTGTGTTCCGGGATCCCAAAGAGCAGGATGCCGGGAATGCCCAGCTCGGCGACTTCGGAAACGGCCTCACCGAGCCGGTCGAGTGAGAGCTGGTACTGGCCGGGCATCGACGGTACCTCGCGACGGAGGTTCGCGCCGTGGTGGACGAAGAGGGGATAGATCAGGTTGCTCACGGTCAGGAGGCTTTCGCGCGTCAGCTCACGGAGTCGCGGATGAGCGCGGAGGCGGCGGGGACGGTGCAGCGGATAACCGGCGTTCGGCTGGAACGGCATGGATCGATCCCCCGGAGTGAAGCAAGGTGTGGAAGCGGGTTCAGGAGACTCGAGGGGCGGATCGTCGAGAAGGTGCGCCGGGGCTGCCGGTCCAGGGACCGGCTGGCACCACGGCGCACTCATCGATCGATTCGTGATGGTTGACGGAGTCTAGAGGCCGCGCTTGTGGCCGGGAACGGGCAAGGGGAAGAGCCGCAGCTCGCTGCTGTTGGCGTCGTAGCAATCAATCTGAAGAAACTCCGCCGGCACGGTCTCCTTGAAGGTGACCTGGATGGTCATGCCGGACTCGCTCTCGATCTTGGCGATTTCCTTGCGCTTGCGGTTGTTGAGGTAGGTGGCGACGCTGGGGCTGACGGTGATGTTGATGCGGCGGATGTCCTCGCGGTGCGAGGCCAGGGCCAGGATCCGCATGACATCGATCGCCATGCTCTCGGCGGTCTTGACAACTCCTGCGCCGGTGCAGTGTGGGCAATCTTCGTAGACAGACCGCTTGAGGCTGGGGCGAATCCGTTGGCGGGTCATCTCGATCAGGCCGAAGGCGCTCATGCGCAGGACCTTGGTTCGCGCGCGGTCGCGCTTGATGGCCTCACGGAGGGCTCGTTCCACGCCCCGGCTGTGCCGCTCCTCGCGCATGTCGATGAAGTCGTTGACGATCACGCCGCCCAGGTCGCGCAGCCTGAGCTGGCGGGCGATCTCCTTGGCGGCGCGGAGATTCATCTCGTACGCGGTTTTCTCGGCGTCATCCTCGACCCGGAAGTTGCCCGAGTTGACGTCGATCGCCACCAGGGCCTCGGTCTGGTCGATGACGATCGAGCCCCCCTCGGGCAGGGGAACATGGCGGCGCTGGATCTTGGCGATCTCGTCCTCGATCCCGTACTTGTGGAACAGCGGGACCTTCTCGTCGTAGAGCTTGATCCGGTTCACGAACCGGGGCATGACCACGCGGAGGAACTCCTGGGCCCGTTCGAACGCCGAGGGCTCGTCGATCCAGATCGTATCGATCTCGGACGTGAAGATGTCCCGGATGGTCCGGGTGATCATGTCCGATTCCTGGTAGATCGGGCCCGGGGTCCGGGTTCGCTTGATACGCCGCAGGATCACCTTCCAGAGCCGTAGCAGGTAGGCCAGGTCGCGTGCCAGCTCACGCTTGGTGCGTTCCAGTCCGGCAGTCCGGACGATGAATCCAAGGCCCTTGGGGGGGTTCAGCTCGTGCATGATCTCGCGGAGCTTGCGGCGCTGGCCTTCATCGACGATCTTGCGCGAAACCCCGACGCGGTTCAGGCCGGGCATCAAGACCAGGTAGCGGCCTGGGATGCTGATGTAGGTGGAGAGGGTCGGTCCCTTGGTTCCAATGCTTTCCTTGATCACCTGAACCAGCACCTCGTCGCCGCGGCGGAAGATTTCCTGGATCGGGGGCTTGACCATGCCGCGTCCCCGGCCCGAGCGGCCTCCCCGCGCGAGATCATCGCCCCGGCCTGGCCTGGCCTCGACCGGACCGCGCAGGCCCATTTCCCGCTCCAGCTCCTCGATCTCCTCGATTTCCTTGCGGATCTCCTGCTCGAGTTCGAGGTCGATCTCTTCCTCGGCAACCCGGGCCGGCTCGGCACGCAGGTCATCGACGATCTCGTCTTCTTCCTCGATCGCCATGTCCTCGGCGTCATCGACGTCCTCCAGGTCCTCGATGTCCAGATCGAGTTCGTCAACCTCGCCGCCGGCGAGCCGCTCCTCGGGCGGCTGGCGAGGAAACGACGGGCCGTACCCGGGCTCGGGGCCGAGGTCATCGAAGTCGGACGGAAATTCTTCTCCGGCGGGGGCAGCGGCTTCGAGGTCGGGGCGCTCGCGTTCACGTCGCCGACCTCGCCTTCTTCTGCGCCGTTTGCCTTCCCGGGCGTCGGCCGGTGAAGCAGCCGGCCCGGGCCGGCCCGAGGGCTCTTCGTCGGCTGCGAGGAACTCGCGCGATTCGATATCAGCTTCGAGATCGGCATGCCGCGCGGACCAGCCGTAGGCGGGTGGCGGCGGTTCGTCGCCGGGTCCTGGTTCCACGGACCGGAGCCGCTCCCTGCGCGGGACGTAGCCGGGCTCTCCGGCCCGGTTACGAGGCCGTGTCCGCTCCCTGGGAAGTTCCGTGGGCTCGGCGGCGCGACCGCGTTCCGGCAGGGCCGGAGGCTCGAGATCCGACGAGCGGTAACGTTCGATGTCTGCGCCGGCCGCGCCGGGAGCGAAGCGTTCGGCACCGGGACTCACCGGCGGCACGGACTCGCGGGGCCGCTCGAGTTCACCGCCGCGCTCGCCGCCGCGCTCGCCGCCCCGCGATCGAATCGCAGCGCGTCCCCCGCGTCGCCGCGGAGGCTCCGGGACCCGCGGCTCCCCTGCGATGGGACCGAGCTCGTCGGGAGCCGGAGGCAAGTGCCGTTCCGGGCCAGCTTCGATCTCGGACTGTTCAAGATCCTCTTTCTCGAAGCTGGGAAGCGGCCGGGAGGAAGGTTGTGGCGCCGGGGGAGGGGCCGGCCGGCCGCGCCCGCGACCACGACGTGGTTCCCGGCCAACGAAGGGGTCGGCTGCGAGTCCTTCCCCGAAGGTCTCCTCGCGCTCTTCCTCCGGCCCGTGTGTCTCGGGCACGCCTGGCGCGGGGCGATGAGGGCCTCGCTCTTCAGGCTCGTTCTCGTGGGCGGGTGGCGGTGGCTGGGGAAACCTGGTTCGCTGGGTGCGGCTGGGAGGGAGGTCAGGATCAAACGGTTCGGCTGGTCTTCCTGGTCTCCAGCGTGGTTCTTCGGGCTCGACCTGGCGGAATTCGCGCTCGCGGCGGCGTTCCCGGTCGAGATTCCGCTCCCGGTCGCGTTCTCGTTCTCGATCAGGATCCCAGTCCCGCCCGACTGTCTCGGCCCAGGGGGACGACTCGGCTTCCAGCGGGCTTTGCGCGGGCTCCTCCAGGCGGGGAGCCGGCGGTTCGAACGAGGTCGGTTCGGGGGGAGGGGCCGCCGGCTGGTCGGCGGCGTCTCGCTCATCACTCAATCCTTCGCCGAACCGGCGGGGCATTTCGGATCGATCGCGGCGCCCGCGAACGGACCGGTCCGGGCGCTCACGATCTCGGTCCGGGCGCTCACGATCTCGGTTTCGGTCCTCGCCGCGGGGTGGAGCAGGAAGCGAGGGGGGAAACGCCTCGTTGGGCGGTTCGGGTCTTGACCGGCGGCGATCGTCCCGGTCGCGTCCGCGGCGCGGATCGCGTGGCCTCGATCCGGATGCGGGGCCTGGGCCTGGCCTGCCGGTCGGCTCGATCTCCTCGCCATGCGGCTGATGGCGATGGTAGTATTGCGGCTCGACGTCCGAGACATGAAGGAAGCCGTTGCGGCCGACCGAGAAATCGACGAAGGCGGCCTGGATGGCCGGTTCGAGATTGACGACCTTACCCTTGTAGATGTTACCGGTGTAGCTCTCGTGGCTGGTCCGCTCGACGTACAGCTCTTCGAGGACGCCGTTCTCGACGATCGCGATACGGCACTCCTCGGGCTGCAAGACATTGATCAGCATTTCTTTTTTCATGCGGTCTCTTTCCAGGACTGACGCGGTTTGCGTGTTCGTGTTCGGTTGATTCTCGGATGGACCGAGCGGGTGCGTGCCTCGGTCCGGTAATGAGTCGCTGGCCGGTGGCCTTCCCCCGGGACCAGGCAATACTGTTGTTGTCTCACCTTCGGTCGTCAGGGGGGATCGCGGCTCCGTCTCCTTGAGCACTTAGTATGGTTCGATCATCAGTGGCCAGCTCCACATGGGTCCGCACCAGGACGGCTCCCTGATCCAAGAGGTCGCGGAGCCCCAGGCATTCGAGCAGTTCCTCGGGGCGGGCCGAGCCGTCAGGACAGACCTTGAGACGGGCCCTGAGCACTCCCTCATCGGTCAGTTCGGCATTCAGCAAGAAGGGTCGCAAGTCAATCGTCTGCTCCCGGTCGCGATCGGGACGGCGCCGTACCAGAGGCCAGCTCGTGCTGGCCAGGAGCGAGCCCAGTTTCGACAGGGTCTGAGCGTGGCGCTGGGTCGGCACTCTTAGCTCATACTCGAGAGCCACGGGCCGGGGTGCCGGTGCGCCCGCCGGCAGAACCTCGGCACCGAGCCAATGGAAACCCAGAGGAGCGGCCGCTGCTAACCGGCACAACACGTCCGCCGGCTCTCTGGGCTCGAACAGCTCGATATCGACGATCTCGTTTTGCCCCTCGATCCCCAGCCCCAGCGCCAGGGCGAAGACGATTTTCGGCCGCGGCGTGAACCCCTGGCTTTGCGCCAGAGGAATCTGCGCGCGGCGCGCCATCCGCTCCAGGCAGCGCATGATGTCATGATGGCTGACCAGGCGGAGATCACCGCGCTTGGCGAATCGGAGACGCAGCTTGGTGGCTGTGGTCATGTCCTGCGACTTGTCGTGACACGACAAACCGGGGCGACTTCGCGCGCCTGTCCGCTGATGGGTCGGTCCGGACCGCGCCCCTGGGGAGCAAACGGTCAGGTACCCGCGGGTCAAGGCGGTCCAGGGTGGCGCGGCAAAATGCCGGAAAGCCGGCCTGAACTGCGGCCGGATATCTCGGTCGTCTCGCGGGGCACGAAGTGGCTCGGCTGGGGTCCTTGAGATTGACGAAGAGGTTAGTGTTCGGCGGTCCGACGCACGACCGGTTCCGCTACGAACCCTGGTCACAATCGGGAGGCAAGGCCGCGGTCGGTCGGGATCAGCTGTAAAATTGCCGATCCCCCAGATATCCTGTCGCGTCAAAATGAGTCACCGGATCGCGGGGGCTGCCGGCTCGGGTGTATCGGGCAATGCCTGGCGGAGCGCGGATTCGAGCAGAGCCGTGACGGCCTGAGCGGTATCAAGACGCAGCGCCTCGGCAGCAACTGCCCGCGCGGTTTCGATCCGCACGCCGCGGATCACCCGGCGAACTTCGGGCAGTTGGTGCGGGGGCATGCTTAGCTGACGCAAGCCCAAGCCCAGGAGAAGCATGGTGTAAAGCGGCTCTCCACCCATCTTTCCGCAGACAGTTACCTCGATGCCGTGCACTCGTGCGGCTTCGACCACCATGGCGATCAAGCGGAGCACGGACGGATCGGCGGCGGAGTACAGTTCGGCGACAGTTTCGTTGGTCCGGTCCACGGCCAGCGTGTACTGAATCAGGTCATTGGTTCCTATCGAAAAGAAGTCCACCTCCTTCGCCAGGTGATCGGCCATCAGGGCGGCAGCCGGAACTTCCACCATGATGCCGACCGGCAGGTTTTCGCGAACGGCGTGCCCCTCCGCCACGAGCTCGGCGGCCACGTCGCGCACGATGGCACGAGCCGCTCGCAGCTCGGCGAGCGTGGTCAGGAGAGGGAAAAGAATCCGGACGTCGCCCAGGGTGCTGGCGCGCAGGATCGCCCGGAGCTGGGGCCTGAACAACCCCGGGTCGCGAAGCGACAGGCGCAGGCTGCGCAGCCCCAAGAACGGGTTGGATTCGACATAGGCCGATTCCCGGTAACGTCCCAGCTTGTCGGCCCCCAGATCGAGTGTCCGGATCACGATCGGCCGTCCCCGCAACGCGCGGATCACGGCGGCGTACGCCTGGAATTGCTGATCTTCGCTGGGGGGGGGCTTGGCGTTCAAGAACAGAAACTCGGTGCGGAACAACCCGACGCCCTCGGCGCCCAGCTTCACGCAGGCGTCAATCTCCGCGGTGAACTCGATATTGCCCCAGAGTTTCACCCTGGTGGAATCGAGCGTTTCGGCCGGAAGATTGGCCTGCTGCGAGAGGACATGGAATCGTGCAGACCGCTCGACGGCCGCCGCGCGATACCGCACCTGGGTGGGCAGATCCGGATCGAGGATGACCAGACCCTCGTCGCCGTCGATGACCGCCATCCGGCACTGTCGGGCGATGTCCAGGAACTTGCCCAGGCCGACCACGGCCGGGATTTCGAGCGCGGCGGCGACGATGGCCGTGTGGCTGGCACGGCCTCCCACCTCGGTGGCGAAGCCGAGCACGCGATTGGGATCAAGCCCCGCAGTCTCGCACGGCGACAAATCCTGCGCCAGGACTAGGGCGGGAGTCGGCAGCTCATCCTGGAACGACTTGGGTCGCTGTCCGATCAACTGGCCGAGGATCCGCGCCTCGATGTCACGCACGTCGGCAGCGCGGGCCGCCAGGTGGGAATCGCGCAGCCGCTCCAGGCGGGTCGCGTGCGCCTCGAGCACCTCGATGATGGCATGCTCGGCGGAGACTTGCTCATGCTCGACCCGGGCGCGGGTGTCCGCGCGGAGAGTGACATCGCCGATCATGCGGGCGTGGGCCGCCAGGATGTCGGCGTACTGGGGGCCCAGCCGGGTTCGAGCTTCCCCCTCGGCCTCCTCGGCCTCTCGGCCGGCAACCTCCAGCCCGTGATCGAGCCGCTCCAGTTCGCGCTTGACCGCCTCTGCCGTGATCTTCCGCGGGGGCAACCGGATTCCGCGCGTGTCGAGCACCACGATCGGCCCGACCGCGATTCCGGGGCTCACGGCAATGCCTCGCAGTACATGCATCGGCGCGGCCATGGGCGTCGGATCAGGGGCAGAGATCGAGGTGCCCGGAGGCGGCATGCCATCGTTCCTGTGATCGGCGTGAACCCGAGTCAAAGCCTCAGATCCAACCCGGCCTGGGCGTTGCACCAATCGGCCCCGCGCTGCTGGTCGGTCCGCAGGCGTACGATCCGGCGCCTTCATCGCCCGGGCTCTGTGTTGGGGTGGCTCTGAATCGTGTCTCCATTTTCATTCTCGTAAAACTGGGCTGAGACCAGATCGGACAATGCGTCGAGGGCCTCCACGGCGTCCGGCCCGCACGCTTCCAGTTCCAGTCGCGTGCCGCACTCAGCGGCCACAGTGATCAGATCGAGAATGCTCTTGCCGTTGAACTGATTGCCATTGTAATGAACCCGGATCTCCGATCGATAACGGAGCGCGAGCTTGACGAACTTGTCGGCGGGACGCAGGTGAAGTCCGAGACTGTTGGTGATCTGGACTTGGCGATGGGCGACAGTCGTGTCGTGGCTCATCAGCGGCTCGATCGGCCTGGGCCGGGGACAAGCGACCAGCGATCTGACCGGGAAAGCTCGAAGCCAGTTCGGAGGTCGTGGACTATGGCTGTTGGAGCGGCGTATCCAGTCGTCGCCCCACCGGGTATGTCCCGGCCGCAACGGCGAGGATATCCCATGTTGTCGGGTCGGAGCCGTCAACCCGCCGCGGCGCCGCGGAACACGGGGTCCACGGTTCGCTCGACGGGAAACGCTTCCGGGTGAATCGTCACGGCGGCGCCCTCCGGAATGGGCTGGCGACCGGCGGGACGCAGGATCAAGGCGAATTCTGGTCGGCTTCTTCGAGCACGTCGATGACGTCCTGCCGGGTCCGGGCCTGACGCAGGAAACGGACGAAGCGCTCGTCCTTCAAATGTCGCGAGATATTCTCCAGAGCTCTGAGATGATCTCCAGGCTGGTTCTGAGGAGAAACCAGCAGGAAGAAGATGTTAACCGGTTCGCCGTCGAGGGCCGCGAAACTGACCCCTCGTCGGGACAGGGCGACCGTGCCGATCAAGCGCGAGAGCGTGGGGTGGCGGGTATGGGGGACGGCGACTCCCATCCCGATCCCCGTCGAGCCCAGTTCCTCACGTCCGAGGATGGCTCGAATCACACTCTCCACGTCTCCAGCGGCAAGATGGCCGGCCTTGTGCAGGCTCCCGACCATCTCCCGAATCGCCTCTTCCTTACCGGTTGCTTGTAAGTCAACGATAATTGAATCTCGAATCACGAAATCCGCAAGCTTCATCCGCCCCTCCATCGACCGGCCGCCAGGCGAACAGTCCTGGACCTGGCACCGAAATCGCGACGCTCAAACGGGGGATCAGCGCCGGGAGGACGGCGGACAACCAACCCGTGGCGTTACGTGTCGTGGCGACTGCAGGGAAATGCCTGGTTCAAGGGCCTACGCCGGACTGGACCTCTCTGGGATCGGTTCAGGTCGCCTCGGGAGGAGCGGACTGGTCGGAAGACCGGGATGAGCCCCCTGCCTGAGAGACGTCGCCTTTGTGCTTCTGGACCTTCTCCTTGTAACGCCGCAATTGATTCTCAATCTTGTGGACGCACTGATCCATCGCCGACTCGGGGGTGGGACCGACCTCGCGGGCGACAAAGTCGTGCTTGTGTTCGGCCGAAACCAGGATCTCGACATCCCAGGCTTGCTTTCCCTGATCGACCGCCACCTCGATGGCCATCAGTCGACCGAAATACTTGAGCAGCTTCTCAGCTTTGTCATGTAAGTGATGTTGCTGCTCGGGATCCAAAGCGCCGTGCCGAGTCGAGATCTGGATTTGCACTCATCCGCTCCTTCCCTGACCTTTCTGCCAACCTCGCCGTCAGCGAGCGATGGCGACTCCAAAATTTAACCCCTTTCCGTGTACTTGGTCAAGACTACACCGAAGCAAAGATCATCCAGGCTCTATTTTTCAGAGCTTGCTGGTTCCCGCGGAGATCGCCAACCCGCGGTGGACGCTATCGTCGGAACGGGCTCTTGCGTAACGTGGAGAACCCAGGTTGCCAGGCAGAGCTGATCATCACACAGCCTGTCCAGTTGCGCCTTTTTTGGCGGCAAGGAGAGACCCGACGTGTGGGTTCAATGTTACGATCCCCTGGGGAACTGGCCAGCCTCCACATTGGCGGCCGCGTTGCCAGTCTTCGTCCTTCTGGGTCTGCTGGCCTGGGGCCGCCTGAACGCTGGCAGGGCGGCTCTGGCCGGGCTGTCGGCGGCGTGTATCATGGCTTTTTTCGTTTTCGGCATGCCGGCGGAAATGATCCTGGCCAGCGCGGTGTTGGGTTTGGTCTTCGCAGCCTTTCGGGTCGTCTGGCTGATCGTGGCGGCCGTATTCCTGTACGACATCGCGGTCACCACAGGCCAGTTCGAGATCATGAAGGCCTCGGTGGCCAGCCTCTCGGGCGATCGCCGGCTCCAGGCAGTCCTCGTGGCCTTCTCGTTCGGGGCGTTCATCGAGGGGGCAGCCGGATTCGGAGCGCCTGTCGCCATCTCGGCGACCTTTCTGGTGGGTCTAGGGTTCCAGCCCTTTCAGGCAGCCTTGCTCTGCTTGATCGCCAACACGGCCCCGGTGGCCTGGGGGGGAATCGGGACTCCGCTGCGGACCTTGAGCGCGGTCACCGGGCTGGATGTCGAGGCGCTCAGCGGGACTTGCGGACGGATTCTCCCTCTGCTCTCGGTCTTGATCCCGTTCTGGCTGGTCCGCACCATGACCGGCTGGCGGAACACGCTCGAAGTCTGGCTGCCGCTCGTCGTCATCGGGGGGCTGCATTTGAAGGTTGCCAAGGGAGCGGCGGTCACCGGCCATGAGGAACTTTTGCCCGATGACCTCGAGAAGGCCCAGGTCGACGTCGTCCCGCTGTCGTCGACGGGCACCGCGGTATTCCTGGCGGCGGTCCTGAGCGGGTCGTTGCTGGGTCTTTCGCCTCTGGCTCAGGCTCGACTGCTTGCCGGCACGATTCGGCGGATGGTTCCCGCGATCCTGGCCATCGTCTGCATGCTCGCTCTTGGCTTCGTGACCAAGTATTCGGGCATGGACGCGGTTCTTGGGCTGGCCTTCACGCGGACGGGGCGAGGCCTTTACCCGATCTTTGGGACCTTGCTGGGCTGGTTGGGAGTTGCACTTACCGGCTCGGATACCTCGAGCAACGTCCTGTTCGGCAATCTTCAAAAGATCACCGCCATCAAGCTTCAGCTCGACCCGGTCCTGATGGCTTCGGCGAACTCGACCGGTGGCGTAATGGGAAAGATGATCGACTCCCAGTCCATTGTGGTGGCAGCCGCGGCGACCGGAGAGGGGGGGCGAGAAGGTGAGTTGCTACGCGCAGTCCTCTGGCATAGCCTCGCTCTGGCCCTGATCGTCGGGCTGATCGTCTGGGTTTACGCGCATATCCTGCCTGTCATGGTCGTCTCTGCTCCTTCGTCCCTCCCGTGACCAGGCGAAATCGACAAGATCCCCGCGATTGATGCCCTCGCACCGCAAGGGGTCCCTCGACATCCACGACTGAGTGCGTATGAACAGTAGGGTGGGGCCTTCCACTCAAGAGGAAAACCTGGCCTGACCGCTCAGCTCATGCTCCGGCCGCGGGTGAAGGTATCGTATTCCGAGCATTCCTTTCCGCGTCCGGCATCCGGCGCTTCGGTCCGGCGTGTTTGCCAGGCCTCTGGCGCCTCTTGCCGGCGTACGGCATTCTCCAAAGGTTCTTGCTCACGAGAGACTTGAGTCACAGGGGGAGAGGTTTGCGACGATTCTGGCTCCCGAATGTGATCTGAAGAGAGCGGGACACGGACTTGAGTCTTCCTGGTCTTTTTTGATCGAGTCTTGGTGGCGGTGGCCATGCAACACCTCCCCGCGCGACGCGGGAAAAGCCAGGGAAGTACCGGAACCATCAGGGAGCTCGATGGCTCGTGATGTTCCATGCCTTCCCGCGACCGGTTCATTCTCCAACCGATCGCGCACCTGAGCGACTTGACCAGGTGCGAACCTTCAGCATGAGCACAAAGATATGCTGCGCTCTGGACGTACGCGGCAGACCTTCAGCATCCGGGCTTTCGGCTCTAAACTATATTCTAGCTGGTGCTGCTGGTCCTGGCCAGTGCCTCGGGTGACAATTCCTTTCGGGATCCTCGAACTGGTACATTATTGCGTTGCATTCGAACACGCGGCGAATCGGCGTCTTTCTCCATGAGTATATGGAGGCAATCGGGCGCTCGATTGGGGACTCATCCATCATGCGTATCGGAATCCTCTCGGACACGCACGACCAAGTGCAGCGCACCAGGTCCGCGGTGGCCGTGCTCGTTGAAGGCGGAGCCGAGACCCTGATCCACTGCGGCGACTTGACCATTGCCGACGTCGTCAACGAATGTTCGGTGCTTCCCTGTTATTTCGTCTTTGGGAATTGTGATTATGACCGCGAGAGTTTGCGCCAGGCGATCAACCGGGTCGGCGGCACATGCCTGGAACGGGGCGGCCTGATATCCCTGGGGGGGCGTCGCCTGGCCGTCACGCATGGCGACTCGGACCAAGAACTTCGTCGGCTTGCGGCACTCGAGCCCGACTATTTACTCTCCGGCCACACTCATGTTGCCAGCGATGTCCAGAAAGGCCCCACGCGGTGGATCAATCCCGGTGCACTGCATCGCGCTTCGGTCTGGTCCGTGGCACTTCTCGACATTGCAAGCAAGCATGTCAGTTTGTTGCCAATAATCAACGCGAAGATGCAACATTGATGAAACCGCCCAAATCGACTGGTGGTCCCCGATCAAGGGCGGTAGAATCCTCCAGACATCTCCGTGGGGACTCATGAGCAAACGTGCCACCTCGATTTAACCGATAGGTTCGGATCTTTGCGAACCTGCACCAGGGCCCCTCGGTCAGAGGAGTGGGAAATGCGTCTTTGCCTGGTTGAAGATCTTGCCGTAGCCGGACTTGAGCCGCTCACGCTGACGCGGCCGATGTATGAACTCTGGCTGGGATGCTCGACTCTGGGTTGCAAGATCGCTAATGCGTTTGGGATCGGCCCGGGGCCGCAGCGGCGCAGCAGCGTGGTGCGCTCGCACCTGGTTGCGGTCCAGCGTCAGCGCGATCCTCACATGGTTGTCAACGATCGCGACTGGCTTGCCAGGGGGCCGGTGATCGTGGCGAACGCTCGGTGGGTAGCTCCTGCGGGGTTTGAACCGCCGGATTCTCACGGCCCCTGGGTGGGGCTCTGTGATGGGCAACCAGCCTGCGCATTGGTCGGTCCCGAAGATGCCGTATCCCTCGATCCGCACGGGATCGATTCCTGGTTTGACAAGATCGCTGCCAGGTACTCAAGTATCGACGTGGGCGGCGAATGGATCTTCCGCCCCTGGGATCTGGTGGCCCGCAACGGAGCCTATATCGAGCGTGATTTTCAGGAGGCCCGGCGCAGCGGCGTGACCAACCGGCAACTGGCAACCCTGGCCCTTGTGGGGCCGTCCAACCTGCTGCGTGTGCATGAGACCGCGCGCATCGACCCGTACACCGTCTTCGACACGACGACCGGACCCATCATTGTCGCTCCCAACGTCTGGGTCCAGCCATTCACTCGCGTGGAGGGCCCCTGTTACATTGGGCCGGAGACCCAGCTTTTCCGGGCCAACATCCGGGGCTCGGTTTCGATCGGCCCCAACTGCCGGATCGGCGGCGAGGTCGAGGACACGATCGTGCACGGCTTTTCCAACAAGTATCACGAGGGCTTTCTGGGGCACGCCTACATCGGCGAGTGGGTCAACCTGGGCGCAATCACTTCCAACAGCGATCTGCGGAACGATTACGGCGAGGTGTTTGTGCCGCTTCAGGGAGATCCGGTACCGACCGGGCAGGCCAAGGTTGGCTGCTTCATCGGTGATCATACGCGAACCGGGATGGGGTCGATGCTCAACACCGGCACGGCCATCGGTGTCATGTGCAACGTCCTTCCCGCCGGTCTGCTCCTGCCCAAGCACGTTCCCTCGTTCACCGCCGTACTGTATGGCCGGGTCGGGTCGGGTTTCTCGCTCGATCAGATGTTCGCCACCGCCCGGATCGTGATGGGGCGGCGGGGCAAGACCTTCACCGACGCCGAGGAGCAGCTTTACCGCGGCCTCTTCGAGCAGACCCGGTTGGAACGGGAACGGGCCTTCCAGCGGTCCCACGACCACCGCGCCGATACCTGGCCGGTGGCTCAGGCGCGGTTCTGACCGCTGTGGTCGGGTCGGATCAGGTTCGCTCTTGCGGCTCCTGATCGATCGTATCTATCATGGTATATCCGAGCAGGGGTGGGACGACGAACGACCCGCCCTTTTTGCTTTCGAACGCGTGCCAGCCCAGTCTGGCCAGGCGTTGCGTGCTTGACGACGCCTTCGCGAACCTCAACGGCCCGCCTGGCGTCCGAGATCGAAAAGCCGGATCGACTTTGACCGATCTCTCGAAAGGGTCGGCTTGCCGGAGCCCTTAAGATAAGCCATTGGGACTTGCACGATCGTCCCTGAAGATTGTGGAACCAAGGTCGGAATTGGAAAAGAGCTGGGAAAACTCATAGGTATCGCAGCAATTCCCGGTCACTTGAGTGTCACTCATCCTGGTTCGCCCATTTTGACAGTGACAGCCTGAATCGTCACCATCCGGACGTGGAGAAGGACTTGAGGTATGGGCTGCAGGGGCCCGAA
>JBEKTN010000193.1:0-16845 GCA_049516015.1 Isosphaeraceae bacterium | reverse complement strand
GAGCAAGACGCGCCGCCTGTTGCATGAATCCATGCCCGACCCAGCCGAGCCCGCCCCCCCCGAACCTGACCGCACCTAACCCCCGCTTTCCGCCGACCGCCGGCTTACGTCTGAACTGCAGCCAGACTCGCTGGGTGGTTGACTCGGTCCTCCACTCGATTAGAATGAGAGGCTCGACTGCATGCCGAGGGCGCATAGCTCAGTTGGCTAGAGCGCACCCCTGATAAGGGTGAGGTCGACTGTTCGAATCAGTCTGCGCCCACTTGTCCTAAACGCTTGCCGACGCTTCGTTTCTGCGTACCTGCCCGCGGCGGGCAGAGCGGCCAACCACGACGCGAAATCCGACAATTGCCGTTTTCCCCTTGATCAACGAGTGGCTGCAAGTCTCCCTTGCGAAGAAGGTTCTCTTGCTTCGTCGTCACAAGCCCAGCGATCGGGGACGATTAGCGATTCGAGTACCACATCGGGCCTGTTGACCATAAGGAGCTGGCCGAGTTGCTCACTCGCCGCCATTCGGGTTCGGGGTAGGGGATCCTGCAGCAACTGGTGGACCGAGCTCGAGCCCGAGTACAAGGGCCACGTCAACGATCCGGACGCTCTCATCGCGGCCCATCACGACGGCGGTCCGAGCGCCAGCCGGTTGCAGGATCCACTCCGGATGTGGAACGTGCAGCCGGGTTCCGTCTGCCAGGATCAGAGCGAACGGCCGGAACGGCGCGGCGTGGATTGCTTCGTGGAGGCTCTCGGCTCTCATCAGTCTCGCTCGTCGTCCTTCTCGAGTCACTCAAGCACCGCCACGCCAGCGCAGCACGTTTTGTGAAGGCTGGGCTTTCTGGCTTGTCGCTCAAGCCTCACATGCTCCTCTTCCGGATGTCGATATGGACCGGTCGGCCGGTTTCGAACTGGCTGAGCAGCTTGCTCGGTCTTTATTTGTTTTCTCTCCATGCTCAGCGCTCATGTGGGTTGCTGGTGAACACTTCCGGCATACCAGGTTTTCAATCCCTGCCAACGCTTCAGGACCTCAGGAGTGCGGCCGGACAGATCAGCAGCCGGATCCGAGCGTCGGCTGGCGTCATTTCGCTTGCGAACTCCCCGCCCTGACCCCCTGACGGCCCCAGCTATTTTGGAGAGGCCGGGCGAAACTCCCGATCGACGATGATCCATCGCCCGGGGATCTCTTGCTTGCCGATCCGGAGGGTCCAAACCGCCAGCCCGTTCTCGTCATGAGTGCGGCAAGATGCCTCGCCGATCGGCATGGGCTTGTCGACCGCTTCGAGCACCCCGATCGAGCCGGGGACGTCTCCGTAGCGGATCGGCCCGTCGTGGCTGATGTGGGCGAAGTACCTGGGCATGCGGTCCAATCTTCGGGAGTGCTTTGGCTGTGGTGTCGATCACTCCCCGCCGCTGGGATTCCCGCCACCGTTGGGGCCGGGTAAGGAGGCCGATCCGTCAGCATCCACAGCCACGACATCCTGGATGAGCCGCGCGTCAAGCTCATGCCGCGTGTTGTCGGTCGCGTGAAATGTGACCGCTCGACCCCGGCGGTCGATCGACACGAATTCGGGATGATCGACCGTGAATCTCGACCCGTCCACCATGATGAGCTGGAACGGCCGGAACGGCTGCCGGCGAACCTGTTGCGTGAATTGGTCCAGGGTCACTTCCCACCGCCTTCCCGCTTGCGCAACTCCTCCACGATGGTTTTCTCGAGGATCGGCCGGAGTCAGAGTGAGTCAATCGGTTCAATCCTCTTCGTCTTCCGGTTCCTCGTCCACCTCCACGTCGCTCTCTTCTTCGTCGTCCAGATCCTCGTCGTCCTCGATGGCCGCCGCGGCCTGCTTGGGGGCCGCTTTCGGGGGAGGGGTTTCGTTGCGGGGTATGATTGCTCCCAGGCCCGGGGCGTCCTCGGGCATCGGTTCCTTGGTGCGCTGCACGAAGTGAGTCCCGCGCCCCTTGGCCGTCAGCTCCGCGGCCCTGGCCTCGGCCGCCTCTTTCTGGGTGTAGTCAAAGGTGGCAACGGCCTTGTACGCGTCGTTCATCACGGTCCAGACGATGCGCATCCGGGCGGCCGGCTTGGCCGCCCTGCTCGACTTGGCCTTGGACTTGGGGGCGGCCTTGGGCTTCTTCTTGGGCTTCCGTTCCGGTACGTCCTCTTCCTCCACCTCTTCGACGAGCTCTTCGGTCTCGTCTTCCATGGGATCGAGGGGCTCCGCGGCCTCGCTCTGACGTCTCAATTCCAGTCGATTCAGCGGTTTCCCAGCCATGAAACCGGTCCTCTTGCGTAAGCGATGAACGAGCGTGGTGATCAGTCGTCTCGAGATTCTCCAATCGGCAGGGCGATCGCCGCCGGCACAATGGAAGAATCGTTCGAAAGGCTCATATTAATCGATCGCAGGCAGCTTGAACAGGGTCTGCGAAGGACCGGGGCGGGGAGATGTCCGATCCACCCGCCAGGAACTGGCCGTGAGACGCTCGGTTGGCACCGAGGATGGTTGTACGGGCCGCTGCAGCTCGATGGTGATCCGGCTCAGCAGCTCGGCGGGGTGGTACGGCTTGGAGAGGAACTGGTCCACTTCCATCGCAGCGAGCGCCGCGATGTGTCCATCGAGAATTGCTGCGCTGCAGATGATGACTGGCTGCTCGGGTCGCTGCAGCTTGATCCTCCGGCAGACCTCGACACCGGGCAGGATGGGTAGATTCAGGTCGAGCAAGACAAGGTCGAATGGGTTGCCGCTGGAGAACCGCTCGACACCCTCTCGGCCGTCGCCAGCCTCGACGATCTCGAAACCCTCTCCGCGAAGAAACTGGGCAATCAGCCTCCGCAAGAGCGACTCGTCTTCAACCAGCAAGATCCTTCCCTGCCGCTTGGCACTCATGGCCCCTCCTGACTGGTTCTGGTCTCCCACGTGAAGTGCTCCCTCGATCCTCGACCAGGCGATGAGTTGTCGTTTCGGGGTGCACTTCAATCGCCGGGCGACAGCGAGGAGGAAATGAAGAACGCCTTTTCGGCCGGGGTCCGGTTCAATCGGCTCGGTTCCATGATCAGAGTCTTGCGCTGGAGCGATCGAATCTTATAGAATCTGCGAACAGGCGCCCACCCGACTTTGGGGTGTCTCCCAAACCACTACTCGCCAAGAGCTTCCGGAAAATGGCCGAGAACCAGCCCGTCGCTCAACCGGCTACGGAGGCGTGGTCGGTCAGGAGACGGGTACCTGGGGGGAAGGAGCGGGTGAGGGCCGGACCGGATCCGGCGGGACGGAACGATCCACGCCCAGCGACTGGCAGAGAAAGGCAATGGCCACGTGCTTGGTCACGTTCAGGCCGAGAATCCCCCACAGGGCTCCCAGCCGGAAGAGCCAGAAGTTGAGGGCAACGCACGCCACCAGACCGAGCAAGCCAGCCAACGACATCTGAAAACTGGGTCGTTCCATAAAATCATTATGGGAAGGCATGGTTGAAGCGGAAAGTGCCACTTTCTTGGAGGAGCGGGCCGGTCTGTCTGATGGACGCGTCGGTCAAGACCACGCAAAGGCCATTCCGAGAGCGGCCCGGAAGCACGGCTTGGCTGATTCGGCATGGCTCCAAAACGGCTTGCGCCCGTGACTGTCGGGCCGCGCAATCAGCCCGGTGTTGCCGGGCACGCTTGCCGGATCTCGTCACGCGTCCCGGCCGAGGCAGGTGCCCTCTGGCGGAAGTGGACTCCCCGGTTTACGATATCCTCGTCCAACCAGATAGGGACTGTGATCTGGCGGCCTTGGTGAGGCGGTTGTCGGCGCCCGGACCAGAGCCCGGGAAAGACGGGCGTGCAGACTGACCACGTATCCTCTTGTGTAGTCGCTCCCGGATGTCCATTCAAGGCATAGATTATCCCATCATGGCAAATCCGACGATTTCTCGACCGGAATGGAGCACGGTGATCGACTCCGTGCTTCAAAAGGAACTGGAGCAGCATGTCCTGGTGACCTCATGGGACAAGCTGCTGAACATAGTCGATACCGTGTACAACTGGGGACGGCGGTCGAGCATTTGGCCCCTGGGATTTGGCCTGGCCTGCTGCGCAATCGAGATGATCTGCACGGCTTCAAGCCGGTTCGACATCGCCCGCTTTGGCGCCGAGGTCTTTCGCGGCTCGCCTCGCCAGGCCGATCTGATGATCGTCTCGGGGACCGTGACCAAGACGATGATGCCCATGATCGCGCGGATCTATGACCAGATGCCAGAGCCCAAGTACGTGATCTCGATGGGGGCGTGCGCCACCGGCGGCGGCCCGTTCAAAGAGGGGTACAACGTTGTTTCCGGGATCGACAAGTACCTGCCGGTCGACGTTTACATTCCCGGTTGCCCGCCGACTCCCCAGGCGCTGCTCAACGGACTGATCATGCTCCAGAAGAAGATCGACGGCGAGCACATCACGAACGCACCCTGGTATCGAGGCGACGTCGAGCGCGATATCCCGATTCCGGTTATGGGCCCGGACCTGATCGACCTGCGGACCGTCGAGCTTACCGCGGAGCGGACGGCGATGGGGCTGGCCGAGGCCCGCGAGGCCGACCTGCCCAAGCCGCCGAAGATTCTTGCGCCCCAGCCCGAGGCCGATGTGGCCGATGCGTCCGGCAACGGCGCGGTGGGGGCGGAGGCGGCGAAGCCGCCAAGCAAGATCGACCTGATCCGCGCCAAGGCCCGCGGTGAGACGCTGGCAGCGGCTGGCTCGGCCGCACCCGCGGCCGCCGCAGCACCGGCGGCTGCCAAGCCGGCCAAGAAGGCCAAGCGCGCCCTGGCCCGTCCCAGCCTGGTCTGGCTGGGAGACGAGGGCCTCAAAGAGCTGGCCGCGCGACTCGATGCCGAACTCGGTGCGGGAACCGTCTCGATTGTCCAGGCGGGCTTGCTGGTCGCGCCGGAGAAGCTTGTCCCGGTCGCCCTTTACCTGCGCGACAAGAACCTGATCAAGTACGACTACCTCGCCAGTCTGCAGAGCGTCCACTACGAGGACTGCATCGAAATCAATTACCAGTTTGACAGCACCCTCAAGCCGGGCAGCCTGATCGAGCTGCGTGTGCGGACGGCCGAGGCGGAAGGGCAGGGCGAAGTCCCGTCGCTCTACCACGTTTATCGCGGCGCCGATTTCCAGGAGCGAGAGGTCTTCGACATGATGGGCGTTCGCTTCACCGGCCACCCCGAGCTGAAGCGGATTCTCATGTGGGAAGGCTATGCCTACTATCCACTCCGCAAGGACTTCCTCGAGCCGTACTACGAGGCGCCCGCCAAGGTCTTTCCCAGCCGGGTTGACGAAGGGTTCGGGCAGCATTTCCGCGCCGAGGAGATCAATCCTTTCGGCACCAATTTGAAAGTACCCCAGGGCTTCACGGACTGGGCCAGCCTCTCCAGCAGTTCGGACCCCAAGGGCCAGCCGCTCTTGCCTGGCGGCGTCGAGGTCCAGGAGCTCGGCACCGATCAGTTCATCGTCAGCATGGGCCCGCAGCACCCGAGCACGCACGGCGTCTTCCGCCTCAACCTGAGAGTGGACGGCGAGACGATCGTCGGCCTCAAGCCCGTCATGGGCTACATGCACCGCAACCACGAAAAGATCGGCGAACGGAACACGTTTCTGATGAATTTCCCGTTCACCGACCGGCTCGACTACCTCACCAGCATGGGCAACAATTTCGGTTATGCACTGGCCGTCGAGCAGCTCATGGGCGAGGATTCCAGGCCGCCGGAGCGGGCCGAATACATCCGGATCATCATGGCCGAGCTGACCCGGATCGCCAGCCACATGTGGTCGATCGGCTTCTTGCTCAACGATCTGGGCGCGTTCTTCACCCCTGCGCTCTACGCGATCGAGGAGCGCGAGCTGATCCTCGACCTCTTCGAATGGGCGGCGGGCAGCCGCATGATGTGCAATTACTTCCGGTTCGGCGGTGTTGCCTTCGATTTGCCGTCCGGCTGGATCGAACGCTGCCGTGGTATCGTCAACGACCGGATCGACAAGAAGATCGACGAGTTCGACAGGTACCTCTCGCAAAATGAGATCGTCCTCGATCGTTGCAAAGGGGTGGGCGTGCTGACTTCCGAACAGGCCATCAATTACTCGACGGCGGGGCCAGTCCTCCGCGCCTCGAACGTGGCTTACGACATCCGCCGCGCCGCCCCGTACGGCATCTACGATCGGTTCAACTTCGACATCATCACGGGCCCGAACGGCGACCTTTACGATCGGTATTACGTCCGGCTGCTCGAGATGCGGGAAAGCGCCAAGATTCTCAAGCAGGCCGTCCGCGACATTCCCGACGGGCCAATCCTCCCCGGCAAGAAGAGCTACCAGATCAAGGTTCCCGCCGGCGAGGCCTATTCCCGCGTCGAGAACCCCAAAGGCGAGCTTGGATACTACGTCGTCGCTGACGGCTCCGGTTCGGCCTATCGCTACCACGTTCGCAGCCCCAGCTTCATCAACCTGACTGCCCTTGAGCTGATGTGCTTGGGCCATACGATTGCTGATGTCGTCGGCATCCTTGGCAGTCTGGACATCGTGCTGGGGGAAGTGGATCGGTGAGGGAATAGTGGCCAGTGGCGGGTGGTCAGTGGCGAGTTCACTACCGAAAGGGCTCCGGAGCATGGCAAACGGTCTAGGCGTCATCCGCGGTCACGTGATCACTATGCGCCGGTTCTTGCTCACTTTCTGGCGTGATATCCGGCTGGGGAAGGGCCTGAGTCGGCGCGGGGGAGGCCATCTCCTGGTGGATCTCTTCCGCAAGCCAGCGAGGGGCGACGAGCCGAGGGTGCAGCAGGATTTCAAGACCGACGGACTCTTCACGGTCGAGTATCCGGACGAGCGGTTGCCGGTCTACGAGCGGTTCCGCGTGCTGCCGATGCTCGTTTATGATACCGAGGACGGCAACGTCCGGTGCACCTCATGCAACATCTGCGCCAAGGTCTGCCCGCCCCAATGCATTTGGATGACCCAGGCAAAGAGCCCCAAGGGAACGGTCGTCCCGCTACCCGAGGATTTTTATATCGACATGGACGTCTGCATGAACTGTGGACTGTGCGCCGAGTACTGCCCCTTCGACGCGATCAAGATGGACCACAACTTCGAGCTGTCGAACTACGAGCGCCATCAGACGCATATCTTCAGCTTGCAAGACTTGCTGGTCTCGAGCGAATTCTACGCCAAGACCCATCCCGAGGCCTGGAACAGCGCCGACGAGGTCGCCGAGCGCACCAAGGTGGCCAAGAAGAAAGATCAGCGACTGCAAAAGGCACTCGCGGGTTCAAAAACCGCAGCCGCACCCGCCAAGCCCGCGCCTCAGCCCGCAAAAGCGTGAGGTCTCGATCCCGAAGGACAAGATCCGACCCCACGGGTCATCCATCGGTCTACCCGCCTGAAGCGCAGAGCGCGCAACGAAGCGGATCGCGCCACACCACGAGTGGCACGTTGCGTGCAATCATTTATTCTGGTAAAATCCGGGGGAATCGATGACTTTGACGTGGCCATGCGCCGTCTCCGGCGAATTCACCTTCGCCGAGGGGCAGGAAAGCCAGACCTTCACCGTCCCGAACATCGACGATCACCTGTACGACGGGAACAAGACTGTAACCCTCTACATCAGCAATCCCACGTTGACCGCTACCATCGCCAGTCCGATCGTGGCCACGCTGACGATCGTCAATAGCGATCTGCCAGCTCCGACGGTCGCGCCCACGGTTCAGCTCGTTTATAAGCCGAATACGCGCAGGGTGGCGGCAGTTCGCTTGCAGTTCAGCCGGCCGATGGACGCCACCAGCGCCCAGAACGTGAGCAATTACGAGGTGCTCTTACCGCCGGCTCACAACCATGGACCGGTTCGTGTCGTTTCCTTGTCCCAGGCTGTCCTGGACCCGAGCGGCCTCTTCGTGACCCTCTACCGCGCGAGTCTGGGGCAGCACCTGACGAAGTTTGTGCAGATCGTCGTGCGCGGCAAGCCTTCCACCTGACTGATCGGCACGAACGGGACATTCCTGGCCGGGACGGGCGGAGTGTCGGGGACCGATGCCGTTCTGACCGTGTCCATGTGAAGAGGCATTCCTGGCCGGACGCCGGTGTGCTAGCGGCGGTCGGATCCATCGGGACCCTCTTGACCTGGGCTTGCCGGGTGGATTGCTTGATCGCCTCTTCCGCGAGTACTGGCGGAAGCCAGGGCGTCGGCTCTGGCCGCGCCGGGGACTGAGGTCTTGCCGCGCCGGGGAATGCCCTTTAAGATGATCGCTCCGAAGGCAACCTCGCGTGACCAGTACATCGATATCCCCGGCGCCCGGCGACGGTTCCGTGCAGTGGCCGATCTCCGGTGTCTTGCCCTGTAGCCCCGAACATGATCCCCACACCCTCTGAGCCGAAGTACGCTCCCGGAACTCGAATCCGCGTCACTCAGTACGTGCGAGTCGGCCATCGGCGCTGGCTGACCCAGGTCGAGGGCGTGGTGGAGGGCGAAGGGCGGCGGCCGGTCGGGGGAATCGAGATGGGGGGCAAGGCATCGTACTGCCAGCAAGGGACCCTCAGGCTGCGGCGCGATGGCGGCGAGATCACCGAGATCGCTCTCGACGGGGAGACCAGGATCGAGACCGTGTCCTCCGCCACTGCGTGAGTCGCGGTGCACAGGACAGGGTGGCAGCCGGCCACGAGCCCGGCTGCTGGCGGAATTTGCCGGCTCAGGCTCGTGAAGCGAGTTCGGCACCAGGCTCTTGAGGAATCAATCGGCAATGGTTATCAACAATTACATTTTTATCGGGCTGCTGTTACTGGTGGCGATCTCGTTCGCGCTCCTGCCGCTGCTCGTGGTCACGATCATCGCGCCGCGCAAGCGTTCGCTGGCCAAGTCAGACACGTATGAGTGCGGCGTGCGCACCTACGGCGAGACCTGGGTGCGGTTCCGGATCCAGTATTACATTTACGCCCTGATGTTCGTGGTGTTCGACATCGAGACGGTCTTTCTCTATCCCTGGGCCGTCAGCTACAAGGGCCTGGGTGCCTTTGCCCTGATCGAGATGATCATCTTCCTGGTGATCCTCTCTGTCGGTCTGGCCTATGCCTGGGCCAAGGGGGTCTTGAGGTGGGTTTGACATGGTATCCCCTCGGCGCGGGTCTGCCGTTCTGGGCCCAGCAGCAACTTGTCGAGCTTGACACGACGACAGTCATTCGCTGGGTGCTCTGGCTGCTGGTGGGCTTCTTCGGCATCTTCCCGGGCATCGTTGCCTACATGGTCTGGCTGGAGCGGAAGGTGGCGGCCCGGTTCCAGGACCGCATCGGCCCCAACCGGGTGGGACCGCTGGGCCTGCTTCAGCCGATCGCTGATGCCATCAAGCTGATCATCAAGGAGGACCTCGTTCCCCGCGGTGCCGACCGCTGGGTCCACCTGGCCGCCCCGGTTCTCGTGCTCGTTTCGGCGTTCCTGGTCATGGCCGTGATTCCCTTCGCGGTCGGGTTGGCCCCGGTCGATCTGCCCTCGGGGTTGGTTTACCTGATCGCGGTCTCGAGCATCAGCCCGCTGGGGATTTTCCTGGCCGGCTGGTCGAGCCGGAACAAGTACTCGCTCCTTGGTGCCATGCGGGCCGTCGCCCAGCTCGTCTCGTACGAGGTGCCCCAGGTTCTCTCGACAATCCCGATCGTGCTCTGGGCCGGCAGCCTGAGCCTGGTGACGATCTTCAACCGTCAGCTCGACTTCGGCTGGTTCGTCTTCTCGCCGCCAGGGTTCCTGGCGTTCGTGATCCTCCTGATCGCCAACACCGCAGAGGTGAACCGCACGCCCTTCGACTTGCCTGAAGCCGAGTCGGAAATCATCGCCGGCTACCATACCGAGTATTCCAGCATGCGCTTCGGCCTCTTCTTCCTGGCCGAATACTTGGGCGTGTTCGCGGTGAGCTGCCTGGCGACGGCACTCTTCCTGGGCGGAGGAACCCCGATCCCGTTCGTCGGTTTTCCGGCCAGCCTGATCAGCGAGGACTCGACCCTCTCCCTGGTTCTGGCCGACCTGATCATGGTCGGGGTCTTCCTGCTCAAGGTGCTGACCTTCATCTTCGTGATGTTCTGGGTCCGGGCCACCCTGCCGCGAATGCGGGTTGACCGGCTGATGAACTTCGCGTGGAAATACCTCGTGCCCCTGAGCATCGTCAACATCCTGATCGCCGGCGTCTGGTACGAGATGGTCATTCGCCCGGGCTACCTGACGTTCCCCAACTGGATCAAGGGTTTCGCGGTCACGGGCGTGCTGGTGGTCCTTACCGTCTACCTCGTTTTTCTGGTCAATCGCAAGGCGAGCGCTCGCGTGGCGCTGGGGTCCGAATGGCCCAGCCTCGGCCAGTTGCGGACTGGTTCCACGATCGGTCAGCCAGCGCGATGACCGTATTCAATCTGGCATTTGCCATTTGCCATCTGCCATCTGTGCTCTCTGGGTTCTGGAATTCTTGACTTTGACATCTGAACGCCTTGCTGTTCGAGTGGATCGGAGACGCAACTCGTGGTCCAGTTCCTTTTCTTGGTGATCGCCGCGCTCGGTTTGCTGACAGCGCTGGGGACCGTGCTGGCCCGCAACTTGGTTCATGCGGCGCTTTTTCTGGTGGCCTTCTTCTTCACGATCGCCTGCCAGTTCGTGCTGCTGGAGGCCGAGTTCCTGGCGGCGCTTCAGGTGCTGGTCTACATCGGTGCCGTGGCGATCATCTTGATGTTCGGGATCATGTTGACCCGCAACATCCAGGGAGACGACACGACCATCGTCGCGGCTGCCTGGAGGATTCCGGCCCTGGTGGCCGGGTTCTGCGTCTTCGGTATCCTGGTCTTCGGCATCAACAACGCGGTTGCACCGGCCGGTCACAGTCCCTGGTCGGAATCGAACGTGCGGCCGTCGATCGCGGCAGACGCCGGCTCGAGCAAGGCGACGGCGGTACGGCGCGAGGCCGTCAACAACATGGCCAGGACGGTCGGCAACGAGCTGATGACCCGCTACGTGGTCGGGTTCGAGGTCGCCGGGTTGTTGCTGACGGTCGCTCTGGTGGGGGCGATTGCCCTGGCTCATCGCGAGGAGGCCGAGCCGGACGCGCCCTCCCGCGGTGAACAGCCGGCGCGGCGGGCCTCAGCTTCACCGCAGCCCCAGGCGGCCGGTCCGAGCTTGGTCTCGAGCGGAGCATCCCCACCCCGCTAGCCGGTCGCATTGTGATCGTGATCGATGTCCGCGTGCTGACAGATACCCAGTCTCTTGGATTTGGATTTCGAGTCGAGTGACCATCAATGGCTTCTGACATCCCTCTGAACTGGTTTCTCTACTTCGCCGCCGCCTCGTTCTCGATCGGGCTGGTGGGCGTGCTCGTCAGACGCAACGCCATTGCCGTGCTGATGGCCATCGAGATCATGCTCAACGCCGCCAACGTCAACCTCGTGGCGTTCTGGCGCTACTACGGCAATCCTCCGCCCGGGGCCGGCCCCCTGCCCGGGGTCATCCTCGCTCTGTTCGTGATCACCGTGGCGGCGGCCGAGGTGGCCGTCGGCATCGGCATGATCTTGCTCTGTTACAGGCGCTGGCATGCCGCCGACGTGGACCGGTATGACAGCATGTCGGGCTGAATTGGAGTGGCCAGTGGCCAGTGGCCGGTGGCCAGTGAAGAGAAGTCGTCCGACCACTGACTACTGGCCACTGGCCACTGGCCACTCGAGTAAATCCCATGGACCCGAACCTCTCGAACGTGGACTTCCGCGATTTCTGGCACCTGGCTCCGGCGATCGTGCTTTCGGTCTGGGGTCTGGTGGTGCTGCTGGCCGACCTGGCCTTGGCGGGGCGGATGAGCGCACCAGCCCGCCGCCGGGCGATCGGCTGGCTGACGCTCGCCGGCGTGGCGCTGGCGCTACTGGCCGCGGCGGGGTTGATGCAGGTACAGCAACTGGCACAGGCGGAAACCCAGGGGACACCGGGGTGGCTCAGTCCCTCACTGGCCGAGTACTTCAGCAGGCCAGGGGGATCGATTTTCCTGGGAACGCTATCGGCGGACCTGCAAACCGGGGTCTTGAACGTTCTGTTCATCCTCATGCTCGGGCTGGTGGTCTGGCTGTCGATGGCCTGGTCGTTCACCGAGGACTGGGGCGAGTACTTCGCCCTCGTAACCTGGGCCACGGTCGGCATGATGCTGCTGGCGGCCTCCGAGGAGCTGGTGACGCTCTTCCTCACCCTCGAGACGATGACAATCTGCCTCTATCTGACCACGGCCTTCGAGAAGACGCGGAGGCGGTCGGCGGAGGGGGGGCTGAAGTACTTCGTCTATGGGTCAGTCTCCTCGGCGCTCTTTCTCTTCGGGTTGAGCCTGCTCTACGGCCTGACTGGCACGACCCAGTTTGAAGCGATTCGCACAGCGCTGGCGTCCACCGGAGGAGCGGGCACGGGGCTCTCGGGTAATGTCGCGGGTGCGACGGCCCTCCTGCTCATGCTGGTGGGCTTCGGGTTCAAGATTGCCGCCGTGCCGTTCCACCAGTGGGCGCCCGATGCCTATGAAGGAGCTCCCGCGCCCGTGACGGCATTGATCGCCACCGGCTCCAAGCTCGCGAGCTTCGTGGCCTTGATGAAGGTTTTCCTGCACGCGCTACAGCCGTGGTCGCACCCTTCGAACGAGCTCTTGGGGCCGGGCTGGCTGGGAGTGATCGCGATCGTCTCGGCCGTGACCATGACTTACGGCAACTTCGCCGCGCTGGCGCAGCGGAACTTCAAGCGGATGCTGGCGTACTCGTCGATCGCCAATGCCGGCTACATGCTGGTGGGCGTCGCCGCGGCCAGCGTCTCCACCCGAGGGGCCGAGGCGGCCGGCTCGGTGCTCTTTTACCTGGTCGTCTACGCATTCGCCAACATCGGGGCATTCGCGGTGGCGGCCTGGCTGGTTCGCGACAAGAAGACCGACGACATCGACGATCTCAACGGCCTGGGCATGCAGTCGCCGCTGTTGGCCATCTGCATCCTGGTGCTGATGCTCTCGCTGATCGGAATCCCCCCCTTCGCCGGCTTTTTCGGCAAGCTCTACATGTTCATGGAAGCACTCAACCAGCAACGCGCCGAGACCCGGCTAACGCTGATGGGCCTGGTGGCGCTGGGGCTCATGAACTCGGTGGTCTCCGCGTTCTATTATGTGCGCGTGCTCAAGGCCATGTTTTTCCGCGAGCCCGGCGGGTCCAGGCGGCTGGGCCTTGCGGGCCGGTCGATCGAGATCCCGATCGCGATCGGCGCGCTGGTCGCCATCTTCTTCGGCATCTTCCCGGGCCCTCTGATCTCGGTCATGCAGGCCGCGGCCGTGCCCATGCTGACCACGTCCTCGGGAGGGTTCGCTGCGACGGTCTCGGCTCCCAGCGGAACCGGTTACGCACCGCTGCTTCCTGCCAAGACCGCGGCCCCTGCTTCCCCGAAATCGGCACGCCCGGAACCTGAGCAGGCGAAGAGGTACGAGGCCAGGATGAAAGAAGCCCAAGCCAAGGCGTCGGCGTCGGCGTCGGCGTCGCCGGGAGCACAGCCCAAGAATGCCCCGGCAGCACAGCCCAAGAATGCCCCGGCAAAGAAGGCGGAAGCTCAAGAGAAGGATCAATGAGCCTTTCAGGTTCGATTCCGCCACGATTTCACCCAGCAGCGAGGTTCAGCGTCAAACGCGAGACGAGACGGCCATGGCGATCATCAACACCTTTCAGAAGTGCCTGGATAGTCCTTACCTGATCGAGGACAAGGACGCACCGGCGCGGATCGGCGAGCTGCTGGCCAAGGCCGGCGACCGGCTCGAAGGCTCGGTGAACATCCAGACCACCGGCCAGGGAGACCCGGCCGACATCGTCTTCCTCAGCTACGAGGCCATGTTTTGCTGCCTGCGGGCCCTGGTCTACGCCAAAGGCTACCGCGAGTACGGCCTCCGCTGTCTGCTTCTTGCCTGTGAGAATCTCTACGTCAAGACCGGCCAGCTCGACGCCGAGCACGTCCGCAAGTTCGAGCTGGCCCAGCGCCTCAAGCTCTCGCCCCCCGACGCCGTCGCGGCCGCCTCCGCGTTCGTCAAGCGAACGCTCGAATTGCTCGGGCAGTAAGCCGGCCTCTGCACCCGACAAGGTTTCTCGTGGCCACGGTGCTCGAGAGTTTTCTCGAGATCCCCGGGAATCGCGAGCCGCAGGTCCCTCACTATAAGAGGGATCACGGCTCGCGGAACTACTCCCTTCGCATGGAAGGTCATCTGCACCAGCCCCAATGGACCGTGAAACCAGGCGAGACCCAGGCTTGGGGCGACATTCAGGTCAAGAAGTACTGCCGGCCTGGTTCTGCTGGCAGGGCAGGGGGGTGCAGGGCGGAATTCACGGCAAGGTGCCCAGCCTGACCGACCTTCCCGACGGCGATCCAAAATGGTCCGTCGACTTTCGCCGGATCTATGCGACCGTACTCGAAGACTGGCTCGGGCTCTCCGCCGAGCCTTCCCTCGGCGGCCGATTCGAACGCCTGCCGCTGATACATTGACCCCACCGGCGGGTCATGGCCGCGGGCTGGACGAGCGCGCAGCAAGGTCCGTGACAAACTTCGCATGCTCGGGAGCGGCCAGCCCCTGCCGGACCACGTCCAGAACCTTGGCCATGTCACCTTCGACGAGAGATCTCGCGTCGAGCCAGAGGCCGGGGAACGTCTGGCTGCGATAGCGGCCCTTCTCGTCAGGATCGAGAAGGATGAACTCGCCATCGCGAAGGACAAACCAGTCGATCTTTCGATCCTGCACGCGCCAGACGATGTATTCACGGACGCCGCTACGACGATAGACGTGAAGCTTGAGGTTCAGGTCGATGCCGACAGTACTTGACCCGACCTCCACGACCAGTTCGGGGGCCCCCTCCACGTAGTCGTCGTCGGAGATCCGAGCCTGGCCGCCGCGCCCGGGATCAATCATCAGCAGTGCATCGGGCTGGGGCTCATTATCCAGGTCGAGCCGGGCACTCGCGTTGTCGGCGACGATGACACCTTTCGTGAGGGCCTGGTAGCTCCCAAGCCAAATCAGGATTTGAGCATGGGGTTCCCCGTGACGGCGAAGCCTCACTGGCGATGGCATGTAAACAACCCCTTCGATAAGTTCGGCCTTCTTCACGTCCGGCATCGCGTCATAGCGGCGCTCGAACTCAGCGCGCGTCAGCCTGTCTCCGTTCTCAAGCGGGGGCAGCGAGGCTTGGACGGCCTTGTCTTGAAGCCTGGGCTCGGCGACAGTCGCCATGGCAGGGTCTCCTGGTGCTCGCACTTTTTGAACGACGGGTCCGTTTTTTCAAGCCTTGATTGCCTCAGCGCGGATCTCCTCCATCGTCGCGACACACCGCTCATCCACCGCCCTGCGCACCAGCAAGCCAGTGAGCGTGGCGTTGCTGGCCTCGGCCAAGCTGATTGGCGGGGGGAGCGGTTTCTGGGCCCGGACGGAGGTGAGGAAGTCGAGGAGGGCCAGCCGGGTGTCGTTCTGGGGGCCGGGGTGGATGGTCTGCCTGGGCCGCTGGCGGTCGCGCCTCGCCCAGGACCCGGAGGGTCGAGCCGGTGAATCCGTCGGCGGCGGGCGCGACCCAGCTCTGGAGCAGCGAGGCCCGGAAGCCGTCGGCCCATTCGAGCTCGACGGCGTAATGGTCGGTCACGTCGCGGCCGGGGTCCTGCTGGGCGAAGAGGCCACGCCGGCCCCACCCGGCCGCCTTGACCGGCAAGTCGCCGTGCAGCCAGTGCAGGACGTCCCAGATATGCACGGCCTGCTCGACCATGAAATCGCCCGACCGGTCGCGCCGGCCCAGCCAGCCGCCGTGGCCGGAAAGCGGACCGTTGCTGCTGGTCCAGGTGGCGCGGGCTTCGATCAGGGGACCGAGCTCGCGCCCCTGGATTCGTTCCACGCCTTCGCGGAACCGGGGATTGGAACGCCTCTGAAACCCCACGTGGACGACCAGCGCGGGGCGCCGGGACGCCTCGAGACACAATCGGTCGCAGCCTGCCAGGGTCAGCGCCAGCGGCTTCTCGGCGTAGAGATGCTTGCCGGCGCGGAGGGTCTCGCAGCCGATCGATTCGTGCAGATCGCATGGGACGGCCACGAGGACGGCGTCGACGTCCGGGCGCTCCAGCAGGCACCGCGGGTCCTCGACCGCCTCCGGACGCCGTCCCTGGACCTTCTCGACGATGCCCTGACCGCGCATCCGATGCTTCGGTTCCGGGTCGCAGACCCCGACGACCTGCGCGGCCGGCAGGTCGAGCAGGGCGCGCAAGAGCGCCGTGCCTCGGTTGCCGATGCCGATCACGCCCAGCCGCACAGGTTTTGCTTCGGCGGCAGCCGGGTCGGTTTCGGCCAGCGTTCCCTGAGAGAAGGCCAGGCTGGCCGCGGCCGAACAGCCAAGAAACCGACGCCGGTTGAGGGCGATGGGTGGCATCGTCGCAAAACTCCTCGTAAGTGCACCGGCCACAAGCATGCAACCCAAGCCGGGAAAATCAGGCTCATCCCGTTATTGTACCTGGAAGAGTCCCCAAGATCGACAGCGACGCCGGCGCCGGATTCCGTTGAGCCGGGCAATGGCCCCGTTCAACGCGGCTGTGTAGGCAGCCGCGGACCTGTCAAGAATATCAAGCACGGATCATGCCACGGTGGCGCATCCTTGACGCTGCCAATCGCGGTCTATTAGCATCATCCCACCAGCCTCGAGCTGGACCTCGGACAACCCCCTCCCCATGAACTCCCGGGCTTGGTGCGCTGCGTGTGGCGACTGCGCGAAGGCTGTTTCTGGCTCGAGTGTTGGACGACGCCGAAAACCCCCCCTGACCCCCAGTATCGCGAACCGATGCCGGAGGATTTGGTTTCTCAGCGTTGTGCATGACC
>JBEKTN010000192.1:0-15681 GCA_049516015.1 Isosphaeraceae bacterium | reverse complement strand
GCCCAACGGTCCAACGCCAACGCGGCGTCCTCCAAGCCGTCTTCAGCGCTGAAAGCGTAACAAAAGTGGAATAAAATCTGATGCGCAAGGGTTTGTGTCAACCCCGACTTCGCATCAGCCTACCCCGACCCCAAGCAACGATTTGCTTCGACGATTGAGGCGCTCGTGGCCATCAAGGCAGCTCAACCGATTCCAATGATGGAAGGAGAGGCGGTAGCGGAAGAGCGACCGGAATTGCGCGAGGAGCGAGTGGACTGGCTGCGTTCACTCTTACAGTCATATCCGGGCTCTCGGTGGGGGAACCGCGAGACGCGAGGGCTGGACACGGATTTCGCCGCTCGGACTTACGTTGAAACGAAGCTTGAAGAGACGCTGCATCGCGATATTCGTGAGCGACGCGTCTGCCTCGTGATCCTGTGTGGAAACGCTGGTGACGGCAAGACTGCGCTGCTTCAGCACCTTGCAGCCCGACTCGGGCTTGGGAAGCATACCTCATCCGAGCGCATCCTCGAAGGCCGGATGAAAGATGGCCTGGTTGTCCGCATGAATCTCGACGGATCAGCGGCGTGGCAGGGGCGCTCCTCCGACGAGATTCTCGACGAGTTTCTGGAGCCCTTCCAGCAAGGGCCGCCCGATGATGACATCGTCCATCTGCTTGCGATCAACGACGGCCGTCTGCTCGAGTGGATCGAGGGTGTGGAGGCGCGCCAAGGAGGCAACGAAACAGTGCTGACGAAGGAACTTTACGATCTTCTCCAACAGGAATCCGCGACGCAGGAATCGCACATCCGGTTCGTCAGCCTCAATCAACGGTCCCTCGTCGGAGGCATCACCCCCGATAGGAAACGAATTGCGACCGGCTTCCTGGAGCGTCTGCTGGATCAGCTATACGGAGGCGAACGAGCGACCGAGATCTGGGCACCTTGCCATTCATGTTCGGCGAAGGACCGCTGTGAAGTTTTCCGGGCGACCCGGATCTTCGGCCCGGAGGGTCCGCCCGGGTTAGCGGAGAAGGAGATCCGCGGTCGCGCCCGCCGGCGACTGTTCGAGGCGCTGCAGGCCGTCCACCTGCGGGGGGAAACACACATCACGGTTCGCGAGATGCGCGCCGCCCTGGTCTATATCCTCTTTGGCGTCCATTTCTGCGTGGAGTATCACGGTGAATCGGACGTTCCTGCGATTCCCTATTGGGATCGCGCGTTCTCGCCGGATTCGCCGGGACGACAAGGCGAATTGCTGCGAGAACTGGCCCGCTTCGACCCCGCGCTCGAAGCTCATCCTCAGATTGACCGCCACCTGCTTAGCAACCCATCCCCGGATAGCACCAAAACGGCGCCTCACTACGATCAGCTCTCGCTAGAATCAGCCCGGCGCCGGGCGTTCTTTGAATGGACACAGGAAGACATAGAACAGATCGCGGGTGAGCCTCACGCCCTGGATCTGGCGCGGGGACTGCATCTGAGCCCTTTCCGAAACCTCCCCCTTGAGAAGGATCCAGAGGAGCAGGCCAAGCTTTGCGCCCGTCTGTGCGGCGGCATTTCTCGTCTTGAAGACCTTCCGCCCCAAGCGCTCGACCGGCCCAACGTCGTCCCTCTACGCATCACGCCTCGAACACCCACGGAAACGGCATTCTGGGTAGAGAAGCCCCTGACCGCGTTTGGGCTTGAAGCCGACCTTCCGCCCGAAGCGGAGGGAGTGGAGCGACTGCACCGGCAGGCGTCCCTGATCTATCGATATCGCGATGGCCGTGAAGAGCGTTTGCGGTTGGGAGCCGAGCTATTTCATCTCCTGCTGGAACTGAGCGACGGGTACCAGTTGGGCGACGTCTCGACGGACGACACGTTCGCCCACTTGTCCATCTTTGTCCAGCGTCTAGTCCGCGAGGACGAACGCGAACTTCTAGCCTGGAATCCCATGCGGGATGACGTGATCTACAGAGTTTCAGCCATGGTAGAGCAAGCCGCGGACGGAGTACAGCACCGGATGCTTCTGAGTCCAGTCACAGGAAGAGGGCAGGCATGAGTGCGAGCAAGACGGCCACAACGGCCCGCGCGATCGTCGATGAGGTGCTCGGCCGGGGTATGACTCGTGAGATCTGGACGGGGAACTATGAAAAGGCCCTGCCAATTTCAGTACAAGACTTCGATCTTTCCGCTGTCCTCCCGGCCGTGTTTTACATGTTCCGCTTCGGTCAGCGACGAGGCAAAGGGAACTTTCTCAAAACATTTGTCACGGACAAGGGAACCGAGAAGGAGCGGAGGCAGGCGGCAACCATCGAACGAGTAGCCGCCAAGCTCGCCGAGAACAAGCAGTTCGTGGGGTTCGGCGGCGATACCCAGCAGGCCATCCTTGGCGACCTGCTCCTGTGCTTCTGTCTGGAGAATGCCAAACGCGCGCTCGGCAGGAAGGAACAAGTCCAGCGTGTTGCGCCGGCCCATTACATGTCAAGTTGGGTCGATCTTCCCGAGTCTGTGTCCAACCTCCGCTATGTCCCTGAGATGATCGTGGCGATGTTGGCCGATCAGGAGGGGGACTACATCCAGCAGAAAAACGACGCGGACCGCACTTGGTTCGCAGTTGGCAGAGGTTTTGATAAGAACGTCCTACTCAACGCATTTCATCAGGGCATGACGCGTCGCGACGAGCCGGGTGAATTGAGTAATCGCGCATCGGACCGTTTCGAGGAAGCGACCCCCGTCGGCTTAGACCAGTTGCTGATGATTCGGCTGGCGCAGCAACTCGGAGCGGCGCCCGGAAAGCTGCGTGTAAGCGAGGGGGAGCAAATCTCAAATCAGCGTCCTATTGCCGAGAACGCGGCTCAGCACTTCTCCGAGGACATACGCCGCTTCGTTCGGTCCTATGCGGGCATCATCCCTCGCCATGCCCTCGTGGAACTCCTGGAGTCTTGCATGGCGATTGGAATGACAACAATCCTCACGAGTGTGATCGAAATACTCTTCCAATGGGCGGACACGGCCGAAATTCGAGTCAAGTGCGAACAAAGGCCGGCCTTCCTGTTCGTGGATTGCTCCAACGGCGTTGATCGCCACCTCAGGGCACTCGCGGAGCAATCCCTGGACGATCTCATGCGCCGCATCGAGCGTTTTCCCGTGATCCTGATGGCGCTTCGGCTGCTGGATTGGGGCGCGCGATACGACCGCAAGATCAAGGACCTCCACATCCGAAAGAGACCTTATGCCACCGAATGGCTTAATTTGCTGGGAGAGCTACTTCATGATCGACGAGACGAAGCAAGGCCAGTCCTCTACGAATTGGCCCACAAGGCGGAGGCGTTGGCTGACAAGCTTGAGGGCGACTACCCTGAGTCCGCACAGATAATGCGCAACACTGGAAGCCAGCCCAATCCGGTTTGGCGCCTCGCCGAGTCGCTCACCTCTTTGCAGGGCCGAGTGAGTACCCAGGCAAACCTAGTCAAATTGCTGGATTCAGCTCTTCTGATCGGCCGTCCGAATGGCCTTGCACTGAAGAGAACAGTCGCCCGCAACACTGCTGTGACAGGAGCCAGAAAGAGGGGCGAAGTCCGCTCACTCGTCTTCACTGATTCGGTCCTGGACTACCTCGTGCATCTTCACGTTCTGCGAAGCGGCAGCAAGCCTGGCTTCCGGCTGCTCTCACTCAAAGACTTCATCCAAATACTCCAAGATCGCTATGGGTTTTGCGTCGATGCAGCTCCGAGGGGGATGACGATTTCCAACGATTTCCTGCGCGCAAACCGCGCTGCTTTGGAGCGCCGTCTCCGCGATCTGGGACTGCTTGTGGGCGTCAACGATGCCGAAGCCATGAAGCACTTGCGGCCGCGCTTCGAGCGCCCGACGGAGGATGAACATGGTATGGACTGAACTGCACGCGACGATCTTTGGAAACGCCTTTGAAAAGGTGCTAGGCAGGGCCGAGGCTGGGTCCATGGCCTTTGTGCGTTGCCTGACTCCGGACGTCGTGGAGGCCCTTGCCACGGACGCGGCCTTTGCCCCTCCTGGCTGGCAGGTCTGGCGTGTCGCTGATGCGGACGATGATACCGCGCGCACAATGACGGCCGACCGCGCCGTGGAGATGCGCGAGACGAAGGGGGATGCGGCCCTCTTGCTGGTGGATACAGCCCGGGCAGGCGCCGGGATGGATGGTATCTACAGCGCCGCACGCGAAGTGGACGAGGCGAGCCTGTTCAAGGAGGCGCTACGCCTAGCGGGAGGCGAGGTGACGCGTCGGCTGTCTCGCGAGACAAGAGATTGTGCGGAACACGCGGTCAAGAAGGGGCGTGGATACGGCCGCCGATTTAGCATTTCGCTTTGGACGGAGTTCGATTTCCTCGTCCGCGTCGCGGCGGACAAGAAGCATCCTGGAGAGCTTTTGTATCTGCTCGGCCTGTGGCCCGTCCAGGAGTCCGACGAATCGGAGGGCGGTGGACTGGAGGTCTCCCGGATGTTCCTGGATCGGCTGTTGGGGACGGCGGTCTCCGGTATGCCACCCGAGAGGAGGATTGAAGCTCTGAAGCTCCTGAATCCTTCTGAGCGGCAGATCGGAGACCTGGAGAGGTTCTTGCGCTCGGCGGCCACGAAGCCTCTTCTTCCCGCGTTGGCGGAACTTGTTGACAAAAAGCATCTTTGGGTGAATGCCTTGCGAGTCGAGGCGGCCACTCAGTCCATTCAGAGCATTGAGCTTTCGTCCTGGCGAACAAACACTGGAAAAATCGCCAAGTGGTCCGGTTTGGTCGAAGGGGAAGGGGGCGAACCGGATGAACCGCCGGCTCTGATCCTGAAGCCGGACGCCGAGAAGACAGGCGATTACGACAAACTCGAAGTGAAGTGGAAGGCGCGGCCGGACAACCTGGAGAAGGGTGCCGTAGGGTACCGCGTCGTCATTTTGACGGATATGGAGGAGGAGCTTGATTCGCGCGAGGTCTCACACTCGGGAAAGAAGGAAGAAAAATGCCGCTTCAGCAACGACGACTTCTCCATGCTGAACGAGGACGCGCTGATTTCCGCCAAGGTCGTCGTTTCGGTGATCGGTAATGACTCGGTCAAATCGCAGGAGAGCGAGGAATTCGTCATTCGTTTCGGCAAGCCGCCCGAACGTGAGCACGGCGGAGTCGGCGAGAAAGTGCGGACGTTTAGCGAGGGGCTGATCGAACTTGGTGATCGAGAGACGGTCTCGGCCCTCGCCTCTTCCACGGCGACTCTCCCCGTGGATTCCAAGGGCTTTGTGCTCTTGCGAACGCCGCAGCGCAAGAGCTTCCGTGTCTTTCGGCCGCCCTTGATTCACGAGGTAGAGAGGCAATGGACCGAGCAAGGGGGAACCATTGGGCGCTGGCGCGTCAAGGTGCGCGCGTCCGGCGCGCGGGCTGCTGAAGCGGAGTTCATTCCGTTTGCCCGTCCTGAATCCTCTCCCGGGACTTTGTGGGAACCACTCTGGGGTCGAGCTGCAACTGCGAGCCGCCGCATGGCGGAACGGTTCGCCACTTGCGGCGGGGGCGTTGGCCAGGTCTACGACGAGAAATCAAAAGTTTTCGATACGGTGGTGAAGGAGTATCTCCTCGCCTGGGCTGCGCTGCTGGAGGAAGGCGAGTCGTCCCTGGCTCTTGCAAATACCGTGGAGGTGCAGTCTCTTTCGGATCGGACCATTGGGCTGATCGTCCTGCCCAGCCACCCGCTGCGTGTGGCTTGGCACGTGGCGTTTGACAACCTTGTGCTGTATGCGGCGCTTGAACAGGACATGACGCCCGAGGACGTTCGGGAGGAGTTCGCCGTCTTGGACGGCACAATGTTCCCAGCGTTCCTCCCGGGCTTGGAGAGCGGAAACTCCTTTGTCTTCGCCGATACGCTCGGCTTCCATGCCGTGGGCATGGTCCCCGACTGCGACAAAGAGCCCAAGGCCGCCGTAGCCATTCTCGCAAGGGCATTGGGGGAAAGCGAAACGGCGGACACGGTGCCTACGGTGGGAAAGCAGAGCGCCCAAGTCCTGGGGAATGAGATCCTAAAGTATTTGGATTGTCACAATACGCCCAAACTGCTTCACATCCACGCCCTCAGGGCCGGCGATAGCCTTACGGTGGCTCGCTCGCTCGGCCATGTTCATGAGCGGTGTCGCAGAGGCACAAACGAGGAAGACCTCGACGAGGGCGCGCAGACGAAAGCGCCAGCCTTTGTGTTGGAGCTTTATCCCTCTCATGAACAGCGCGGAGTTGCAGGACGATTCATCGCAGAGACTCGGGAGAAACGCCGCAGCGGTGCAGGCGTGTTGGCTCCAGAGGACCACTGGATGTTGGAGTCTTTGAGCCTGCCTGGCGGAGTGAACCTGCCAAGGCTCCGCTGGGCTCGCAAGAGCGAGCAAGATCCAAAGACGGCGGCTCATCTTGCAGTTGCTTTCGACACGTTCGAGTCTTGCGTCGTGGCAGAAGGTAAGGAGCCGACCGCGAAGCCCAGACCCTTCTACGCGTTTGGCCTCCTCTCCTTCTTCGAACGTGAATTCTCCATCACTCCCTCGCCGTTGTGGCGAAGTGCGATTCCACCCTCGAACGAGGGTGAGAAGCATCCATCAGACCGAACGCACACCGAACGGTTAGCGCGCTTGCAGCAGGTCATTCAAAGGTGCGTAGCTCGAAGCATCGGCGCCGAGGGCGACCTGCTCACATTAAGGACGGAGATTTCCCCCGAGAAGGCACAGAACCTTCGAGAACTTCATAGACTGTGTGACTGGGTCATCACATTGGACCGGAATGCGGGCATTGAGTATTTCGATTCGCCGAGGGATAACAAGGAAATCTACGACGCGTACGTGATCGATTGCGTCCCGGAACGCGAAGACCTCGGCTGCCTCCAGTTGATCACCTCGACCAGCAACCACGAAGAGGTCAGGAATCTGCTGGATGGCGCGCTTGATCAGATGGGCCTGAGCCGCAGTCGCCGAAACGCCGAGTTTCTCATGGAGCACCTCAAGGCCCTCAGCGGACGATTGGCCATTCGTCTTACTGGGCAGAAGACGCCGACTTCGGAGCTCATTGCCCTTGCTCTCTGCCACGCGAATTGTCGACAGGCTCCCGGAGATAGCGAGTGCTGGGTACCTCTCGCAGCCGGCTTCATCGTACCCGTCGACGATGTTCGCGACCTGCTTCCCCCTTTAGCGGAGCAAGAGAGCAATCAGGACGAAAAGGAAGCGCGCCCCGACCTCATCTATGTGTCAACCGTCCCGCGCAAAGGACTGCTTTTTCGGTTCATCGAGGTGAAATACCGTCGGCATCTACGCGCCGCGCGAAGCCCGGAAGGACTCGAGGGCATCCGTGAGCAAGTCGAATCCCTGCATGAGCGTTGGGCCGTCTGGTACTCGAACGAGGGCGTATGCTCCTCCTTCAGGGCCATCCGTCGCGCAAAGCTCGCTCGGGTGTTGCGCTTCTACGCGGACAAAGCGCATAGGCATTACTTGCCGCGGGAACAGTATGAATTTGTTTGCTCTGAGATAGATCGTATGGTCGAGAGGGGAGGGGAATACTGCTTTTCGGGAATGCAGAGCGGCGACCGCGGTTGGGTGTTTTGCCCTGAGTACTCCGGCGCAACTCCCCTGGAGATCTCTCCCGCGGGATGGAATACACGCATATACTTGTTCGGACCAGGCATGCTGCCCGACGCGGATTCTCGCGGCGAGTCAATCGTGCGACCCCTTGGCGGTGGCGCGAAAGGGCCTGAGGCGCCATCTGGGCCGCAGACGGATAAGAGACGTGCGCCGGACGGGAGCCCGGCCCCAGAGGAGTCCGCACCGGGGGCTCTCAGCGACGAACGGCATGGGGAGAAACTGGCTTCCGGAGAAGACGCGGAGATCGCCTCCGAACGCGTGCCGTCGGTCTGCCTCGGGACGGATCTGCTCACGGGCGCTGAAGTCCGGTGGTCGCTGACGCTCAAGGGGAATCCACATCTTCTGGTGGCGGGACTGCCCGGAATGGGCAAGACAACATGTCTTCTGAATTTGTGCCAACAGATGCTCGACGCCGGCATCCGACCCATCGTTTTTTCCTACCACCAGGACATTGACGAGAGGCTTGAGCGACTGGTTAACTCAGTTCGATTCATTGACTTCTCAGGGTTGGGGTTCAACCCATTGCAGGTCATGGATCGTCAATCTCGGATGGCTTATCTCGATGTGGCGGGTGCGTTGCGGGATATCTTCGTCGCGATTTTCCCTGAGCTTGGAGACATCCAAGGGGAGCGTGTCCGAAAGGCCATCAAGGATAGCTTCCGGGAGAAGGGATGGGACGACCCGAACTCGGTTCTGGCGGAGACGCAGGAGCCGGAGTTCAGGCGGTTCGTGCATATCTTGCGAGACGATCCGAAACCGGACCGAGGGTTGCGCACCCTCCTGGCACGTCTAGAGGAACTCGGCGACTACGGATTCTTCGATCTCGCAGAGACCCGCGAGAGCTTGTGGAATAGTGCGGACCCAATTGTTGTCCGTATTCACTCAACGCAGAATGACAACCTGCAGAAGGCCTTTGCGTCCCTCGTGTTCTATGGCCTCTACAAAGACATGTTCCGTAGAGGCATCCAAGAGCGCATCACGCACGCCGTGGTGTTTGATGAGGCGCATCGCGCCGCCAGGCTTAGACTCATCCCCACGATGGCCAAGGAATGCCGAAAGTATGGCATATCGCTCGTGCTTGCTTCACAGGAAGCCAAGGACTTCAACATCTCACTGTTCTCCACGATCGCGAACTACCTCGTGCTGCGGCTGAACGAGGCCGATGCAAAGGTGTTGGTGCGGAATGTGGCCAGTTCGGATCAGGAACGGACGCTCATCGACAGGATCAAGCAGATGGAAAGATTCAGGGCGCTGTACTTCTGCGAAGGCAAGAAGAAGCCCGCGCTGGTCTCTTTGCTGCCATAAGCTGGAAATGGCTCCCTTCTCTGCGAGTTGTGTCTCAGGGAAATCATAGCCTCTTCATGTGCACAAAATGCTTGTAATTTACCTGATGCGCGGCCACGGCCTGATGCAGGCGATCGCCCGGGTCAACCGCGTGTTCAGGGACAAGCCCGGCGGCTTGGTGGTCGATTACATCGGCCTGGCCGACCAGCTCAAGAAGGCCCTGTCGCACTACACCGGAGGCGACCGCGGCGAGGTCGGCATCGACAAGGCCGAGGCCATTGCCAAAATGGTGGAGAAGCACGAGGTCATCGTGGGCATGCTCCATGGCTTCGACTACTCGGCCATCTTCAGCGACAACCCCGCCGCCCGGATCGGCGTCATCAGCGCCACGATGAACCATATCCAAGAGAAAGACCACCAGAATGGCAAGACCGACCAGTCCGACAGCCTTGCCGGCCGGTTCATCAACGAGGTGAGCCTGCTCTCCAAGGCTTTCGCTCTGGCCGTCCCCGGCGACGAGGCGCTGAGAATCCGTGACGAGGTCGGCTTCTTCCAGGCCGTCCGGGCCGGGCTGATCAAGTACTCCGGCATCGGTGCCAAGTCGCCTGAAGACTTGGACCACGCGATCCGCCAGCTTGTGTCCAAGGCCATCGCCACCGATCGCGTGATTGACATCTTCGCCGACGCCGGCCTGAAGAAGCCCGAAATCTCGATCCTCTCCGACGAGTTCCTGGCCGAGGTAAGCGGCCTGCCGCACAAGAACCTTGCTTTGGAGTTGCTCCGCAAGCTTCTCAACGACGAGGTCAAGGCCCGATCCCGCAAGAACGTTGTCGAGGCCCGCTCGTTCCTGGAGATGCTGGAGAAGACAATGGCTCTTCTCCCAACTGAGTGGGTGGAAAATTGCCTGTGATGGCCTCGAAACCCCTGGATTTCCAGGGTTTTCTGGCTTCCCCTCAATGCAAGAATTTGGGTGGATTTTCTGAGGCATGGCTCCGGTGTCCGACGGCATCAAGGAAAGGCCCCCGATGGCTTTCACCATCCGGGGCCTGATGCACCCTTGGCGCACCGTCGACCTGGTTATCCCTTGTCGGGTTGCGGCCCCGCAGAGCCCGACTCCGTTTCACCAGGTAGCATCAGACTAGCTTCGCCAGAACAATGCGGCAAGCCGCCATCGGACACCGGAGTCATGCCTCAGAAAATCCTCTTATATAGATTTCCTACTGAAAAAACAGCCCGAAGTCACCCACACGCTTTGGAGAAGAGCCAAGACAATCAAGCTATATCAGAACCGCTCGATCGAGACCGCCGAGGTAATCGCCAAGCTCATCGAGCTGGCCCGCGAGATGCGTGAAGCCCGCAAGCGAGGCGAGAGCTTGGGCCTGACCGACGACGAGCTGGCCTTCTACGACGCCCTGGAAGTCAATGACAGCGCCGTCAAGGTCTTGGGTGATGAAACCCCTCCGCACCATCGCCCGTGAGCTGGTGGAGGCCGTTCGCAACAACGTCACGATCGACTGGGCCGTGAAAGAAAGCGCCCGCGCCAAGATGCGAACCATCGTGAGGCGGTTGCTGCGGAAGTACGGCTATCCACCAGACAACCAGGAGAAAGCGACGCAGACTGTTCTCGAACAAGCAGAGCTTCTATGCCGCAATTGGGCTGCTTGAGACCAGGCGTCCCGCGCCGGCGCCGAAAGTTAGGGTAATGTTACCGGAACTGAGGGTCCCAAGTGGATTTTGCTCCGGGTCATTCACTAGATTGGCCGCTCTACACTTCTCCTGGTCAAACGGAGGTCTTCGCCATGACGTCTGAACTTGAGCGCGAATTGCGCGGACGCATGATTGACGCAACAATACTCTGCAAACGCGACCTGGGGTGGAACCCGACCGCCGCGCTTGAGATGATCCGGGAACTAGGAGCCGCTGAGGCGGCTCGGCGGATGGTAATGCTGCCTGATGGCAGTAGTGGTTTTGCTCGATGTTGGGAGAACAACCGCTTGGACTTGGCCGTAGAGTCAATCATTCTGGACGCGAAGTTCGCGCCTTTTTTTACCGCCGACGTCCTAAACATAGCAAGAAACCGTCTGGAGGAGGCGAGATCCAGGCCCCCCAGGCGGGCGTGAGCCGCTAGACCCGGTCCAATAAACTTACGAAATTCTTTGGTGTCCCGGGAATTCTGAGCATCAGAGTTTGGTATGGTGTCCCCGGAACTCATGTGTCCGAACGCCGCCCGCATCTCTCCGACGAATCGAGTAACCTTCGGCTCGCCCGCCACTGCCGAAGCAGCCGGCTACCGGCCGGGGAAAGACTGCCACTGAAAAGCTTGACGTTTGTTCGGAAAGCTACTAATCTCGACTAACTTCGGATCGACGGCGGTCTCGAGACACCGCGTTGTTTCCCCGCGGCCGGGACAATCGCGTGACACCTTGCCAGCTTCCGATGATCTTCTGTCATTTTCGGGCGCGAAGTCCCAGCTATGTCCATGAACATCGAGTCGCTTTCCACAACGGCAGGGTTCCTCCAGCACTGCCCGATTAAATTCTCAAAAGGGTTGACGTGCCTCATCGGGGCACGAGGGACGTGTAAGTCGACACTCATCGAGAGTATCCGCTTCGCTTTCGAGCGCGATCGCGACAAGCTCGGCACTCTGCTGGGCACAGATCCTCACGGTGAGGGACAGGCGAAGGGGATCATCACAGCAACGCTCGCGTCAGGTACGGTCCGCTGCTCCGTGGTCTTGCACCAAGACAACAGCACTGCCTCCCTCACCCTCGAAAGAGAGGCGAGTACGGACCCCCCGCGTATCTACCGCGAGGGCATCCGTGAGATGGAGGCCGACGATGTCCTGCACCGGATCGAGATTTACTCGCAAGGCGACCTGCAACGTATCGCCGATGACGAACTTTCTGCTTCACGGCTCACCTTGATCGACCGACCCCACGCGGCGGATGTGGAAAAGCTCAAGTCGGAGCGCTGGAAGGCCTCCCAGAATCTGCGCGATCTCGGTCCACGAATCCGAGCGATTCGCACCCAGATCGGGAAGCGGCGCGAGGAGGTGAAATCAGCCCCCGACCTCACCGAGCAGTTGCGCCGGATGGAAGAGCAGCGGCCAAAATCATCGCCGCAGATGGAGGCCAGCCGGCAGCTTTTCGAGAGACGCAAGAAAGTGCTCGCAGCAATCAAGGACGCACTCGCTGCGCAGGACGAGGCCATCCCGCCGCTCACAACCCTGCGGAATACTCTCAGCCGCCTCACGACGGCGATGACTACGATCGAGGCACAGGAGCAGACGGAGGCCGCTGCAATGCTGGAGGCGCTGCGGCGGTCCGCGGGGATCGTTCGTCGTATCCTCGAACTACGGACGGAACTCGAATCCTGCCCGCTCGACGATGTCGCCCGCGCCCTTGGCGACACGTTCGAGCGGCTGAATGAGCAGTTCTACCGTCTCCGCCAGGAAGAGCAGGAAATCAACGAAGCTCTCAAGAAGGAGGAAGTGCTCCGCAAGCAGATCGAGCTCTTAGAGAAGGCAGAGGCGGACCTGAAGAGCCTTGAGAAGGCAGAGGCGGACCTTCTGCGTGATCGCCAAACCCTCCGGCGGCAGATCGCCGACATTGGAAATCGCATCTATCAACTCCGAATGGAGGAGATCGAGCGGATCAACACCGAGCACGGGGATGTCGTCTATCTCGCCATGCAGACAGGTGCGCACTCGCCGGAGTACATCAGACGGCTGTCCTCCCTCCTCAGCGGATCAAGAATCCGCAACCAAGAGGAGGTCGCAGCGGATATCGCTAAGAAGATCCCGCCGACCGAACTTATCGATATTGTTGAGGCGGGCAACGCTCAACGCATCGCGACCGTCCTCGGTCGCGACCTCGGCCAGATGACGCGGGTCGTCGCGCAGTTAGCGGATCACGAGGAACTCTATGAACTGGAGACAAACGTCCCCGAAGACCAGCTACAGATCACGATGTACGACAACGGGCAGCCGAAACCTGTCGAATCACTCTCGAAAGGACAGAAAGCGACGGCGCTGCTCCCCCTGATCCTGCGCCCGTTGCCGTACCCGCTCCTCTTCGATCAGCCGGAAGACGATCTCGATAACAGCTTCATCTTCAAGTCACTCATCCAGAACATTCGACGGCTCAAGAACACGCGGCAACTCATCTTCGTCACCCATAACGCGAACATTCCCGTGCTCGGCGGTGCAGACTCCCTCATCGTCATGACCATGAAGGGGCCGAAGGAAGCGAACGCGGCAAAGTGCGGATCGGTCGATGAATGCAAGCAAGAAATCCTCGACCTTCTCGAAGGGGGAGTCGAGGCGTTCCAGGAGCGCGAAAGGCAGTACGCCGACCTCCTGTCGGTTCCCAAGGGCCGTTAACCATGTCGATGACGGATCTATTGCTGGCCCTCACCGGCTCCTCGCACGATGCCTACTTCGACGCGCTAGCGCGACTACGCACCTTCAGCCCCGGCGATGCGAGCGTTCGCGTCCAGTTTGCGATCCAAACCGCTGAAGAATTCGCACGGCGGGGAGAGGTGAGCGAACATGAGCAGGCCGAGCGCTTCACGGCCATCCTCGCCACGTTGGCTGATCCCGAGTGCCACCTACTCCTCGCCCGTGGCTCAGCGAAGCTGCCGCGGCGGCTCAAAAACGCCGTCGCCCTAATCCTCCCAGCCGAACTGCGTCCTCTCCTCGATGAGAGATCCCAGACTCCCGTTTCCGTCGCACAGGTGGTAGCCCCTACGCTGGAGGCAATGACCAAGACCGGAACGCCTCCTACCCAGCTTGCCGATGGCTGGTCCACAGTCTTCTTACTCGCTCGGGAAGACAATCAGACGTGTGACCGCAACAAGCGTCTTTTGCAAAGTAACGATTTCTTCGCCCTGCGCCTCGACGGCCCCGAGAAACTGACAGAGGCGCTCCGCGGTAGCTGGGACGTCTCCGGTTGTATTGTTGATCAGTCAATCCTCGCAACTCTCGACCGAGACGGGCAGATTGCCTTCTTCGAGCAACTCGCCCGCTTCTCCAGCTTCCTGTGGATTCGCATTCAGGAGGAAGGGTTGCTCCTCGACAGCCAATCCCTTCAAGAGGTGGTCAAGAAGGCGCGATGCCAGTATGGTTCGATTGGTCATAATCAGCTCGCCGTACAGAAAGGCGGGGAGCTGAGCCAATGGGAACTGGGTTACATAATCGCCGCGCGTGCGACGCTGCGCATCGACGCCACGGCGCGGTTTATCCCGGAAGAGATCGATGATGCCGAGCGCATGGTCCTGCTCGCAGCCGCCCGCCAGTATGCCTTGGAATTCCACACCGATGCAAACCTGACCATCTCCACCCTTCCGACACGCTTTCTCAGAGGCGGTCGGTCGGCGGCGAAGATTGCGCTCATCACCGTGGATCGCCAGCGGGTCCCCCTGGTCGCCAAAATCGGGCAGAAGAGCCATGTGTTGGATGAAATGGAACGATTCACAACCTTCATTGCCGAATGGGATAACGAACTATCACCTCGGGTGTACCTCCACGGGGATGTCGGCGTCATTATCTTCGGACTCGTCCGCGGGGAGGCTGCCTCACGCGACCCCGCTCCCCACCTAGAGGACAGGCTCAACCTTTACTGGACCCAGGAGATCTTCGAGTTTGAGCGGCTACAGCCAAGCGACGAGCAGAACATTATCGCGGGCCTGGAGAATGCCGCGGCGATCCTCTGCGACCTCAACAGCCGGAAGTGCCCGACGCCCTGTAAGTACAATTCCTGTGCAAATCCCGACGTACAGCATCTCCGGAAGTTGGAGGAGAGGTCGATACGATGGGACTTCGACGCAGTTGCCTTCAAGGCTCGTGACCGCGCGATGGCTCGCTTCCAGAAACTCAGTGGCGTCGCGATCGTACACGGTGACATCCAACTCCGGAACATTCTCGTCCGGGGAGACCGCGACGCACACCTGATCGATTACGCCGGCAGCGGACCGGGGCACCCCGCGATTGACCTCGTTCGGTTAGAGCTGATGCTCTTCTTGAAGTGCTTTAAACAAAAGCAGCGTGAGGAGAGATGCTCCGCATTCCAGGTAGCGTTCACTCTCCGTGAGGAGACCGCAGAAGGTCTCCTCCGCGACTTCCCCCTCCTCCTAGCCTCATCGCTCAATCGCATCTGTATGCGAGGTTGTGTTGCGGCACGGGACTGCGCGCTCAAGGCGGTGAAGGTTCACGGCGGCGATCACGGGGACTACCTCGCCGCGAAGTATCTCGCTGCGTGGCAATACCTCGTCATCGATGGTTTCCAAGGTGGGCTCACGCGAAGCGTGATCAGTGGCCTCGCAAATGCTGCGCTCGCCTTGTAAGGGGTCGCCCTTACTTCCTAGCGATCTCCGCGTCAATGACGGCAAAGGCGCTATCCAGTAGTTTCCACGAAAAACTCCACAACAACTGAGCGGGCGTACCATATTGAAAAGCAGCGTGTCCTGGTCGGAACCTACCAGGTGGTCCCCAACCCAACTGGCCCCGACACAGGAGATGCATCATGACCGAAGCTAAGCTCACCTGGTCGATCTGGCAAGCCCTGCTCAACGCCTTCGCTTGGGCCTTCACCCGCCGCGGTTTCCACCGCTTCGCCGAGTGGATCACCGCCATGGCGCTCAACGTCGAGGAACACACCATCACCCAGTCGGTCCTGGCCCTGGAGCAGCCCGGGTAGTTCCGGGGACACCATACCTGTGCGCCGTGAACCGTGTGAGGTGTTGGTCTTCAGTGGGTGCGAGTCCCACCCGGCAACTGGGTCGCTCCAGCCGGTAGCTATCGGAGCGGCGGTGGAG
>JBEKTN010000191.1:0-15690 GCA_049516015.1 Isosphaeraceae bacterium | reverse complement strand
TGCTTTAACCGATGCTTGCACCCGAAAGGGGCCCCAGATGGCAAATCCACGCCCAACGCCGAAACCTGAGAATCTCCGTCCGCCCTGGCCACCCGGCACCAGCGGCAACCCTGCCGGCTATTTCCTGGTGGTGTTCAGCGAGATTACATCCTGGATGGCAAAATGGGGGTAAAATCGCCCAAAAAGGGTCAAACTCAATCCGAGAACGAAACGGCGCTGACGGAGGGCCGAAACCGGAAGGCCAAGGTTCCGCCCGTGGGGTAGAATGATTGATAACGCGTGACGCTCCCGCCCCTTGTTCGTTCCAGGATGGAGGTTCGAGTTTGAGAACCGAGTCGTTGACGATGATGGATGTCTCCAGTCCGGTTCCCTCGGCCACCAAAATCAAGCGCATCGAGCTCTATCGCGTAAGGGTGCCGCTGAAAAGGGAGATCAAGCACGCCTCGCATAGCCGGACCGACAGCGAGAACCTCGTGGTCAGGGTCGAGCTGGCGAATGGTCAGGCCGGCTATGGGGAAGGCGTTCCGCGCTCTTACGTGACCGGCGAGACGATCGAGTCGACCTTTGCCATGCTGGCCAGGCACGACTGGGCGCGGATGATCGGACACCCGCGCGATTTCGCTGAGGTGGTGCGGTGCCTGGAAACGTTGACGGTTCCGGAGATCGAAGCCGACTCTCGCGGCATGGCTGGCAACTCGGCCCGGTGCGCACTCGAGGTGGCCTTGCTGGACGCCTACGGTCGCGTCTTCGGCGAGCCCGTGGGACGCGCCGTCGAGCTGGCGAGCGTTCCCGGCTTGCGCAGGTATTCCGCCCCCAGGAAGGTTCGCTACGGGGCGGCGATCACGGCCGATTCCTGGCGCAAGGAGCTGCGATCGGCGATCAAGTATTACGTGTACCACTTTCACGATGTGAAGACGAAGGTTGGCGTCGCGGGCCAGAACGACGTCCGCCGGGTCCGCTGGTTCCGGTGGCTGCTCGGGCCGCGAGTCGATCTGCGGCTCGACGTCAACGAGGCCTGGCCCGCGGCGGACCTGCTCGACCGGGTGCGGCCGCTCTTGCGGTTCTCGCTGGCGGCACTTGAGCAACCCGTCCCGCATGCCGAGGTTCAGGCGCTCGCAGACCTGCGCAGGCGGCTCGGTGTGCCCGTGATGCTCGACGAGTCGCTTTGCGGCTATCCCGACGCGGTGGCCGCGGTCAAGGAGACGACAGCCGACATGCTCAACGTCCGGCTGTCGAAGTGCGGTGGAATCTTTCCCACGTTGCGGATCATCGGCCTGGCCCAGCGGTCGGGCCTGGGGTTGCAGCTCGGCTGCCATCCGGGAGAGACGGCCATCCTGTCCGCGGCCGGCCGGCATGTCGCCAGCCGCGTCGACGGTCTGAGCTGGGTTGAGGGATCCTACGACCGGCACATTCTGAGGGCCAACGTCACGCGCGAGGACATCACCTTCGGTTACGGCGGCTGGGCCTCTCCGCTGGGGGGGCCGGGGCTGGGAATCCAGGTCGATCCCCGGGCCCTCGAAAGTATGGTCACGCAACGGAGTGAGATCAGCTATGACTGAGCCGGGGATGGATCACCGCAGCTTCGAGGCTTCCGACGGCTACCCCTTCCACGTGGGCCTCTGGCCCGCCGCGCCGCCGATCAAGGGGAGCGTCGTGGTTCTTCATGGAGTGCAAAGCCACTCGGGCTGGTATCACTCGCTCGGCCGCTCGCTGGCCACCGCGGGATACCAGGCCTCGTTTCCCGACCGCCGCGGCTCGGGACCGAACCTGCGTGATCGCGGCCATGCTCCCTCCGGGCGCCGGCTGGTCCGCGACATTGCCGAGTGGCTCAAGCCGCTACGCGACAAGCAGCCTTCGCTGCCGATCGTTCTGGCCGGGATTAGCTGGGGGGCCAAGCTCGTGATGATCGCGGCGGCGCGGTATCCCGAGCTCGTCGACGGCATCGCCCTGATCTGTCCCGGGCTGCTGCCCCGGGTGGGCGTCTCGCGCAAGGAGAAGTTCCAGATCGCCTGGGCCGTAGTCACGAATCGCCGCAGAATGTTCCCGATCCCCCTGTCCGACCCCGCCCTCTTCACCGCCAATCCCGAGGCCCAGGCATTCATCGCCGCCGACCCTCATGGTCTGCGCCAGGGCACGGCCGGGTTGTTGGCCGCCAGCTTCTTGATCGACCGACGGGTCCAGCGCGTGCCGCGCCGTGTCAAGCAGCCCGCCCTGCTCATGCTGGCCGGCCAGGACCGGATCGTCGACAACCGGCGGACCCTCGCTTACTTTCAAAAGCTGGCGACGACCGACCGGCAGGTGATCGAATACCCCGAGGGTCATCACACACTGGAATTTGACCCTGATCCGACCCGCTACGCTCGCGACCTGATTGGCTGGATCGATGGACACGTCGCTGCGAACTCCACACTCGCCGGTCCCCCTTCATCGAACCGGTAGGGGGCGTCAAGGCGATTTTGGATTGCGGATTTTGGATTGCCGATTCGCCGGCCACCCTTCAGCGCACCGGTAGGGGGCGTCAAGCCTGCCACGACGCACCGCATTTTTCAGGACTTCGGCTCAGTCGCTTCGGCCTGCTTGTCTGGCTTCTTGGTCGCGATGTCGCCGTCCGAGGATCGGCTTTCCCTGGTCGATTTCGATGCCTGAGTGCGGCTCGACTTGCGGGAGGGAGCGGAAACGCTTTTCTTCGACTCGAGAGAAAGCGCGACCGAGTTCATGCAGTATCTCAGCCCCGCGGGCGGGGGACCGTCCTGGAAAACGTGACCGAGGTGGGCGCCACAGCGATGGCAGGTGACCTCCACGCGCGCCTCGGCAGGCTCGCTGTAATCCATGGCGGTATCGACGGCCTTCTCGCTCACTGGCCTCCAGAAGCTGGGCCAGCCGGTTCCCGACTCGAACTTGTGGCTGGCGTCGAAGAGCCTGGCACCGCAGCAGACGCAGACAAAAGTTCCCTTGAAGTGGCCGCTGGCATACTTGCCCGAGAAGGCTGGCTCCGTGGCCTTCATTCGCGTGACCATGAACTGCTCGGGCGTCAGTCGCTTCTGCCATTCTTCATTGGTCCTGAATATCCGCTCGGGCTCCCTGGCTGCGCTCTTGGAGTCCCTGGACGATTCGGCCTTGTTCCCGGAATTCTCGGCCTTGTTCCCGGAATCCGGCGCAGTACCGAACGGGTCCTGCCCCTGGACCGCCACACTCGCCGAAACGACGCAGAACACGCCTGCCAGCGGCAGGGCAAGACGACCGCACAGAGATCGCGTCATCGTACCGGTTCCTGAACAACGAGCCTTGCACTTATCAATACGTTGGCAGATCACTTTCCTGTTGTTTTGACTTCCGGTTCCTTGCGTGGCGCCGGAACGAACTCGGTCTTGCTGGCTTTGAATGCGGATTCGAGCAAGCTTGCGGTGACGGCCGGTGCAAAGCCCTCGATCACGGCCACGTCCCGCCCGCGGCGTTCGACGACCTGGCAGACATTGTCGCCGCAGCGCCAGAGCGAGTCGGGAATTCGCTCGGGCTGGAATGCGTCCTTGCCCATCCGCCGGGTCTGGTAGCGGGCATAGGCCTCGGCGAACTCCCGGGCGTCATCCTCGCCGTCCCAGGTCGAGAACCAGGCAAGGCCGAGCTTCTCCGCGGGGCCCTCGAATACCGCGTAGCGGTCGCCATCCCAGCCGGCCGCGGCCTTGGGGCCCGCTCGCCCCAGCATGATCGAGGTCTGCAGCTCGCCGAGCACGTTCCGCCCCAGCTCCTTCCAGGGTGCGCCCGGCTTCAGCTCGCCCAGATCGATGCACATGGGCAGGTCAAGTTTGGACCGATACTTCTCGGGATGGATGATCTGTTCGGTCGAGACGGGCGGGCTCTTGTACGCTTCGTCCACCGACTTCCAGCCGCCGTCGTTGACCAGAGCGGCACAGAAGACCATGCCGCGGAAATAGGGGAAGATCATGCTCTCGGCGATGATCGGGGGCGCCGAACGCAGGGTCTTGCCGCCGCCCAGCATCGAGATGAACGGGCTGACCATGCTCAGACCGCGATCGAGGTCGCCGGCGGGCATCTTGACGATCTTGGAACCGTCCCAGTCGTCCATCCCGGCGCCCATCATGGCCAGGGTGGCCTCGCCTTCGATCAGGGCCGAAAGGGCCAGCGCGCGGTCGTCGTCATGCTTGGCGTCCTTTTGCAGCTTGTCGAGGTCGTAGTGCTGGTCGGCCAGCGCGTGCGTCAGCTCGTGCGCGATGACCGTCTTGTTCTCATCCTTGTCAAAGCCGCCCGTCTTGCCGAAAAGCCGCTCCAGGAGCGTGGGCTTCGCCTTCAACTTGGCCTCGGGCTCCTCGATCAGGTGCATGGTCTTGGTCTTCGGGTCGTAGAAGGCGGCGATCTCTTCGGAGTACACCTGGACCAGGAGCGACTTCAGGTCCAGCGACCGCGGCACCAGGCCAAAGGCCTTCATGGCCATCTCGTTCGCGTGGAATTCCTCGGGCGTCTGGTCTTCCTCGAACTCCTTCAACAGCATGGCCTTCAACTGCTCGCGCTTGGTCACGTCACGCTTGACCTCGTGTTTGAATGGGATCCTGCGCAACCGGGGTAGAAGCTGCTCGAAGGCGCTCTTGTAGCGGATCACGGCCTCGCCCGGCTTGCCCTCGTCCGCAAGCCGGTCACCCTCCGCGAGGAGTTTGATCCCCGCCTTCATGCTGGCGTCGATCTCGTCGCCGCGACCCGGGGCTGGCACGAGCAGAATACAGGTCAAAGCAAAGGCAGTCAGGCGTGGCGTCAAGCGCATGAGTTGGGCCCGTCCAGGAGTCACGTGGGGGATGAGGGCGAAACGTTTCCGCCTCATCGTCGTGGCATTGTGAATTGTGTTCAGGGCACCTGGTCATTTCCAGGCGCGGAGTTCGCGGCCGCGGATGCGGCTGGACGGACCCGTTGGGCTTGAAGTCCCTTGGAAGCGCCGCCGGCATCCTTGACCAGCTTGATGCTCAGTAATTGCTTGGCCGCATCGATGCGAACCTCGTCCGAGGTTCTGGGACCGTTGCGGGAATTGATCATGCGGTGAATTTCGTTGGCGAGGAAGTCGAGAATACCAGCTTCGGGAACTCCGTAAAGGCGAAGCATGCGAACTTTGGCCTCGCGAGACATCTTGCCGCCGTATCGCTCAAGGAGAAATCTGGCCTTGGACCGGAGCTCATCGCTGTAGTTCCGTCCGTATCGACTACAGAGCGTGTCAATCTGTGCAGCAGCCTCCTTGCGGCTGAGTTTGATGGCTTCCCGCAGGTCGCGACGGAAGGCGGCTCGCTCGTCCTCGACGCGCTCCTGGGATTCGGCATCGACCACTTCCCGGGCGTGATCCTTGAGGTCGCGACGTTGTTTCTCTTCAGCCGCTTTCTCGGCCGCTTCGGCCTGGATGTCCTGGAGAAGCTGTTCCTTGGTCGGTTGCGGTTGAGTGTCCGGTGACGGGTCGCTCGCCGCCGCGGGTCCGTTGGTGGCAGCCGCCTGTTCATGGTCTGTCGTCGATCTTCCCGGCGGACCCCGGGAGATGTTCAGCTCGGCGAAGGGGCTGTCGTTATCGGCCGGCACCGAGAAGCCGACCGCCACGGCCCCGCGAGGGGCGGGGCGGGTCGCGTCCACGGGAGTGGTGGCGGCAACCTGAGGCCCAGGCTCCTTCACAGGAGTCGCCACGGGAGGTGGAGTGCTCGCGTCCGTGACACCGGGCGCGGCTTTCGCTGGGTCGGCACTTCCAGCGGTCTTCGGGGGTTCTCCCTCTTTCGTCGTCGCCGACGTGGCGGCTGCCGGGCTGGCCGGCTTCGTCAGATCCGCCTCGACCGTGGGCGTGGGGGAGGACAGGACGGCAGGCAACGATCCGGGGGCGATCGGCTGCGAATTGAGCGCCAGGGGAGCGCCAAAATCCACATTCGAGGCAGGGGGCAGCCCCTCTTGAAGAGCCGCGGCGGTTGACGCCCCGGAGAGCGCCTCCGTGACGGCCTGACTCTCCGCCGCCTTCCGGGTCGACTGGTCCACCGACGGGGGCGGCACAAACGTGCGGTGGGCGTGCGAGGAGACGCGGTGATAAATCGCCACGGCGCCGGCCGGTACCAGCACCAAGAGCGGCAGCACCAGGTACCAGGGAACGCCGCGCGTGCGGTACTGGATCACAACCACCGGCTGGGCCAGCGGCGGGGACTCGATGACCTCTTCGAGGTGGTCGGTTTCCAGGTTGAGATCCTGATTCTCCTCGATCATCCGCTCGTGCCCCCTTGCAAACCGGTTCCGCGAATCGTCTGGTTGTACGGGTCAAACAGCCGTTCCACTTCTTCGATCGAGGGGAATCCCCCCTTTTCCCGAAGCGCGGCCGCCAGGTCGGGCTGGCCCAACCGGGCTGCCACGCGGTCGAGATCGAGCCCTACCAGCTCGCTCGCGATCCCGCGGACCGTCCGGTTCTTGTGGTAAGCCGTCTTGGCAATCGCCGACGTAATATCATAACCAATTCGAGGCGCCAGTGCGGTACACATTGCCAGGCTTTCGGCCCGCGGCAATGGGCCCAGGTGATTGAATCTCCAGATAGCCTACCAAACACAGGCGGATCCGACACGTCCGGCAGAGGCCTGGAGCCTTCTAACGGCCGGTATGTTGATTTCAGAAAACACGATCTTGGGCAGGCCTTGGGCCCAGGAATTCTGTGACTCGAGGTCCCGGTCCTCATGGCGGAAGAGCTGGGACCGGCCTCAGCTCAGGGCGGGCAGCGCCGGCGGGGCAGCCTCGGACGAAGGCAATGCGGCAACCGGCTCTTCTACGGCAACCGCCCCTTCGCCGCCCGCCAGGCGCGGCAGGGGCCATTGTTCGAGCCGCACCTGGTTGCCTTGAACGACGACGAACGGGCAAGGGGGCGCCTCGATCCAGGAGCCGCTATTGATGTACAGAACGCCGTCATGCTCGGCTTCCAGCGGCAGATGCGTGTGACCGCAGGTCACGAACCGGAAGCCGCGGCTGGCGGCATACTCGGCAGCACGCCGCATGATCAGCTCGCTGTTGCGCTGCCACTTCTTGGTGATCCGGCGAATCCACCGCGCCGCGCGGTGGGGCATGGCCTTCTGGATGAAGTAAAAGATTCCGCAGGCGACCTCGGTCAGCCAGGGATAGTCGGTGATGATGGTGTCGAACTGGTCGCCGTGCAGGATCAGGAGCTGGATCTCGCCATTGTCGAAGACGTATTCGTCGAGGATATCGACGCCCACGATGTGGCTGATCGTGTCGGCGGGGCCGTCGTGGTTGCCACGAACCCACACGACCCGGATGTCGTCGCGGTCGGTGTTGCGGCGAATGACCTTCAAACAGGCGAAATGCCGCTTCGTGAGCCGCTTGAAGTTGAGATCATCGAAGATGTCGCCGTTGATTACAAGCTCGCGGCAGTGCTCGACCGCCCAGGTCAAGAACTCCTCGAGTAGCTTCGCCTGGCAGACATCGCTGCCCAGGTGCAGATCGCTGATCACAATGCAATCGTAGACGCTTTTCTCGTCAAGACCGTGCACGCTCGAGGCGGTCTCCATCACGCGACTCCCGCGGTCATTCCCGGCCCGCCAGGGTCACGTCCTCGTCTGGCGGCTTCATCCGTGCCTGCCAGACAAGCCGTGGCGACCCGGTGAAGAGTAGTCATTCTATTATAAGAGAGAGCCTGCGAAAAAAACGCGCTCTGGGAACAACAAGATCCGCCGGACACCGTCGTTCCATTGCTGGAGCGAAACCCATTGTGGAACCAATCTTAAAGCATGACCTCGGGCATGTCACCCGATACATCAAATCTTCAAGATCCACGGGATGGATGAGACCTCCGGCCAGGTCTCGAAGCGGATTTCCTGCAAGGGGTCACGGCGCATCGAGGACGTCTCGCCAGAATGTCGGTACGGCTTCCCACGCCGACTGATAGGTCGCTTCCAGCGGCAAGGGGATGTAAACATCGGGGGTGAGGAACATCGGCATGTCGCACAGAGTGGCGCCGACCTCGATCGGCTCAACGAACGCCTCGGGAAAGGTGCCGCCGATGTAAGAGGCCAGGGTAAGCGTTCGGTCTGAGGGTAGAACAAAGTGGTTTTCGATGAAATCATCCCAGATTGCCTTGTGGATGCCCTGGGGATCGCGTAGGCCCGGAGGAAACAGATCGACGATCACCAGGTGGATTCCCGCCCTGAGGATCTGTCCAGCCTTGGCAACGAATGCGCGCAGGCCGTGACGCGTGTTCTTGTTTCCCGGCGAGACAACTTCGAGCATCGCGACGATCCGGTGATTGCTGGAGTGCCGGATGACGACCGTCCTCGCCTTGGCGGCGTAGACGTCCGGCTCTGCCCGCAATCGGAAGCGAGCTTTCGGTGGGTTAGCGGCGAGAGCGATTCCCCCCGCCGGATCAGCGATCGCCGCCACACGGTTCTCGGGTAACTGAAGTGTGAGCACGTCGGGGCCCAGTCCACCGGCAAACTGCTCGGCCAAGGCATAGTAATCAGGAGGCAGTAGCCCCCGGTTCAATCGCCTCGAGAGGTCACCGATCCACTCGAGGTGGAAGTGCTGAAAAATGCCCGCGCTCACGCGAGTCCAGTCGTGAACCGGCATGACTAGTGCCTCCGCGTCCTCTGCTGATCGTCTCTCTATCAGTAATTATGTACCGATGGTCGTCCTCCGGGCCAGAGCGCCGTGTGTCCAAGGTCTGCAAGCCGAGTCTCGGCGTCCCCCGCGAACCTCCCTCAATGGGGCCCGGGCTGGTCTCTCTCCGGCCGGCGGCGCCAGACTTCGAGCGACCCGAACCGGGTTTCGAATTGGAAGAGACGGCGGACCGTCTCGAACAGCCGGGAGAACTCCGTGGCGCGCGCCGTCAAGCTGGTCGGGTCCCAGAGAACGACGCACGGGTCGGTGCTGTTTTCCAGGGCCGTGGTGTCGCGTGCGACCAACGAAGGGATGTGATACATCCCCAGACAATTCGAGTCGACGGGTAGCTGCGTGAGCCGTGGGATCTCGCTGGTGACGGCCGAGGTGTGTTCGACCAGCAAATTGGCGACCCGGGTGTCCGAAGTCGTGTGCTGTCGCAGGTAGTCCATCAAGGCGCGATGGTCTCTCCAGGGGTAGTCGGAGAAGTAGCCCAGCGGAGTGGACGGGGGCATTTCGCCGTTGCGGAGCACGCGCAACGCCGTCGGCAGGCCGTATGTCTCCGTCCCGGGTCTCAGCGCCTTGAACGCGAGGGGCTTGGCACTCGCGCCGAAGAACAAGAACGTCAGCGCGACCGCCGCGACAGTCAGGCGAGTCTGCTGGCCGCCAAATCGGAGGAGTTGAGTCACGAGGTAAGTGACGCCGAGCGCGGCCACCGCGACCTGGGGGATGGCGTGGTAGGCGTTTCTGATCGGGCTGATCGCGGCGTAAAACAGCACTCCCGCGACCGCCGCGAGCACGACCCACGCGTGACGCCGGTTCGGTCCAGCGGTCCCGTTCCAGAGCAGCACGATCAGCGCAGTCACGGCGAGCAAGACGGCGGGATGCTTTTGAGGCGACAGCCGGACCAAGATCTGGCCAGGGCTTGTCGTGTTGTAGGGAGGCTGGACCAGGGCCTTCATGCAGCCCAGGAAGTCACCGAGGATCCCGGCCCACACCAGGGGCAGGAAGCCGAGAGCCGTGACCGCACCCGCCACGACGCCCCAACCGACGCAGGCTACGAGGATCTGCTTCCAGGATTCTCCCCGGGACTGGGCCGAGCCATGGAGCGCCAGAAAGATTGCCGGCAAAAGCAGGAAGACTTGCGGCCGCACCGCGAGCGCCAGCCCGAACGCGACGGCGGAGAGGGTCTGGAGGGTACGGCCCGAACCCAGACCTGGCAGCAACAGGCTGCACATCGCCAGGAACGCGGCATGCCAGTCCCGTTCTCCCGCGACCAAGGTATTCTGCGAGACATAGTACAGGAGGAAGGTGCTGAAGCCGATCAAGCCCGGCAAGAGTGCCCCGTTCCGCCGGCGTCCCCAGGCCACAAGCAGGATGCCGAACACGATCACCAGGGCGGCGTCGAAGGCATAGTAGGCGGCCGTGTCGCCCCAGCCGAACGCCTTTCCCAGCAGATAGTGGATGTAAATCTCACCGGGGAACTGGGTGCTGAACATATCACGATACGGCAGCTTGCCCGCATCCCAGAGCTGGGCGAGCATGGCGAAGTGCTCGGAGTCATTCTGCCAGGGCCACGTGAGGTAACTGGGAAGCCAGGTCAAGACCAGGAAGGCGCACCAGAGAGCGACCAGCGGCGCGACCACCCAGCGCAGCAGTGCTCCGGGCAGCCAGTCCTCAGGGGGGTCGGCGGAACCGAGCTCGGGCCCGCGGTCATTCGTGGCGGGAAAGTGGGAGAGGGTTGCAGTTGACGTCATGTCGCCGTAGCCGATTTCCATCGCTGTTCCGCCGGGATCTCTCACCCGAGCGTCCTTCCAGGATTCCGTTCGAACGCCTCCCTGTCTGCGGTTACCCTAGCCGCAAGGCTGTGACTTGACAAGACATTGCCAGCCATCTTCACTTCCTCCCTTGATCAACAATCCGCTGGTAAACCGCCATGGGGTACTGCGCTCGCCGCGGTCTGACGGTCTTGCTTGGCCCAGACCGCGTAATACGTCATACCCGGGTGATCGCGTACAAACCCGAGCTCGGCGAGGCGGGGTGCGGCCGGGCTTTTCCAGGCGGGCTCGCCGCTCACGGTCTCGACCTTGAGGACCTGCCGCTGGGGCCCGGCAAGCTTGACGACGTGAGCCAGCGCTTCGTGGACCTCGGACTGTGAGGCTGAGGCCAGGCCGGTCAAGCGTTTGCCATACGCTTCGATGACCAGGACCGGGCGGCCGCCGCTCATGACGAGGTAGTTGCCGGGAAGACGGCTCAGTCGAGCCGTCCCGCCGTCGAGCAGGGGAATGTCCAGCGGAGCGCCGCTGCCGTAAAGGTTGGCCGGGTCGGCGGCGGCCAGCAGCACGTCGCCGGCGCCCGGAGCAACAGTACCCGCGAGTCGGGCTAATGCCTCGGCAGCCTCGTCGCTGGCGTACTGGACTCCGGAGAAGCCCTCGACGAAGTAGCCCCTGCGCAGCTCGCCCCGCAACTCGGAGCGGGCCAGCAGGGGAGCAAGATCGGACCAGGATGGCGCCCAGGGATCGAGTTCCACCATTTCCCGCGTCAGGATTCCGTAGCGATCAAGCAGCACGCCAACCCACGCCAAGCGCCGGTCCTCCTCGCTCTCGGCCGAGGGTTCCAGGAAGGCCCATCGCCCATCGGCACCGCCGGCATTGACCCGGCGTGGGCGGAGGCGGTGCAAGCGGCCAGCGCCAGGCGCCCTTGCCTCGACCAAGGCATCAATCATGTCGAAGGCCCCTGGGCGAAGCGGGTCGAACCGGTCGTTTGTCACCTGGCCCCGCAGCATCAAATCGCGGAGAGCGCGGCGCAGCCGCGAGGGCTCCAGACCCGAGACCCGCGCCAGGTCGGTCGCGAAGCTGGCGCCCCGGCCGGCCAGGACTTCGAGGACCTGCCGCTCGTCGGCCGACATTTCGCCCTCGTCCGGGTGGCTGCGCCACTCGCCTGCGAAATCGCGGGGAACCAGCGCGACCGAAGGCTCGTCCCTGCCATCGCGGGCCGCGCGCCAGAGCCAGCAGCCGGTCGCGAGCAGCTCATCGAGCCAGGCCGTTCGATAGCCTCGGACCCTGCGGGGCAGGATCTCGCTTTCCCAGAACTCGGCGGGGGCGGCGTACCCCTGAAGCTGCTCCAGGGCGGCTTCCAGGCCGCCTGGTCCGTCGAGCCGAGTTGCCGGATGAAGGTGCTGACGGCGCAGCAGAAAATCGGCGAAGACCTCGGGGGCGACCGCCACGCTCTCGCGGCGGCGAATCGCCACGCTCAGGCGCTGAATCTCGGCCAGGTTTTCCGGTTCCGCCCACCGGCATTCCGCCTCGGGGTCGGCCGGCGCCAGGCGGATCAACCCACCCGTCTCGACCCAGTGATCCAGCATCTCGGCCGCCAGTTCCGGCGCGATGGGATAGCGCCGGCAGAGCTCGGCCATACCGATCAACGCATGAGTACGCATGTATTGCCTGACGATTGAGCCCAGGTCGTCCAGGTCGTGCTCGCCATCAGAGGGGAAGGCGCGGCGATACCGCGTCTCGTCCTCGGCCAGGACCCACCGAATTGGCTCCGCGGTCCCGGGAAGATCGATCCGGACGGCCCGACCCTCTTGGCTCAATTCTTCGAGCAACCGCTCGACCGGCCCGAACAACTCGGAGCTCGACAGGTCGCCGAGTGCCCGCAGCGTTTCGGCCATCTCCTCGGCCGTGCGCGGGGGCAGCCCGCGGCGGCGGAGGCGGCCTTCGACCCGCCCCAGCGCCTGGGGATCGAGCAGCCGTGCCCCCTCCGGTGCTCTTAGTAGGGCGTCCAGCAGGTCCTCGTCAACGGCCGGTCCCCCCGGCCTCAGGTCTCCGCGCCGCGGCTCGTCCCACTCGTAGAGGTAACTCGGCGTGAACTGAAAGATCAGCTCGGAGGCAAACGGCGACGCGATCTCGCCCTGCCGGCTGACGATCCGCACCGTCCCCGCGCTGATCGCCTCGAACAGCCAGCGCAGGCGAGTCAGCTCCAGGTCCTGATCGAGGCATTCGCGAAACGTCTCGATGACGATCGGGAAATCGGGAAACTTGCCCACGACCTGGAGCAGATCCTTCGCCCGCAGCCGTTGCAGCCAGAGCGGGGTCCGCCTGGCGGGATCCGGCCGGGGCATGAGCAGCGCCCGGGCTGCGTTCTGGCGAAATCGCAGCCCGTAAAGTGCGGTCTCCGGCAGCTCCAGGCGGATCAATCGCTCCGCCTCGTCGGCGGTCAGACCATCGAGCAGGTCGAGTGGAGGGTCATCCATTCCGGGCAGCCGGATCAAGAGCCCGTCGTCGCCATGCAGGCACGAGGCCTGGATGCCGTAGCGCTCGCGGATGCGGCCCAGCAGTGCGAGTTTCAACCCCTGGTGCATCCTGCCGCCGAACGGGGACAGGACCGCCAGGCCGAGCTCTCCGGCCGGGTCGCGAAAGGTCTCGACCAGGATCGTGCGGTCGTCCGGCACAACGCCTGCAACGCGCGCCTGGCGGGCAACATGGCGAATCAAGGGCCGCGTCGCCCGGGCCTCGAGCCGGCACTGTTCTTCGAGCCAGCGGGGTAGCTCGGGATCGTCGAGCCGGCCGGCGATCTCCCGGCAAAGCGCGCCCACGGCAGCGCCGAGCTCCGCCGAGCGAGGCGAGTTCTCACCCCTCCAGAACGGCATGACCGCGGTGTTTCCCTCGGCCGGCCGGACCACGACGCGATGAGCTTCAATGGCGTCGATCCTCCAGGTGTTGTTCCCCAGCGCGAAGGCCTCACCGACCCGACGCTCGAAGACGAACTCCTCGTCGAGCTCGCCCAGTCGCGGTCCTGCCGCGCCGAGGAACACCGGGAATTGCCCGGTATCGGGAATCGTCCCGCCGCCGGCCAGGGCCAACCGCGCCGAACCGGGCAGGGCCGCCAGACGGTTGTGAATGCGATCCCAGGCGATCCGCGCGCGAAGATCGCGCAGTGAGCCGGTCGGGAACCGCCCCGAGACCAGGCAGAGCACGCGCTCGAAGACCTCCGGCGACAGATCGTCAAAAGGAGAGGCGCGGCGGACCAAGTCGAAGAGGTCGGGCACGTCCCAGCGATCCATCGCCACGCAGGCCACAACCTGCTGGGCCAGGACGTCAAGACAACCATGCGGCACGCGCAACTGCTCGATGTTCCCCTCGACCATGGCCCGGGCCAGGGCGGCCGTCTCCAGCAGATCGCTCGCCGTCTTGGCGATCAACCTGCCCTTGCTGACGCCATGAACCACGTGGCCGGCCCGGCCCACCCGCTGCAAGCCGCGGGCGATGTTGCCCGGCGACTCCACCTGGCAGACCAGATCCACCTCTCCCATGTCGATGCCGAGTTCGAGCGAGGCCGTCGACACCACGCCCTTGAGCGCGCCGCTCTTGAGCTCTTCTTCAGTAGCCCGGCGCTCTTCGAGGCTGAGGCTGCCGTGGTGGGCGCGGAACCAGGCGGGATGGGCCCGGGGCTCGGAGTCGGGCTCGGTCTCGATCGGCCGGGCCGCCGCAACGGCCTCGTTGAGCCGGCCGGTCAGCTTCTCAACGGTCCGGCGGTTGTTGGTAAAGACGATCGCCGATCGATGGCCATCGATCAGGCCCACGATCCGCTCTTCGATGGCCGGCCAGATGGTGCCCGGCGGGCCGAGGAAGCGGCCCTCATCAGGGCCCGGCCAGATGACTTGAAGGTCCATGGTCTTGCGCCGGCCGGCGTCGATGATCGTGACCGGTCGGGCTTCGAATCGCCGCTCCCCCGGTGCCGTGGCGACGCATCTCTGACCACCCAGATAGCGCGCCACCTCCTCGAGCGGCCGCTGGGTTGCGGACAGACCGACACGCAGGAAGGACGCCTTGGAGATCGCCTCGAGACGCTCCAGGAGCAGGGCCAGGAAGACCCCGCGCTTGTTGCCGCAGACGGCGTGAATCTCATCGATGATGACGTGGGAAACCCCGCGCAAGATCTCGCGGGCCCGGCTGGTGAGCATGAGGTGCAGCGATTCGGGCGTCGTGATCAGGATATCGGGCGGCTTGCGGACCAGCCGGGCGCGATCGCGCGCCGGAGTATCGCCGCTGCGGACGGCCACCTGAAGCGGGCTCAGGGGCGGTCCGCAATCCCGGGATCGCTCCAGGATGCCTGCCAGCGGGACCTCGAGGTTGCGCCTTATGTCCTCATTGAGAGCCTTGAGCGGCGAAACATAGAGGATCCGCACGCCCGCTTCGCGCCGGGGGGTCCTCCAGAGCAAATCGAGCGCCGCCAGGAACGCCGCCAGCGTCTTGCCCGATCCGGTGGGCGCCACGATCAGCGTGTTCCGCCCGGCCGCGATCGCCGGCCAGCCCAGCCGCTGCGCAGGCGTCGGGTCCCCGAGCGCGTCCCGGAACCAAGCCGCCACCGGCGGCAGGAACCGCGCCAGCACGTCATCGTCAGCGTCGCCGTCATCCAGCGGAGCCATCAGGTGCCGCAACCTTTCGCCTTACAATCCGCATTTCCCCGATCGAGTCGCCACTCCTCTGATTGTGAGCCGGAACGCCACTGGAGGCAAGCCCGAACTTGTACGGGCGTTCAGAATATGGAAGGGGACCAGGGGACACGTCCGCAAGCGGTCATCAGCGGCATGGACGGGCACGACGAGAACGGCTGCACGCACGTGAAAGTTCGTCAGAATCTTACCGAGGGAACTGGGCGTGGAGGCCAGGAAGCGCTGGGCTGGGGGCTGACTCAGAAAGACATAGCCAGCTTCGTCGGCTGGAGTCAGTCCCTCATCAGCCTGGGTTTTTAATCGTTTTACGACCTTAAGGCGTCAGGCAATTAAAAACGGGGTTGAACAAGGTCATGGGACGCAATCTAATCCCTTGGGTATGAAAGACTTATGGCCATCGGCAAGCCGATCCGCCCTGACGGCCATTTCGCTCTTCTGAGCGACCAGGGGGACCATAACGCACTGGAAAACCGACCATTACAAGTGTCGTTCTAACACTTCGTGGCCCCAAGCACCATGGCCCGCACGCCCACCTCGCCCGCAGTCCAGTGGGACTTGCAGACCAGGTCTGGCTGGAAGCCGTGGGCTGCGAGCCAGGCGAGAACAGCCCGTGG
>JBEKTN010000190.1:0-15724 GCA_049516015.1 Isosphaeraceae bacterium | reverse complement strand
CCCCCTTGTTTTGGAATAATGAGAACGTATTCTCTTCTACATTATTCCAAAAACCTGCGGGGTTTTCAAGCTTTTCTTGAGAAATCTTGCCCTCCGGGTTATATATCACGCTTGATTCAGGATTAGATTGGGCAAGCATGTCCACTTTTTTCAAGGCCTGTACGCTTGCCCCGGATGAACCGATAATGTGTCAGAGTTGATCCGCTCAGCCGTGAGTCGGCAGGTTGTTCCAGTCCACGAGGGAGGCAGACGATGAGCATCGGGCAGATCGATACCGAGCTGGCCACGAGAGTGCCGCTCGACCGGATCGGCGACGCGTGCCGCCGGTGCGGGGTTTCCCAGCTCTGGGTTCACGGCCCGATTCTCGAGAAGGATCCCGGGCCCGACGACGAGATCGAGTTCCTGGTCATGTTCCTTCGAAACGATTTCGGGCCCTGGGGATCGAAGCTCGACTCCCTGGAAAACGACCTATCGGGCGTCATGCACCGAAAGGTCCGGGTCCATTCACGGCGCGGGGTGGAGCACAGTGCTCTTCCCTCAGAGAAGGATCGCATCCTCAGCACAGCGCGACTCATCTATGAATCCGAATCATGATCTGGTAAGCCTTGGTCACATCAAGACCTTTGGGGAAGCGATCCTGGATCACGTCGCGGGATACACGCGAGAGCGGTTCGAGCAAGACCGGAAAACGCGTTCGGCCGTCCTGTATGAGTTCGTGATTGCCGGGGAAGCCGTGAAACGCCTCTCCGACGCGACGATCTCGGCCCACCCTGAGATCCCCTGGTCGAAACTCGCGGGCATGCGCGACCGTCTGGTTCACGCGTTTCATCGGGTCGATTACGAGATCGTCTGGGACGCAGCAGAGAAACATGTCCCCCTGCTGATCCAAACCATCACGAATATCATCGCCCAGGAGACAAACCCCTGATGGCCCGCAAGAAGAAAGACCCGACACCTGCGCTCCCGGAGCTTGACGCCAACCGGCATCACGACACCCGCAAGAACATCCCGACCGAGGAGCTGCGGGACTTCGCGGCTGAGGATGAAATCAAACAATGAAATCGAGACGAAGGCCACGGAGGAGAAGATGGAAGACATCTTGACGCTCCAGGAGATCGAGGCCAGGTACGCACCAGAATGGGTGCTGATCGGCGATCCGCAGACCGACGAGGCGCTCCGGCTCCAGGCCGGTAAGGTTCTCTTTCACGGTAGCGATCGCGACGAGGTTTGCCGCAAGGTGATGGATTTTCCACCGGGCCGGTACGCGCTGCGCTCCCTCGGGGAACATCCTGAGGACGTGGTACTCGTCTTATGAGCGTGCCCTTCAATCCGAAGCATGGGCCGATCATGATCGAGGCAAAGGTCACCGGTCCGGCACGAAGTCTCACGCTCGAGCTGATCCTGGACACCGGGGCCACAAATAGCCTGCTAAGCGAGGCCGTCGTGCTGGCTCTCAAAGACGTGGAACGTTCGATTGAGGCCGCAGTCCAGAGCGGACATTTCGCCTCTGCCGACGATGCCGTTGCTACCGCCTGGCCGTCATTCCAGCAGCGCAAGCAAAAGCAGGCGCAACCTGCCAAGAAGCCGCTCACGCCCGACGAGCTGAATCAGCAATTGCTTGCCGACGGGTTAATTACTCAGCTTCCCAATCCCGCCTAGGATATCGACGACGATGACGTCCCGATTGCCAGCAAGGGGGAACCGCTCTCGGAGACCATCATCCGCGAGCGGCGTTGAAGTGAACGACGATCGAGTCAGGTCGAATAGGACTGGACTGCAACCGCAGCCTCCCTTCGCCGATCGCGATGGGAAGTCAGGTTTGCACATTGCAGAGCAAAAGTGCTAAGAAAATGGGCATGAAGCGAGAGATGCACGCCCAAAAACAACCATTAAGAAATGTTCACACAGAGCCATAATTCGACAGTTCATAAGGGATTGGGAACTTGCGGGAAAGCGATATCGCAGGTGCACAAGCGATTGGGGGCATGGGCTTTGCTGCATATCAGACCGGACTTCTGATGGGGCTCACGTGCGCCCCGCTGATGTATCCAGGAGAGCCGAATGATTTTTATCTACTGGTTGCCCACGACAATGTTGCCGACGTTGTGCATGCTGCCCATGGTGTCCATGGCCAGAATGCTTTCCACTCCTTCGAGGTCCGCACCGGCGGGCAGCCTGCAAGGTGATCTCGAGTGAGGCCGGGCGTCTCTGTCTGAGTCGCCATCACGTCGTGCCGATACTGCGTCCTTGACGCGACCCGGAATAACGCGACCCGGAATTGCTCCTTCGCGGGTACTTCAGGCTTGTCCGCGTTGCTGGATTCTCCGTCGTCGAGGAGTCGGGCTCTGCAACCATTCGCTGGACAACTCAGGAAAGTCATAGCACCGGGGGACTGGCTGATCGCGACGCTTGTCGTGCATTGGCCGGTCCCCTGGTCGTTCTCTTCCCGCGCCCGGCAAAGACCCAAGGGCAGGAGGGGCAGGATCGGAACGTGCGCCGGTGTCTTGTACAAATGTCAGATTTCGGGCATGATGAAGGAGCTCCAGGCCGATCGAGTGTGGGCAGACGGGCAGAGTCGAGGGCTAACTCATGTCCCGGCGGCGGAAGAGAATGTTCGGGCCGATCATGTACGCGGCGCTGCTGGCCTGGGGCCTGGTGGCGATCTATTCGGGGGTCGAGTTCGCCACGCCGAGGGTGGAAGACTGGCTCGAGCAGCGGAGGATTCTCAAAGCGCTGCGGAGTCCGGATATCAAGACGCGCCAGGGCGTTGTGCTGGACCTGGAACACAAGAGCCCCGCGTTCGCAAGGGCTTACCTGGTCGAGGCACTCGGTGACCCGAGCATTGATGTACGACTTGCGGCGTGCCACTCGCTGGCGCACCACGGGTATGAGCCGCAATCCTTGATCCCCGTGCTCGCGGCGGCCGCGGACGATGCTGGCCCTGGTCGAACTGCTCTCCGGCACCGATCCCGCCGTGCAGCCGGACGTGCTCGCCTGCCTAAGGCCACTCCGGGCTTGATCCGCCAGCTCGGCGACGGCAATTCCGACGTCCGCCGCGCCGCGCTCGACTTGCTCTCGATCTTCATCGAGGACACCCGCGCCGAGATGCCGAACCAGGCCGATGCCAGGTGACTGACAGGACACCGCTTGGAAACCCTGGTGCTCGTGGGTAGGATCATCGTCAGAAGGTACCTCGTCACGACCATGTTTCCTGTCGATTCCCGAGTGGAGAGCCAGTAGCCATGTCTACCGACCCTTCGAACAGCACAGATCGCCGCTCGTTTCTCCAGGCCGGAGCGCTGGCCACCGCCACGGCCGTCAGCCTGGGCTCCGGACTCGACACACACGCCCAAGAGGCGAGCGCGAAGGCGCTTTCCATTCCCAGGCGGCCCCTGGGCAAGACGGGGGTCGACGTCACCATCCTGGACGCGGGCACTGGTAAGGGAGCGGGCCTTCAGCGAATTCTCCGTTATGCGTACTCCCAGGGAATCCGCTGCTTCGACACGTCAGAGCGCTACCAGTCCGAGCCTGATTTCAAGCTCTGGTTCCAGCAAGAGCCCGAGGTCCGTAAGCAGATCTTCGTGGTCACCAAGGACCTCCCGCGGACCCCGGCCCAGATCATGGGAAAGCTCGACCAGCGCCTGGCCAACATGGGAACTGACTATCTGGACCTCTTCTTTATTCACAGCTTCGGAGACAACCACTCGCTCGACGAGGCGATAAACTTCGTCAAGAGCCGTGAGTTCAAGGAGGCGGCCGACGCGATTCGCAAGTCCGGCAAGGCGCGCTTTGTCGGCATCTCGACCCATCACAAGAATCGCGCCCAGATCCTCGAGGCGGCCGCCCAGGGGGGCATTGTTGACGCGATCATGCTCCAGTACACGCCCTGGCTGGACAAGGACGCACCGCTCAACAAGGCACTCGACGCCTGCTGGAAGAAGGGGATCGGGCTGATCTCCATGAAGCAGATCGCCGGTCATTTCCAGAGCGGCGAAAACAAGAGGGGTATTCTCGACGAGGTGGCTCAAAAAGTTCCGATGCTTGCCGAACGAAAGCTGACTCCCTTCCAGGGGCTGCTGCACGCGATCTGGACCGACGAGCGGATCAGCTCGTCCTGCGTGTCGATGAACAACACCGATCGCATCCGGATCAACGCCGACGCGGCCCGACGGTTCGAGCCGGTCAAGGCGGCCGACCTGCGCCAGCTTCGCGACGCGGCGCTGGCTCATGGACTCACGCTCTGCGCCGATTGCGACGGACGCTGTTCCGAGGCGGCAGGCACCCGGGCTGAGCTCGGCAACCTGACCCGGTTCCTAACCTATCATGAACACCACGGCCTGCGGACCGAGGCCAGGCGGTGCTATGAGGAGCTTTCGCCCGCAGCCCGCGACTGGTCGGGCGCCGATCTTGAGGCCGCGCGGCAAGCCTGTCCCAACCACCTCGATTTTGCACGGCTGCTTCCCGAGGTCGAGCGCCGGCTGGCGTGAGCCTCGCGCGCCTGGCCTGGGTTAGCCTGGCCCTCGTCATGGGGCCTTGGGCGGAGTGATCGGCGTATTCGCCAGGGCGATGATCCGGGGGAGAAGCCTGAACAGCCGGCGCAGGATGACCCAGGCCAGGAGTCCGGCGACGATCAAGAGCGGGATCCAGAGCACCCAGTCCACGGCCCAGAGAATGAAGGCTTTTCCGAGGTTGATCAGGCCATGTAGCGAGTTCTCCCAGGTCCGCGCGACCTGAGTTGGAAAGCCAGCCACGGCGGGCGGGGGCGGCTCGAATTTCTCGCGCTCGCGGACGCTGAGGGTGAGCGTGGCCAGGGACGAGAGGTTCTCCAGGACCCGGATCTTACCTTCGAGCTGCTCGATCTCACCCCGGACGCGGCTGAGCTCGGTCTCGATCTTGAGCACGTCGTCGAGCTTGCCGGTCCGTTCGTCGAGGATCTTGGTGAGCGACTTCTCCTCGGCTTTCTTGTTCTTGATGCGGGCCTCGATGTCGTAAAACTGCTCGGTCACGTCCTGCGACGTCCGCTTGTTCTGCTCGAGCTCCCCCAGCGCGACGACCTTCTGCACGAGCGATTCGAACTGTTCGACAGGCACCCGCAGCTTCCAGCGCATCGACCGCGGAGAGCCCGGAGAGCCGGTCGTGCTCTGCTCGGCGATGTAGCCGCGCGCGTCCTGAATGAAGGTCACCACCTGCTTGGCGATCGGGTCCACGTCCTTGACGATCAGGTCGACCTCGCCGTCATAGATGATCTTCCGTGACAGCGCGGCCGTATTGATTGGCGCTTGAATCGCCGTGCCCATCGCCCCCATCATCCCGCGCATCATAGCGGACGATCCATAACCCACACTGCCGTCGGCGGATGCAGGGGCAGCGGGCGTCACAGCAGCCCCTGGGGCGCTGGCGGAACCCCGTTCCACCGACTTCACCGCGCTCGCGTGCTCTTGCGCCTCACCGCAGCCCAGGATCGGCAGCAGGATCAGAGCCTTCAGAACGATGTGTCGTCTCATGGCATTTCAGTCCTCGCGCGGGAAGGGGAGCATGTGATCACGAGCAAGCGACGATGACCTCGCCTTCATTATGACGTGGGACGCCTGCGTCTCTTAGACAGTACCGAGCCGGTCTTGTCGAATTACGCCGTAGAGAACCCATTTGTTCTGGGACGGCCATCCGGCTCTGCACCATTCATTCCTTCAGGTACCACGGAACGTTGATCACGATCACCCGGCGGAAGCCGCTGAGCCGGAGATAGGCTTCGAACAGAACTCCCGTCTGGTTGTGCAGGAGAACATGGTACCAGCGGGTTCCGATAAGCTGAGGAATGATCACGGCGATGTCGCGATCGGGATGGGCATTTCTCAGTTCCGTCAGGGCTTCCTTGAGCGGCGAATAGAGCCGGCGGTACGGGGAATAGACCACGATCAGCTTGGGCGCCGGCACCCCAGCCGCCTTGGTCGGCTCCATGACCAGGGTCTTCCAGCCGTCCTCGAGGGCCAGCATCGCCTTCTCGTCGCCGGCGATGTGCAGGGCATAGAGTTCGGGGGAGAGCTCGAGTGCGAACCGCATGGCCTTGCGGGTGATGGTGCTCCAGCTACCGATCGGCAGCAGCACGACGGGAGGTTGCAGCCCCTGGGCATCCAGCGGCTCGGAGCTGGCAAGCTGGCGGGCAACGGACTGGTAATGGCGGTGCACGCTGGTGAACAGGACGATCAGGGCCGGGACCAGGAGGATCATGACCCAGGCACCTTCGGCAAACTTGGACACCAGGACGACGACGAGTGTCACGGCCGTGCAGACGGCTCCGGTGGCGTTGATCGCCATTGACTTGCCGGCGTGCTGACCGCCCGCCCTCCTCCAGTGCTCGACCATGCCGGCCTGTGAGAGTGTGAAGGCCAGGAACGCTCCGACGGCGAACAAGGGGATCAAGTTGTCGGTGATGCCTCCAAAACCGATCAGCAGCCCGGCCGAAAGCCCGGCCAGGACGAGGATGCCGTGCGAGTAAACCAGGCGCCGTCCGCGGTGGGCAAAGCTCCGCGGCATGAAGCCGTCCTGCGCGACGATCCGGCAGAGGCGGGGAAAGTCCGCGAAGCCGGTGTTCGCCGACAGGGCCAGCACGCAGAGAACCGAACCGATCGTGATGTAGTAGAAGATTCCCCGACCGACGACCGCGGCCACGAGCTGTGAGAGGATGCTCTGGTATCCGGGCTGGCCGGGCTCGGTTGCGCCGATGTGGTAAGCCCGGCACAGGTAGGCGATGCCGGCCAGCATGACCGCCAGGATCATGATGATGGCCGTCAGGGTCTTGCGGGCATGGGGCACGGTCGGTTCCCTGAACGCCGTGACTCCGTTGCTGATGGCCTCGACGCCCGTCATGGCCGTGCAGCCGCTGGCGAAGGCCCGCATGAAGATCCAGAGACTGCCGGCCATCTGCGATTGTGGCAAGTCCGCCGGCGCCACGACCGGCATCGGGTGGCCGCCCGCCGCGACTGCCTTGAGCGCGCCGTAGGCCAGCACCGCAAGCAGGGTGACGATGAAGAGGTACGTCGGAGCCATGAACGCGATGCCTGACTCGCGCACGCCGCGGAGGTTGACAACCGTGAGGAGTGCCAGGATCGCCAGGCAGAGCCCCAGGGTGTAGGGCTGGAGCATGGGGAGTGCCGAAACCAGGGCTCCGACACCGGCCGAGATGCCCACGGCGACGACCAGCACGTAGTCGAGCATGAGCGCGGCGGCGGCGAGCAGGCCGGCGGTCGTGCCCAGGTTCTCCCTGGCTACAGTGTACGATCCTCCGCCGAGGGGATACGCCGCGATGGTCTGCCGGTAGGAGAAATAGACGACCATCAGGATGATGATGATCAGCGTGCTGATCGGCCCGACGTAGCCCAGGCCGGCGGTGCCCAGCGGAATGAGCAGCGTCAGGGCGGCTTCCGGGCCGTACGCGGCCGAACCAAGCGCGTCGAGCCCGAGCATCGGGATGCCCGCGAGAACCCCGACCCGTTGCTCACCCTCCTCGTAAGTCGCCAGGCGCCGGCCAAACAAATAATCGGTAATTGCCATGAAATACCTTCGCTCTCTCGGCGATCGGGGTCCGGGTTCATCCACAGGGAAGCCACATTAGCGAACGCCGCGGGCCTTGTAGAGGCCCAGGGAAAAGTAAGCGCGCGCTGGTGGGCCTCGCTGAGGCCTCGACCCACCCTACACACCACCAGGGGTGCGATCTGGCCGTGGGGTGGGTCGAACATCGCTCGCGGCGTGAGGCCCACCAATCTTCTCGTCGCTTCCTTTGGATCTGAAATGTCGCATGCAATGTGTTTCGGGTCAGTCGCTCGAGGCGGACGGCTTGGCCCGCGCGGCAAGAGCCCGCACAGCCGGCGCCCGGACGCTGGAGGGCCTCTCTCGTCCTTGCTCCCGATGGGCGCCCGCCCGTTGGAGAAGCTGTCATGATCGGTCGTTACCGAACGAGTGGAATTCCGCTTCCCGTGGCAATCCTCACCGTCGGTTTGCTGCTGGCAGGATCGGCCGTGCGCGCCGAGACGCCGGTTCGTTTCTTCGTCTCGACGCAAGGCGACGATGCCTGGTCGGGTCGGCTCGATGTACGCAACGCGGCACGCAGCGACGGGCCGTTCGCGACGCTCCGCCACGCGCGCGACGCCGTCCGGAGGATGCGGAAAGACGCGAAGAACCTCGCTCCCGTCACGATCCTGGTCCGCGCCGGGTCCTATGAGCTGGGAGCAACCCTGAGATTCCTTCCCGAGGATGGCGGCTCGGCCTCCGCCCCGGTCGTTTATCAAGCTTTTCCCGGTGAACGGCCGATCCTCCGGGGGGGCCGCCGGATTACCGGCTTCGCGGCCCATCGCGGACAGATTAGCGGCCCCCACAAGGACGAGCTGCGGGCGAGCTGGCCGATCGTCGAAGCTCCCGGCGCACGTGAGCACCCGGTCAAACCGCCCCGATGAAGCCATCGCGTGCTCATGCCATCATCTGTATAATGGAGGCAAGTCTATGCGTGATTCCAAAATGCTGCTCCTCCTGGCCGCGGCTGTCGCCTTGATCCCAGGCGCCCGCGGCAAGGGAGACGGGAACCTGCTGGACGATCCCTCATTCAAGGTCAGCAAGAGCAAGGATCAGTTCGGTCTGGTCTTCGCCCGATGGGGAGGGTGGGAGTACGAGGGTGACTGCGACTTCCGGGTCGGCGAGGTGGCGCGCACCGGAAAGCACTCGTACTTGCTCTACGGGGGCATCGGGGCCAAGATCCGGGTGACCCAGAACGTCGAGTTGAGTCGGGGTAGGTACCGCGTCACGGCCTACCTCCGGGGCCTCGATATCGGCAAGGGAACCTACAACTTCACCACCGAGTTCATGTTCGATGGCAAGTATCAGCAATTAAACAAAAACGGAACGTTTGGCTGGACCAAGCTCACCTATGTGGGCGAGATCAAGGAGAAGAAGCAGGCGGGGCCGTCGTTTGGACTGATGGCGTCCGGTTATTTCTGGATCGACGACGTGTCGCTGGAGAGGGTCGGCGACGAGGTCGCGCTGACCGAGGCCCCGGTGCTCGGCAACGAAGAAGCGCCGCTCGCGCCGCCGAGAACGCAGAGGCGTACCGCCGGGCTTTTCCCAAGGGCCCACCCTTCTTCACTGGCGCCAGCAGCCTCATCGGCAGCGACCGGAATGATCCTCGCCGCCGAGACTTCGCGGGCTGATCTCTCCTGAAGAAGACTCACCACAAAGACACAAAGAACACAAAGAATACTCCTTGTGCGCTTTGTGTCTTTGTGGTGAGTCTTTCTAGAATTTCCTCGACCACTCCGGGGGCCAGCGCTCGATGACCACCTTCTTGTCAATGTAGAACTCGATCGCGTCGCGGCCCTGGCCGTGGAGGTCGCCGAAGAAGCTGCCCTTCCAGCCGCTGAAGGGGAACGTCGCGATCGGCGCCGCGACCCCGAGGTTGATCCCCAGGTTCCCCACCTGCGCCTCGTAGCGGAACTTCCGCGCGGAGGCGCCGCTCCGCGTGAAGAGGCACGCCTGGTTCCCGAAGCTGGAGCGATTCACGAGCTCGATCGCCTCGTCGATGTCCTTCACGTGCATCAGCGACAGCACCGGCCCGAAGATCTCCGTCCCCGCGAGCGCGCCGCCCGGAGGGACGTCAGCCAGGATCGTGGGACGGAGGAAATGGCCCTGCTCGCCCCCCTCGACCCGCGCGCCCCGTCCGTCGACGAGCGCGGCGGCGCCTTCTTTCAGCCCCGCCTGGACCAGGCCCTCGATCCGGGCCTTGCTCTCGGCGCTGATCACCGGCCCCATCTGGACGCCTGCCTCGAGGCCGTTCCCGACCTTCCTCGACCGCGCCGCGGCCGCCATGACCTCCGTAAACGTCCCGCGCGCCTCGCCCACCGTAATCGCGACCGACGTCGCGAGACAGCGCTGCCCCGCGCATCCGAACGCCGAGTCGGTAACGATCGCGCCGGTCATCTCCATGTCGGCGTCGGGGAGGACGATCACCGGGTTCTTCGCGCCGCCCTGGCACTGGGCGCGCTTGCCGCTCGCGGCCGCGCGTGAGTAGACGTGACGCGCGACCGGCGACGAGCCGACGAAGCTGATGGCGCGGACGACGGGATGGTCGACGAGCGCGTCGACTGCCTCCCTGCCCCCGTGGACCAGGTTGACGACGCCGGGCGGGAGCCCCGTCTCCTCGAGCAGCCGGATAAGCTTCACCGCCGTCATCGGCGCCTTCTCGGAGGGCTTGAGGAGGACGGTGTTCCCGCACGCGATCGCATAGGGGAGGAACCAGAGGGGGATCATCGCGGGGAAGTTGAAAGGCGTGATGATGCCGACCACGCCGAGCGGCTGACGGATCATCGTCTCGTCGATCCCGCGTGCAATGTCCTCGGAGGTGTAGCCCTGCATGAGGAGCGGAATCCCGCAGGCCGTCTCCACGTTCTCGATCCCGCGGCGGAGCTCGCCCGTCGACTCCGCGAGCGTCTTCCCGCACTCCCGCGTGATCGTGCGGGCGAGGTCGTCGAGGTTCGACTCGAGCAGCGCCTTCAGCTTGAAGAGGTGCTGGACGCGGTCGCCGGGCGGGGTCCGGCGCCACTCCGGGAACGCCCGGGCGGCGGCCTGGACCGCGCGGTCCACCTCGGCCGCGCCGGAGAGCGGCGTCTCGGCGAGCGGCGTGCCGGTCGCCGGGTCGACCACCGGCAGATGCCGATCGACGGACGGCGCCGTCCACGACCCTCCGACCAAGTTGGCGACGACGTCCATGGCTCCCCTCGGTGAAACTCGGTTGCAGAACACCCGAACTGTATACAGGACATACGTCCGGGATCAAGCCCGGCTGCACCACTTCCGACTCTCGAATGCCTTGCATGTAGTGAGCTGGAACAATCACGACGAGCCCGGCGTGGCGCTGCTTAACGCCGCGGGCAGCGATTGGGCCTTCTACAACGGGGGCAACCGCTGGACGTACGGCACCTACATGTTCAAGGCCGCACGCGAGTACGGCATGAAGTTCCGGATCTCGTGGCACTGGAACGCCGCAGCCGGAGACCCGTACTATGCGCTCGATTGCCGCGAAGACGACTACGCCTGGTGCAACGCCTCGCCGGCTGGCCGGCTCATCCCCTCCGTCGAGTTCGAGCGGCTCCGCGAAGGGCTCGACGACTATCGCCGGCTGATCACCCTGGACCGGCTGGCGAAGGACCACCCCGACACCCAGGCCGCCAGGGCGGCTCGCGAGCTGATCGAGACCCGGATGAAGTCGTTCCACCTCGGCCAGCGCGACCACGATGCCCTGTTCCCGCCCGCGGACTGGTCCGACTTCCGCCGCCAGGTGGATGACGCGATCGAGGCGCTACGGAGGTAGCAATGAACCCGAGAGAAGTGGTCCAGGGCAGTTTTCGGCTAGATTCTCGATCTCCAGAGCTCTGGATCGCGTTTGCCGTGGAAGACTGCGAGCACCACCACTCGCCCGGCTCTGACGCGGTAGAACACCGCGTAGGGAAATTTGCGGATCAAAGCCTTACGGACATCCCGATGGACCATGGCGTGAGGTTCGGGCATCGCCGAGATTCGGTCGAAAACGGCTTGTACGCGTTCGGCGAATTCAACCCCGAGTCCCGCTCGCTTCTGCTCATACCAATCGAACGCCTCGTCGAACTCAGCGCGGGCTTCTGGTCGCAGAACAATCGGGAGAGTCATCGCCGTGCCCGTTTCAAAGCCTCGGCCTTGACTTCCTCCCAGGACACGACCTCGTCCGGTGCCGCTTCATCAGCGGCAATGCGACGGTCCAGTTCGTCCCTCAAATCCTCCCAGACTTCTGGCTCGTAACCTTGATCCACGAGACGGTCCCAGAGTTGCTGGATCAGCAACATGCGATCCTCGACCGGCCACGCATCAACTTCACGTAGCACCGATGGCAGGTCCATTTCTAATCGCTCCTCTGAACTCACTGAACGGGGCAAAGGGTTGGCGTGCGTTGCACAACTTTCACCGGCTTTCGCTTACAGTATGTCGATTTCTGCAAGCGAAGGCTACCCGACGGGGAGAGCCCGGTCCGAGACCGGCCCACTTCCTCGCGTCGATGCTCTTTATGTCCTGGACGGTGCCGCGTAGGGAAACTTGCGGATCAAAGCCTTACGGACATCCCGATGGACCATGGCGTGAAGTTCGGGCATCGCCGAGATTCGGTCGAAGACGGGGTTCCAGTAGCAACGGAGCAGAAAAAAACGCTAAGCCGTCCAGTTCGCTGGACAGCCACCTGGCCGATGCTTGGCCTGGAGGGATGGAAACCCACGACGAGTTGAAAGCGCGGGTCCGACGCGAGCAGTGGCTTTCCGCCTGACTCCGCCTGGCCACGGAACGCCTGGAAGGGGCTCAGCGGGAGCGGATCTGGGCCATCGTCGAAGCCCATCAGTCGCGGCTGTCCATCCGCCAGATCGCGTCCGCGACCGGCCTGAGCCCAAGCCGGGTCCACCAACTCCTCGGCTCGAACGAGGCCCGCGAGGTCCCCGGGTGGCTCGGCCAGCAGCGGGGGCGAGATCACGCCGACCACATGCGAGCGGGGCTGAACGAGCCCGGTCCGGACCCTCTTGTTGAGACGTTTCGCCCCCCGGCACCCGACTGCGCTTTCTGCCCCAAAAGGCGAACTGCCTGTCGACCTGAAAAGGATCGCGGAATCCTTGGCGGCCGGGGGTGATCGCGGGACGGGCCATCGGTTAGCATGACGATAAGGGAGTCATTACGCGACAGGGTATGAACGGGAGGCCAGACATGCCGGCCCTTGAGAGGCGAGATGCCATCGAAACGCTTACGCGAGCGGTCCAAGGCATGGGCCCAGACGACCTGCTCGATTTCCACAACGAGCTCTTCCCGGCAGAGCCTGAGTCAGAACTCGACCCGAAAGACGGCGTTGCCGCCGTCCGGGAAAAGGTCACGGACTATCTCGGTCGAGGGCTCGAAATCGAGGAAATCCTTGATCTCTGGAACGTCGCATTCCCGGAAGCCCGGAAGGTGTATTACGACGACGAGACCGAAACGATCCACTACAACAACGAGCCTGAATCCATTCGCCAAGCGGAATAGCTCCGGCCATCTCGCCTCCTGAACTGGCCGATCACGATCACGAGGACCTAGCGATGCCGACGACGGCACTTGCTCACTTCGGAGAGGACGTGGCCCGTGCGAGGGCCATCGTTGCCCATGCTGATCCATTGCCCGCCGCGACACCAGCCGAGCAGATGCTCCGTAGCGACCTCCTGAGAAGTGCGTGGATGTTCTCGGTGGGAGCGCTCGATGCCTACTTCTGCGATGCCTACACCGATATTGTTGCAGCTACGATCATCTCGAAGAGTCGTCATCCCGCCATGGCGCTCCCCGATTTCTTCTACAACATCAGGTTCCCCGTCCGAGCCGTTCTTGAGCCCTACGCCATCAACCTGAATTGGCGGTGGCGGATGGCCGCCAGGAGGATGATGGAGAGGGAGAATATCCTGAGCCTGGATGAGGTCAAGAAGCTCTTCAACAAGTTCTTCAGGCGCGGTCACAGGTTCTTCGGAGATCTTCTCGACTCTTGGATCAGGCATCCCCAAGCGAAGAAGCGACTCTTGGGGATCACACAGGGGGCTTATACTGCACTCGGCGCAGCGGATCAGAACGCAGCAAGGGAGTTGGCGAAAGATCAGATGGAAGAGCGGTTCGGCACGATTATCCAGCGCCGCCACGACTGCATACACAACTGTGACCGACCCAAAGTGGCTCCTCAGCCTCTCGTGAAGGGGGGTACGGTCATCAAGGTCGTCGAGGACGTGGAGTTTCTGGTGAATCGTTGTGATGAACACATCAATGGAGAGTTTCGCCAGTTCCTTCTGGACTGCGGTTGTCCTTCCGCGATCGTTGCCCAAGCCGCATACTGATCCTCGATCTGTGAGGTCGCGGTGGCCAGACCTCTTGTTGGTTCATGTGTGAAGTTTTCCTACACGCAGGCGAATCGTTGCTTCGCCTTCTGCCCAATGTGACGCACTTGTTTGCTTAAAGTTTCATAATTTATAAAATTTGTTTGCCAATTAATACAATTAATATCAACATTATTTTTTGATTTTTGCACTTAGTTGATCTGCAAATTCGTTGCTGGAACGCCGCCACACTGCCACGATGAACCCGTCGGTTCGCGCCGCCTGCTCCAGCGCGCGATTGATCACGGAAGGTGAGCCTTTGACGTTCCCGGGCATTGTCTCCATGAACTGACGTAGCATCCAGCGGCGTCCCTCGGTAGGTGGGTGACTCTCGCTTCCAAACCCCAGTACCTTCTTGGTAGGACGAATGACCTTCTCCATGAACTGGCGTAGCACCCATGGCCGAATGTGGCCTCTAACCCGATGTGGTATGCGGAACATAAAACCCTGTCGGGCCGCAGACGCAAACAGGACCTTCTCGATAGGACGAACGACCTCGGCGACGAACTGCTCGATGAACTGATACGCCCCAAAGTAGTAATCGGCCGCCCAGTATCCCAACGCAAGGTTCCAACCGCGCTGGTCCGCATACGCAAGGGTCAGAATCAGTCCCCACTGGTCCGCCTCTGTCTCTTGGACCTGACGGAGGGGGATTTCAGCGGGTAAGTCTCGAGGGCCGCCTTGCACCGACTCCTTATGGTGCCCGAGGATAACGTGTGCGTACTCGTGAGCAGCCACGAAGAACGTAGCAAGCTCCCGCATCTGTTTCGCCAATTCCTTCCGCTCTGCCGTCCGGCTATCGGTGACGACAGGTGGATAGTCTTCAAGACCGAGCAGGCAAAGCAACAGCGCGGGGAACAGGCGAGTCGCCCACCCATCGTCGATGAGAGCCGCCCCTGGTTGGTCTTCGAGTGGGAAGTACGCCGAGACGATGTCCGCTACGGCTTCGATGAAGAAAAACATCCCCTCGTTGACACCGGCCACGAAATCCCCTTGTGGGGTCTTTATCGCGCTCGCGTTGATTGTTCCTGCCGGCAGTACCCCCACGACGCAATTGTGAGGCACGGAATGTCGGGTCTGCTCAGCGATCTGACGGATGACCGGGTCCCACCTGTTGATGTCGGCTTGATGCCGAAAGAAGGCATTCTGGTTTCTGGGCTGGCTCAGTTGTTGTAGCTGCTGTAGGTATTGTCTCGCGGCAGCATGTATCATGATCCCTGCCTCACTCTTTTTGTGGCGCCACGGGGGACTGCTCTACCCCGACGTCGTAGGCTTCTTTAGGCGGATCGATCTTGAACTTCAAGGTGGCCGCGCCGGTAAGACCCACTCCCATAATCCACTTCAGGGCACCGTTCGTTCCGACTTGGAGTGTGAACGACACCTCGTCGAGCCGCACTCTCGCCACCGACCATCCTTCGACCAGTTCGCGAGCCGTGGCCGCCATCTGTTCGAGTTGCTGCCGGAACTTGCTCTTCTCGATGGTAACACGCTTGACCATCCCCGGCTCGACATACCCCTCGGGGTTGGCGTGTAGTGCACCTCCGTTATCCAGCGACACTTCCGCCAACAGCTCGATTTTATCGTCCAATGCCTTGCTCATGGTTGCTCCTCCGCAGAGGTTTCGTGCGTTGCCCAGCGGCCCTATGCGTAACTAGGTTTTTATTAAGGAAACGAAATTTATTAACTGTCGCATTTGGCCTTTTTGGCGCGCGGTTTGGTTGGTAATCTGGGCGGTCCAGAAAAGGATTTTTCAGCTTTTGGCAGGAAGCCGTGATGATTACCAA
>JBEKTN010000189.1:0-15765 GCA_049516015.1 Isosphaeraceae bacterium | reverse complement strand
TCACACGACCTTTGACCTCGCTGTCTACGCTTCGCAGGATGGGTCGCCCCACCACCACGCAAGACTCGCTTCTGGCTGCTGGTCCAGCTTTGCCAGGCGGGATTCGTACCCGCAGGGTTTCAGCGAAAGGTTTCAGAGCTCGAGTCTCTTCCTCCTTCCCAAAGCTTACCTGACGCAAGGACACCATACCTAACTGCGTAGGGGAATTCCGGGAAATCAGGGAGAGCAAGCAAAGAACGGGCATTGCACCGTATGGCCATCCGGCAGGCGCGCCCCCCTGTTCCTCAGCGCGGCGGCTCAGGGGGCCCCGCCAGGAAGTCGACCGTCCTGCGAATGCCGGGCAGAAGGTAGCCGATGGCCGAGTAATGGCCGCAGTCGTACCAGTCGATCGGCGGACGTCCCGCCGCGTTCCAGAGCGCCAGGGTCGATGCGGGAGGAACCACCTCGTCGACCGTTCCCGCGATCATGAGCAGCCGCTTTCCCTCGAGCCGGTGGGCGTAGGTCAGCGGATCGAAAGGCTCTGTCAGCGCCTTGAGGTCTGCGATCGTGCGGCCGGCAGCCGCCCAGGATTCCCGGAACTTGGCCGTTTCGGGCATGCCCCAGAGGATCCGCGACAGGTCGCCTCCGGCCAGCAGAAAAACGCCCGAGCGGACGGCCGGATCCACGGCCGCCACGATCGACGAGATGATTCCCCCCAGGCTGATCCCGGTAACTCCCAGGCGCGATGGATCGATGCGAGGGCGCCCAGCCAGCCAGCAGATTGCTCGCCGGACGTCGCAAACTCCCTGCCGCATCGCCGTCACCGTGCGCTCGATGTCCGCTGTCAGGAACTTCCGGGGCACCGGCGATGGCCCTGCCTTGGGCCGGCGCTCACCGTAATAAGGAAGCTTCAAGAAAAGGGCCGCGACGCCTCGATCCGCCAGCCGCGCGGCCAGGTACCGCGATAACGGAAAGTCGGATCCCAGGATGTGCAGCACCACGACCGCGGGCCGACGCCCGGTGAACCCGATCGGATCGAAGAACTCGGCGTGGACCACGTTGTTCTCCACGTCCGGCGTCGTGATCGGCGAGGGGAAGCGAAGCAGGGAAACCGTGTACCGAGGCGTGGCCAGGGTTGGTTCGAGCTCGTACCAGAACGTCTCGGCCTTGAGCCGGAACCGGTCCGGAACCGAGGATTCTTGCGGCGACGGCCGGTACACAACGTCGCCGCGTTCCAGCCCCCCGAGCACGATCACTGACCACATTACGAGCGGATGCAGCAGCAAGATCAACCTCCCTGGCTGCTCAAAACGAGCAGTGTGGCGTTGTTTTCGAGCCTTGACGCGGTTAGATTACGCCACCAACCGCCTTGCGGGAAAGGGAGTTTCTGCCGATGGAAAACTTGGCCGATCGGGTTCGTCGTCTTGAACCCCAGAGAATCTGCATCATCAAGCCAAGTTCACTCGGCGACGTCGTGCATTGTTTGCCCATCTTGCCGGCGCTTCGTGTGTTATTCCCATCCTCCCAGATTACATGGGTGGTGAATGCCGCATCTCGAAGCCTGCTCGACAGCCATCCAGAGGTGGATCGGGTCCTCGCTTACGAGCGGGGCGGGTCGGGGATCTCGTCGCGCGGGGCGACGGCCACGGTGCGGCTATACGCCCGGCTTCTGAAGCAGAAATACGACCTGACGATCGACTTGCAAGGGCTCTTGCGTTCCGGCCTGATGACGGCCGCGACCCGGGCGAGAGTCCGGGTCGGCACGGCCGACGCTCGCGAGGGGGCCCGCTGGTTCTACACGCATCGGGTGCCGGCCTCACGGCTACAAATGCACGCGGTTGATCGCGTTCTCCGTGTCGTGGCGGCTCTTGGCCTGGAGGGGGTCGAGCCCTCTTTCCATATTTCCCCCGGCGACCAAGACAGGCTGTGGGCCAGGGAAATCCTTGCGTCCGTACCACGGCCCCGCCTGATCCTCAATCTCGGAGCGCGATGGCTGACCAAGCGATGGCCCTCGGAGCACTTCGCCGAGGTCGCCAGGCGAGCGGCCGCGGAATTCGGCGCTGGGTTGGTCTGCGTGGGATCACGCGTGGACCTTCCGCTGGCCGCGGCGCTCGGCGTCGCGCTGGGCCCCCTGCCGCTGCTGGATCTGAGCGGCCAGACGACCCTGCTCCGGCTTGCCGCACTGGCCCAGGAGTCAGACCTCTTCGTCTCGAACGATACCGGTCCGCTTCACCTGGCCGCCGCCGCGGGAGCTGCCGTCGTGGGTATCTACACCTGCACCAATCCCCGCCTTACTGGCCCCTACGGTCCCAACGCCACCACCGTCCAGAGCTGCGTCTGGTGCGCGCCCAGCTTTCGGAGAACCTGCAACCGGCTCGAGTGCTTCGCCGAGCTCAATCCCGACCGGGTGTGGCCCGTGGTGCGCAATCGCCTGATCCAGTCTCTGGAATCCGCCGCCAGAAGGACGACGCTCGAAGCCAGCCCGAGTCCGATTGCAAACTATCGTGCACCGAATGGCATCGTGCGGTTGCAGTGACAAGCCCGAATAACCCGGCGCCTGGAAGCGTCTTGCGAGAAGGGGAACCGTTGGCGCCGCGTCTGACGAAACTTCGGGCAAATACAAATAGATGGGGAGAAAAGGCACCGCCCCGGAGGATGGCCGTCGGAACAGTTTCGGTTACGGAGTTTCCAGAAAGGTCCAACGCAATGCTCTGGCGACGCCTTTGCCCGGTCCGGCTCTGGTCGGCCCTGGGCCTTTGCAGTGGTCTCATGATCCTGGGCAGCTCGCTGGCGACGGCGCAATCGTCACGGCCGGACGATCCCGAAAGAATCTCGGCCCCCGCCAATGTGGCCACGGCGACGGTCGACATGCTGAAGGCCAGCAAGGTGGGCGAACTGAGCGTGGTCGCTCGTGGCCAGGGTCAGGATCGGGTTCGCTTGACGATCCGCAACACGTCGAGCCAGCGGCTGAACGTGATTCTCCCCGCGGGGCTGGTGGCGTCGGCCGCCGCCGGACAGGGACAGGGCCGGGGGTTGCAGAGCATGGGCCTGGGGATGTTCTCCAACCGTCGAGGCAGTTTCGGACAGTTCCGTGGCAGCGGTGGCGACGAAGGACTGCAATCGGTGGCGATTGACGACTCAGCGCTCGATTCCTCGATCACCGTCCCCGCCGGTGAATCGCTGGACGTGACTGTGACCGCGGTCTGCCTGAATTTCGGCCTGCCCACCCCGACCCCACGCGACCGGTTCACCCTCGTGGACGTCGCTGATTACAGCACCGATAACAGGGTGCGCAAGTCGTTACGCAGCCTATGCCAGCTCGGTACGAGCCAGGGTGTTGCCCAGGCCGTGATGTGGCGGGTCTGCAACGACCTGACGTTCGAGGCAATGGCCGCGCAGGCGGGCAAGGTGATCAACGAGCCCGAGATCGCCCTGGCGGCCCGGTTCATCGAGGCCCTGGATGAAACGACGGGGTCCGACCTGGTCGATGCAAGAGCCCTGACCGCAGGCCGCGTGTTCGTCAAGTTCCAGGGAGAGGGCGCCCTGGCGGGCGCTGCGGAACGGCTCAACGAGCAGGTTGAGAAGTGCCGTCTGCTCGGTCTTCCCGTGCGCGTTGTCGATCACGGCGAGCTACCCTCGGCGCCGGCCGCACTTTTCATCAAGGTGGTCCTGACCGACGGCAAGACTGGCGAGACCCGCGGCCGGGTCGTGGTCAGCTCTAGCTCGACTGCCAATCAGTGGGCGCCACTGGGCAAGGCAAGATTCCAGGACACAAGGTCGGTGGATGTGCTGGACGGCAAGGCCATGTCCCAGATCATGGATCGCGCGATCGGCGCGGCGTTCGTGACGGTCAAGCCGGCCAGGCGGACCGTGGGAAGCACAACGCTCAAGGTCGACAATCACCTGCCGTTCACACTGGCGACCGTGGCGGTCAAGGCCGGCAACTCGGCCGGCGCTCCGACCGTGCCGTTTCACGGTCTGGGGGTCGGCCCGGCCCGTTCGGCGCTTTTGCCCATCCAAGCCGCCACGGCCACGATCGAGCGCGTCGAACTGAACGGACTCTGATCGCCGGCGATCCTGCCGTTTCGAGCCCCAAGAAAAACCAATCTCCTGCGGCGCCATCTTTTTGAGATTCGGGCCCGGGCGAAAAGCGAACTCTTTTCCTGTGCATATCGTTATGATGTGGTGCTTCCAACGAGTTTCTGGCCCTTGCCGTGACTTGCCGGTGTTCGCTAAACTAGGTCCTTGATCTCTCTTCCGCGGGTCCGCGGGCGATCGCGCGGGTCGCATTCCCGGGAAGCGGACGGAGCAGCGCGAGAACTCATGGCTCTGGAACGGCGGCGCGTCCTGATTTCGGGCCGGGTTCAGGGGGTTGGCTTTCGTGCGACCTGCCGGTGGCTGGCTGGCGGCTGCGACATTGTCGGGTACGTGCGCAACCTCCCCGACGGTCGTGTTGAGCTGCTGGCGCAGGGGGATGCGGCCGAAATCGACCGCTACCTCGGTGCCATTTCGGACGAGTTCGGCGGCTTCATCCGCGAGATCGTCTCCGAGCAGGAACCGAGCGATTATCCCCCGCTGGAAGGATTCAAGGTTCGATTCTGATGGCAATGAATGCTGAACCAATGCGACAGACGCACCGACCGGTCGAACGTTATCATGAGTTCTTGATCCAATCTTGCTCACCGCCGACACTGACCTCACAACCATGAAATCATTCACCATTGCCCTGGCGACGGCCAAGGAAACGATTCGACAGCCGGCCTTCTTCGTGATGGCCGTCTTTGCCGGTGCGCTCTTGATCGGCACGATCTTCGTCCCGTACTTCACGTTCGGCGAAGACATCAAGATGTACAAGGACACGGGACTGACCACCGTCTCGTTCGCATGCATGCTACTGTCGCTGTTGACGGCAAGCTCGACGGTTGCCGAGGAGATCGAGGGTAAGACCGCAATCACCCTTTTGTCCAAGCCGATCAACCGGCGCCAGTTCATCATCGGCAAGTTTCTGGGAATCGAGCTTGGCTTGCTGGTGCTCTATGTGCTGCTGGGCGCCTTGTTCGCGGGCGGGTTGTGGTACAAGTACGGCTACGACCTGAGAGAATCGGCCGGAGGTCTGGCCGATAGCTCCAAGCGGCTGGCCCAGGTCCTGCAAATCTTGCCCGGCCTGGCGCTGGGATTTTTCGAGGTGACCATCCTGACGAGCATCAGCATCGCCATCTCGACCCGTCTGCCCATGCTGGTGAACCTCGTCGTCTGCATCATGATCTTCTTTCTGGGCCACCTTAGCCCGGTGCTTGTGGAAGTCACGGCGCAGAGTCAAGTGAACGAGCTGGTCAGCTTCATGGCTCGCCTGTTCGCATGGGTCCTGCCGTCGCTGGAGTTTTTCAACGCCGGTCCTTCGATCTCAACCGGCGCGGTGATCCCTTGGTTTGGATACGTCCTGCCTGCGCTGGGCTATTGCATGTTGTACAGTGGAGCAGCATTGTCGTTCGCGTTCCTCTTGTTCGAGGATCGGGACCTGGCCTGATCAAGACACAACTGAAGTCGGGGGACCTCACGCATGCACGCTGACGCGTACCGTCGCGCACGGACGCTTGAGGGTTCCCATGGTGACCTGATTGTCGCAAGGGTGCTGGGCGCCATCCAATCGTTCTTGCTACTAGGGCTGCTGGGCGTCATCTGCCTTTTTGTGGCGCTGATGGCCTCACGAGGCGAGGCGCGGTTTCCCCGCGCCGAGGCGTCACGCCTTCGTGCCTGGGCTGCCGACCAGGGGGTTCCGGACGGCGAGTTCCTCCGCTTCCAGAACACGGGAATTTTCCCCCTGGTGGCCAATAACCTGCTGGACCCCAATCCGGTTCACAGCGCCGGGGCATGGCTGGTGGACCGGATCTCGGCGGTCTTGACGCCGTTGCGGAACAACCTGGGAGCGCTCACGGCCCTGCTGGCGATCGGGTTGTTGTTCTTGCTGGCACTCTCGTTCGTGACCCAGTGGCGGCGGAGGGCGATGGCGCGGGTGGCGACCGAACTGGCCACGACGCTCCGCAACCAGATTCATCGCCAGATGTATCGCCTGGGCCAGTCATTCCTGCCGACCGAAGGAATCGGGCCGGTTGTCAACATCTGGACGCGGGAGGTCAACGATATCCGCGACGGCGTGCTTGCCGATCTCGGTCACACTCCTCGGATGCAGATCCTGGCGGTCGGATTGATCTTGATCGCCCTGCTGGCATCGCCGATCTTGACGCTCTTTCTGGGCTCGCTGGGCTTGCTGGTGGGCTATATCTCCAGGCAGCTCAACCGGGATGCCCGGCTGGCCCAGGACGCAGCGCTGCGTGACGTTTCGGTCCAGCTTTGCTTGCTGCACGAGGACCTGGGCCTTTTGCGGACTGTGCGGATTCACGGCGCGGAGAACTACGATCGCCAGCGATTCGACGAGCACCTGGACCGTTTTCGCGAGGCGGATTTCCGGCGCATTGTCACCGAGCCCAAGCTCAACCCCACGACCGCCCTGCTCTACGGCGCGGCCCTGGCAATCGCTCTGGGCCTTCTGGGCTACACCGTGCTGATTCGCGAGCGGATCTCGATCACCACCATGCTGGTGCTCCTGGCCGCCCTCGCCGGGCTGGCACACCCCATCGTGGAGTCGCTCAAGGTGAGGCGAACGATCCGCCAGGCGAACCGGTCGGCGGCCGGAATCTTCGAGTTTCTGGAGCGGTCTCCCGAGCTCCATCAAAACGTGGGCGCTCACTTCCTGGCGGCCCTGAAAGAGCAGATCGTACTGGACCACGTCACGCTCAAGAGCCGCTCGGGCCGGACGTTGCTCGAGCACGTCTCCACCGAGATACTTGCCGGCTCGCGGACCGTGATCATGGGCCTCGATGAAGATTCCAAGCAGGCCCTGGCCTGTCTCATCCCGCGTCTGACCGACCCCCAGGCGGGGCGGGTCTGGCTCGACGGTCACGACCTGCGCGACGTGACCCTGGAATCAGTCCGCGCCCAGGTCGGGACGGTCCTTCAGGCCGATCTGGTCTTCACGGACTCGGTCCTGGTCAACATCGGCATGGGAGATCCCTTCAACTCCCTGCCCCGCGTGATCGAGGCGGCCAAGCTGGCACATGCTCATAAGTTCATTAAAGATCTCCCCCATGGGTACGACACGATCATCGGCCCGCTGGGCCATTACCTCCGACCCGACGAGCAGTTCCGCATCGCTCTGGCCCGCGCCTCTCTGCACGACCCGTCCATCGTGATCGTCGAGGAACCCGCCGGCGTTCTGGACGAGGACATAGGGCACCTGCTCGACGACACTCTGGCCCGACTGGCGCTGGGGCGAACCCTGATCCTCCTGCCCCACCGGCTCTCCACAATCCGATCGTGCGACCAGGTCATTCTGTTGCACAACGGCCGGGTCGAAGACGTCGGTCCGCCCGCCCAGCTTCAGACCGAGAGCAAGCTCTACCGGCACCTGCTGTACATGGAGTTCAACGAGTTCATCAGCGGCGAGCTCGAGGCCGTGCAGCTTTCCACGTAGTGTCCTGGCATGTGCGTCCGGCGCGGCGAACGCGCGGCCGGTCGACTAACAGAAATCGTCCACCGTCGGTGTGATGATGAGCTCGGGAACCCTGGCTCGGGGATGCAACTCGACCAGGAACCGTACCGCCGCCGCAATGTCTTCCGGCTGGAGAATCGCCGCCCGCCGCTCGGCCCCGACCGGAACCGGCCGGGCGTCGAGGATGGGCGTGTTGACCTCGCCGGGATAGATCACGGTCGAGCGGATGCCCCGTCCTCCCTCTTCCCGGCCCAGGCAGATTCCCAGCGCCGACTGGCCGAACTTGGACGCCGAGTAACCCGTACCGCCCAGGGTGCTGGCCCGGATTCCCGAGATCGAGCAGATCTGGATGACCAGTCCATTCTGCCGCTGGCGCATCGCCGGCAAGACGTGGTGAACCAGGTTGAACGGCCCCGTCAGGTTGACGGCAATCATCTTGTCCCAGTCGCCCGGAGCTAGCGTCTCCAGGCTGCGGTTGCGCACGTTCGTGCCCGCATTGCAGACCAAGACGTCGATCGAGCCGAATGACCCGAGCACGCGCTGGACCATGGCCGCAACCGCGTCGCGGTCGGTCACATCGCAGGTGACGGCGAGTGCGGTTTCCCGGCCTTTTTCCAGCTCGGCCCGGGTTTGCTCCAGCTTCCGCTCGTCCCGGCCGACGAGGGCCAGCCGCAGTCCCAGTGCATCGAGCGTCCGCGCGATCCCCCTGCCGATCCCGCTCCCCGCTCCCGTGATCAGAGCCGTCGTCAACGTCGCGGCCAAGGCCCGCCTCCTCTGATGCCAGATCAGCGATCCTACCGACAAAACCGAAAGCCCCAGCGCCTTCCTTTACCTGGAAGGCGAGGGGCTCTTCGACTGTCGGAATTGTAACGCCAGCAGTCAGGCGGTGCGACCTTCACGTGGTAGGAAGCCGGGAGGTTCTCGATTTCAGGGCCGCTGGCCGCTGTCGAGCCATCGACCAGTCGGTGCGCGTTGATCAGGCCAGGTTGAGCCGATCAGCGGCGCACCGGGCCGCGTGGCGTCGCCATCTTCACGGCGAGGCTGCCCGTGGGATAGACCAGTCCCGCCGGCGAAAGGTCGCTCGCCTGGGAAGCCGCGTTCCAGATGCTAACCTGGCTCACGCTCGTCGAAGTAGCCTGGCCGCTTCCCGTTCCCTCCGCCCATGCGCTCATGGCCGCGAGCAGCGAAGCGAAATTGTTCTGGGGCAGCGATGGCAGCATGTTTGATTGGGAGGTACTCAGGGAGTTGACCTGCTGCCCGTTGACGAAAACCTGCACGTTGGGCGAGAGGCCAGAGTTCGCCGGAGCCGGGGCCGCCTGGGAGACGACCGCCGGGCCAGTGGATGACGTGCTAGCTGTCGTCGCCGTACTGGCCGGCGGCGTGCTGGCTGTCGTCGTCGCCGTGCTGGCCGGCGGCGTGCTGGCTGTCGTCGTCGCCGTGCTGGCCGGCGGCGTGCTGGCTGTCGTCGCCGCCGTACTGGCCGCCGATGGCGTGCTCGATGGCGTCGTCGCCGTGCTGGCTGGCGGCGTGCTGGATGGCGTCGTCGCCGTGCTGGCCGGCGGCGTGCTGCTGGCCGGAACATAGGAGACCGGAGTCGCGGTCCACGTGCTCGTAAAGCCTGGGGTCGTCTGCAAGGCGGGAATGGAGACCGTAACGGGGGCAGAAGCGGCCGTGGGCGCCGGGCTCGAGGTCGCCGAGGGAATCAGGCCAGCGGCCGTGGGAATATCGAGCCTGCCAATCGTCAGGCCTGTCACCGGATCGTAGATCGGGTCAGAGCCCTGCTCGAGCCATTGGGTCACCTGGTTGACCGTGGGCAAGGTCCCGAACCTGGCGTGGTAAATCTGCTGCAGCAAGACAACCGCGCCGGTCACCAGCGGCGTGGCGAAACTGGTTCCCTCGACGCCGGAGTAACCGCTGTCCCCCGTGGGAGCGACCATTCCCTCGCCCGGCGCCGCCAGGTCGGTCATCGTGCCCATGCCCGTCGCCGCGCCGAGGCGCTGGGCGTCCGGTAGCAACTGATTACCAGTGATGTCGGTGGCCGTTACGCTGATCACGCCGGCGACGATCGCGGTGAATCCCTCGCCTTGCTGTCCCGTAAAGCTGTTACCGGTCGCGGACACCACGGGGATGTTCAGTGTCTGGAGCTGGCCGATGAGGTTGGTGATCTGCTCGCCGGCTCCGCCATCCTGAGCAAACCAGTTGTGAGCGTAGTTGCCACCGTCAGACAACGACATGTTGACTACAGTAATGTTGTACTGGCTGTGATTATTGATGACCCACTGGAGGGCACTGGCGATGCTGCTCAGAGAGGCCGTGTTGTCGGAGCCCGTGACGCGCAAGGCGACGATCTTGACGCCAGGCGCGACGCCCAGGTCATTGGGATCGTCGGAGCCGATCAGCCCGGCAACGGCGGTACCGTGCTGCGAGTCGGTCGCCAATGGATCTGGGGTATTGGTGGCGAAGTCGTACCCCGCGATGACCTTTGCGCTGGGGCCGAACCCACCGCCCAGGGCCGGGTTGTTGTAATCGACCCCGGTATCGATCACCGCGACGGTCATGCCGGTTCCGTCGACGCCATATTGCTGGCGAGCCGCGGCGGCCCCCACGATGGGGTCGAAGGCGGTCGGGGTTGCGGTCAAGAGCGTGCCGGCCGGCCGCTCGACGGTTGTCGCGGGCTGGGCTGTATGCACCGTGGTAACCTTGACCGTGGTTGACCGGGAGATCGCCTGATCATGGAGCGGATGACCGGCTGGAATGTGAACTCGAAGAGCGGCCGCGTGAGCATGAGAGGCAGCCGCATGAGGCAAGCTGGTGCCAGCACCGGTCGAGAGCAGACAGCGCTCATCAAGTTGTTCAAGGGTGGGGCGATGGCGACGAAGAGACAGACGACTGCGGACGCGGTTCTGGGTCCATACCATGAATCAAGACTCCCCAGACGGCCGCCATGCCATTGGCTCAGGCCGCCCCGCAAATCGGTTGTGAACGCCCCCCTTCCATGGCGTGCGCCGGACGCGGGCCGAATCAATTCGGCCGGGCGCACGGCACCCGGAGACCTCGCCCGATCGGCGATCGAGGCAAGTTCTGCTGAGCGTGTGACACGGTTGTTCGGTTTGTGAACGGCGACCGGCGGCTGACCGAGAGAACGCACCCGGCTTGCCACTGCTGGCATTACGGGGGAAATCGTCTTCTCGTTGCTTCCGATCTGGTAACCTGAGCGCAGGGAATCGACAGCCGCCCGGTGCGGGACAAAAGAGTCTGGGGACACTCCTCTCCCAGTCCCGGCGACAGTGATACTGCAACGACCTCCTGAGGCAGACCGGGCTGAATCATTCCGCCCAGCCCATTCGGACCTGGCCAGCATCAGGCCTGGTCCCCGGCGCGATCCGCTCGCACCGGTTCGGCCCGGGCTTCACGAGGTCCAGGCCAACGGCCAGTGCCTCGATTGCCAGCGACCGAGCCGCCGATCGTCGTCCGGCCACTCCGTCTTGTGTCCCATCATGGGACGCTCTAGAGTGAGGGCGACTGTCGACGGCACTGCCCGAGACCTGGCCTCGGTCAGTGCCCCTTCTATCGGTTCAGAATTCAAGCGAGGTCGCCTCGAAAATGGAAATCATCGCGGTGATCCCGGCCCGGTTCGCTTCGACCCGTTTGCCCGGCAAACCCCTTCTATCCGATACCGGCCGGCCCCTGATCCAGCACGTGGTGGAAGCGGCGCGACAGGCACAATCGCTACATCGCATCATCGTCGCCACCGACGACCCGCGGATCGCCGACGTCGTGGCCGGCTTCGGAGGAGAGCCGATGATGACCCGCGCCGATCACGCCACCGGCACCGACCGCGTCGCGGAGGTTGCCGCGCGAATCGAGCAAGCCGGCATCATCGTCAACGTCCAGGGGGACGAACCGGAAATCGCCGGCAGTACCATCGATCGCCTCGTCTCGCTCCTGCAAAGCGATCGCGACGCCCCCATGGCAACACTGGCGACGCCCATTCGCGACCCGGCCGTCTACCGCGACCCCTCCTGCGTCAAGGTCGTCTGCTCCCGCCGCGATCGCGCCCTCTACTTCTCTCGCAGCCCGATCCCCTTTCATCGCGACGGTCTGCCCGACCCCGCCGCCGCGAGCACTCCCGTTGCCCATCTCCATCTTGGCCTCTACGCCTATCGCCGCGAGTTCCTGCTCTCGATCAGCTCCTTGCCCCGTTCTCCTCTGGAAGCCGCCGAGAAGCTCGAACAGCTCCGCGTCCTCGAGGCCGGCCATCCCATCGCCATTGGCATCGTCGACGAGCCCAGCATCGGCATCGACACGCCGGAGGACTATCGGAGATTCGTGGACCGGTTCCGGAAGAGTCAGGAAGGAGGCTGAAAGACAAGAGTAAAGGCAATACTGGCAGAATCCGCCTGCTCGCTCTCAGACCGCTTTCCGAACAGACGACGGGATCGGTTCCTCACTCATGGATCGGCACCGGAATTCGAAGATCAGTCATGAGCGTTTCCAGCGAGATTCCCCGTGAGCGAGCAAGGTCGATAAGGGCGGAGACACGATCGGCCTCAAGGCTCTCGACGACATCAGTGAGTCGCCGAAGTTCCGCGATTTCGTCCTGGTCCAGATTCTGCGCTCTGGGCGTTCACGCCCGTCCAGTCCATCGTGTTTGTCTTCAAACGTGGACGGTGATGTGAGTGCAGGATGAGTCACGATGCTGGCTCCGGAGGCGTCATGTTGCTCGACCGCCGACACTGTGGACGCGGAGCGTCCGGCCCCAGGGGACGCCGGGACTCGCCTCTTGCGCGCCGAGCGCCTTGGTCGGTGTTCCCAAGTGTGTGCAAGTCCCGTTGCCATGCGTGAGGGACAATGAAGACGACCATCGCCCGGGTTCATCTTGCTTTGATTGATTTGGGGGAAGACGTCGCTGAATCTGAGTGAAAGAGGCAAGGTGGGCAGAGGCTGAGCCTCATCGTGCAAACTGGATGCGTGGAATACGGCTGGCTCTCAAGCATGTTTCGAGACCGCCCAATCGATCGATCGCCGCGTCCTCGCTTGTCACGATAAAACCCCTCTGACAGAGCGAACTTGCCTCCCAATACTATTCTTAGTATTGGATAAAATAGATTGGATTATACTTTTCGCCGGGTCTATCCTGAAAAAGTGGCACCTACCTTCAACCTAAGAGGCCTTCGCCTCCTGATGATTGCCTCCGGCAAAACACTCGATGATGCAGCCAAGACCTGCCCCGAATTGCGTGAGGCGATGGAATTGTGGGGCAAGGTCAAGTTCGAAGTGGCTGATTGAGAAATGGTGCGCACCACGCGTGCGCGGATCGCAGCAACAAGCGCCAAACCGTATGGAGGTGTTCCCGTGACCAGACAACGCCCGATCATTCTCGGTATTGTAGGCGACAGTGCAGCCGGCAAAACAACGATCACGCAAGGGCTAGTGAAGATCCTCGGCGTCGACTGCGTCACGCACGTTTGCACCGACGACTATCACAAGTACGACCGCAAGGAACGCGCGGAGCGCGGCATCACGGCGCTGCATCCCGAGTGCAATTACATGGACGTGATCGAGCTGCACCTGGAGCGTCTGCATTACGGTCAGCCGATCCTCAAGCCGGTGTACGACCACGCCACTGGCTCCCTTGTCCGACCCGAGTATATCCGGCCACGCCCGTTCGTCATCGTCGAGGGCCTGTTGGGCTTTTCCACCCCAAACATGCGGCAGTTCTACGATGTTAGAGTCTATCTTGCCCCGCCGGAAGAGATGCGGAGGCTGTGGAAAATCAAGCGCGATACGACCAAGCGCGGCTACACCACCGAGCAGGTGCTGAAGGAACTCGAGGGCCGGGAACCCGACTCGCGCGACTTTATCCGCCCCCAGAAGACGTTTGCTGACATCGTCGTGACGTTCTATGAGCCGGAAGGCGTCTCGCCGGAAGAGGCGGGTGGCAACCTTAACGTGCGACTCGTGCTGCGTCCCACCATTCCTCACCCGGACCTGAGTTATCTCGTAGACAGCAATCACCCGGATTCCGGCGTCCGTCTCATACTGGGGCGCGACGATGGACGCCCGGTCGATTTTCTCGAGATTGACGGCGACGTGGCCGCGCAGCATGCTACGGAGTTAGAAAATGCCATCTGGCAGCACCTGCCCGACCTGCGTCCCGTCGGCGACGATCAAATCGGCAACTACCTCGATCGTGCCGAGAAGAAACACAGTTCACCGCTCGCAGTGACGCAGCTCTTGATCACCTATCATCTTTTGCGCAAGTACACCGACCTCACCCAGTTGCCCTTTGCACCCCCGGTTGCCGCCCTGAGCCGACTTGGGTCCATGCCGACGCCGCTGTCATTGAGCGAATTGGGGGCCGTGATTAGCAGGTAGCAGATGACCTTGCGACTTTCGGACGAAGAAGGAGACAACAGAGCCTTGGATATTAAGGCCGTAGCCGCAATCTTCGATGATTGCGTTTCTGACGACGACCTCAACAAGAACAGGGCCTTTCGAGCGGCGTCGGGCCGGGCCGGGCCGTCCCGGGCGACGCCTGACGGTCAACCAGTTCACCCCATGGCTTCGGAGGGAGCTGCGGGGGCACTTTACGTACTTATTGACCGGCCGTCGTGCTACTGACGGTCTTCCGTAATGTCCCGATCGGCGCGTGTCGTCGTCCCTGGCTTGCCGCTCTACATCACCCAGCGTGGAAACCGTCGGCAGCAGGGCCTCTTCCATGACGCCGATTGCATTCAGGGTCCCCATAGTCCCCGTCTATTCTGACGCGCCTGCCGCTCCGCCGCTCTGAACTCCTCCATCCTGGCCGGTTCGAAGGGGTACTTGGTGTGGCCTTGCCCATACCCCTACCGGATGATCTCGTTGTTGACGAGTGGGTTATCGCTCTGACGGAAGACAAAGGCCAGCAGCCTGCCATTCCGGTTTTGGCTGGTCCGGCTGGCCTGGATTTACAGCCGCACATGTTTGCCTTTCAGAAGGTCGGTCGTGAACCGGCTGGCATCTCGACCGTAATACTCCGCGTGCTTGCGGCGCTCGATTATCTCGAGTGCGTCCACGACGATCAGCCGCACCTTGTCGGTCTGGCCGTCTGCGGACCGGCCAAGTGAGGCGGGAGCAGGCAGGGGTTGGATAGCTGCCGACGACCCTATCTGCGTCTCAACCTGGTCCGTAGAGAAAAGCCGCCAATTGCTCGTTCGCAGCCTCGGCATGGTTGTATAACGCCAGGATGAGATCACCGACGGAAACCAACCCGACCAGCTTGCCTTCGTCGACCACGGGCAACTGGCCTACATGGTTCCGTGACATCTTGCCCACGACTTCGTGCACAGCATCGTTGGAGCTGCAAGTGAAAGGGTCGGGCGTCATGACTTCTTTGATGAGCTGGCGATGGAACTGCCCGGGGTCGCGATGGTCCCCGAAAATCACGTCACGCTCAGTGAAGATCCCGACAAGTTTTCCTGAGGCATCGACGACTGGCAGCGAGCCGATGTTGTGCTCGACAAACAGAGCCAGCGCCTCTTTAACTAACGCTTCGGGGGCGATTGAAATCAACCGTTGCTCCTTGGCGCCGAGAACATTGTTGACTCGCATCGATCGGCCTCCTCGAAAAGGGGTTCAGTAAGTATGTACTGACATCTCTCCAAGGTCCCTCACATCATGGGGAACTCTCGTGTGGTCAAGGGCCCGGAGGACGGCTGTCGCGTTCCCCTCCACCACAATGTCAATCCGTGGTCGGTTCGAAGGAGCAAAAGCCGGAACCGTGTGAGAATCCAACAACGGTGGCTTCTCTCCTCTCATACCAATCGGTACATGAAGATGTTTTTAGACGTCTCTCCAACTCCATCGTAACTTGTTCAACCTGGATGTCAATATCCGTAACAGCCAATCCGTCCAGTCTATCAGAGTGGGCGGTCGGCCCCGTCCTGGGAGGCAGTAACGACCAGCCGCCTGAACCGGGTCCCCAAGTTGGCGGGGCCGTGGTCTTGGCGACGGGCCCGGATTGCCTCTGCGCGTGGTGAGAGGCAGGTGCCGGGCGTGGTGCCAGGATTGTGAGCATGCGGGCTTGCTGACTGGTGATGCGAGCCCACCTCAGAAAATCCAAGCCGAGAAATTGACTGCAATTCAGACGTAAGCCGGCGGGGCGGCACCAGTGCCTAGGACGCCGCTAGGCGCGCCGCGGGCTGAACTTCTGCGGTTCCCTGCGTTTTCTCGCTTCGCCCCTCTCGTGGCATCCT
>JBEKTN010000188.1:0-15770 GCA_049516015.1 Isosphaeraceae bacterium | reverse complement strand
AATCGAAATCAAAGACCGGGGTCTGAGACCTCCGGGTAGTAGAAGGTACATCTCATGATCTCACATATGAGATTCTGATATTTACTATAGTCGCGTAATATATTACGCTTGTTTTAGGTCTAACCGCCTATCAATCGAGGAGATGTCAGGTTATGTCCGAGGGCACCAAGGTGGTCGATTCGCCCCGCACGCTGGTCGAGGGCCAGCGGCTCGACCAGCCCACCTTCCATGCGCTCTACGAAGCGATGCCGCCCGGTACCCGGGCCGAATTGATCGATGGAGTCGTCTATATGCCCAGTCCTGTCGGCCTGGCGCACGGCATAGCCCAGGTTGCGGTGATCGTGTGGCTCGACTATTACGCTGAGAAAACCCCGGGAGTGCAGGTCATGGACAACGCCACGACGATCCTGGGCTGGAAGAGCGAGCCGCAACCTGACGGGTTGCTCCGCATCCTGCCCGAATGCGGCGGTCGGACGTGGAACCAGGGTGGGTTCGTCCACGGTGCCCCGGAATTCGTCGTTGAGGTCGCCAAGGCGACCCGGTACGTCGACCTCGGGCCGAAGCTGGCCGACTATCAGCAGGCCGGGGTCCTGGAGTATGTCGTACACGCGATGGACCCGGACGAGATCTTCTGGTTTGGCCAGGAAAAGGGCGTGCTGGTGCAACGACCGATCGGCGGCGATGGCCTGTACCGTTCGACTGCCTTTCCAGGACTGTGGCTCGATCCGCAAGCACTTCTCACGGGCGACAGGCAGCGGCTGCGTACCGTGCTCGACCTCGGCTGCGCCACGCCCGAACACGCCGCGTTCGTCGGCCGATTGGCCGTGGCCGGAAGCACTATGTAGCGATTCCTTGCGGCAATGAGCCGACGGGCATTGCGGCTTATGGCCATCCGGCAGGCAGGCGTGGAGCCACTGGCGTTGAGCGCCTCCGGGCGCGAGAGGATGGTCTACGGTCCAATGGTGGCCAGCGAGGAAAATCGTGTGGGGAACTGGCCAGGTCTGAGCGACGACCGCCGGATCGACCAAGAAGCGGCGACGACGATACGCCGGTAAGCGAGACAGACCACTGACCCGATCGGCCTCACCTCCAGTACAAGAATGGCGGGTTCGACCATGACCAGAGGTCGCTTGTGTGATTGGTGACATAGTTCCACGCCGCCGCGTTCATATAGGCACAAGGTAAATGGGTCAGTGCCCCAACCACCCCAAGGGCAACAATCACCACTCGAGCTCGCGGGCGCGACCACAGAGCCGCGATCGCCGGTACGCACGCAAGTCCGAGTAAGGGGAGTATGTCGGTCAGGAGACGCGATCCCCAGCAGTAGCCACCCGACCAGTCATGCCAGGCCGAGATGACCAGGCAATGGGCCGCGGTGATGGAAAGACAGAACCCGAGCCAGCCTGAGGGACCCGGCCGATAACCAAACTCCGCCGCGAGGGCGCGAGTGCGCGGTCGCAGAGAGAGGAAAGCCAGAATCGCCCAGGGCTGGTAGACGAACAGCCCCCGGGCAGGACAGACCAGCACGCCGGTCATGGTCTCGATACGTCCCGGGTGCCAGAATTCTCCACTCATGTTCCCGTTGATCGTGGCAGGCCCGAAGACATTTCCATAAATCATGAAATACATCAATAAGCATGGAAGATAAGCCACCGCGGCGACAGCCAGGGTCTCGAGTGCCCGGCGCTGAGAGCGCAGCCAGATCCAGGTGGTGAGACCCGCGATCAGAAGAGCGGCCGTCGGCCGGCACATCAAAAGGCCCGCGCACGCGATTCCCTGAATGACCGTTCCCAACCGAGTGGGCCGGCCTGAACTCCGGAGCTCGACGAGGAGTGCCGTCAAGATCCAAAAGACGATTCCGCCGTGTTGCCACAAACCCAGGCCCACGGTGGTATACAACCCTGACGAAATGGCCAGGAGACCTGTCGTAACCATAGCTGCCGGTGTCGATCCCAGACAGCATGCCGCCATGAAGAAGAGTCCGAGCGAAAATGATGCCACCAGGGCGGCCGTGATCTTCTCGAGCCGAAGATGCACCGAGTGTCGATCCAGGTCGGCACGGCAGAGGCGTGCCATGCTGGTCACCGGTACCGTGAACGACACCATCCCCGACGGGAACGCAGAATAGATGCCGCCTGAGATCTTCTGGTAGCACCCGAGGAGTGCGGCCTCCCGGTCTTGAGGGATGCCAGACCGACCGAGGCGATGGAACTCGCTCAAATCCCAGTTACCCTCACGGACGAGACTGATCGCGCCGGGGATGACCGGCACCGTGTCGACGGCCCCCAAAATCGTTCCATTCGAGATATAAAAAAGAAAGACAGGTAACACGACGAAGACCGCGGCCGCCATCAAGGGTAAAGGGCCTGATTGGGAAGAGAAAGTCTCGGCGGAATTCCAAAGAGCTCGACAGGCATCCTGAAATCCGACACGGTAGGAACGGGAAAGCCCCAGCCGAAGAAGGGGCAGAAGAAGTCCCAAAAGGGGCCAGCGGGAATAATCGGCTCGAGCCGCGAACATCAAAACCAATCCCATCATTCCCAGGGCCAGGGACAGCCAGTCGAGGACTCGGCCTGTCGTCGTCGCCCTTGCCGATCGGCCCATCCCTTGATATTGCATGTGGGGAACGACGGTATCGAATGCCGCCCGTCCCTGGCTCTTTGGCATGGTTCCGATACCTTGATTGGTGATTGATCCAGCGACTCGAATCGGGGATCAGAGAGAAAAGGTCAGATATTGCGTTCTTGACCACGCAGGTTCGGTTCGTCGGATTCTGCGGGTCATCCCCGGAGACTCCCCATGACGATTGCGCGAGGACATCTGGTTGATGCTTCGGTGACTCGCTGGTATCGCTGCGTGACCCGTTGCATGCAGTGGGCCTTCCAGCCCGGGGAGGGAGTGCACGACCGTAAAGGTCTCACGACCGTAAAGGTTTATCGACCATCGGCTCCGGGAACTTGCTCAAATCTTCTTCGAGGTGCGCCTCAGGCACCATGTAGGACGCTCGCCGAGGTGTAGAAACAGCCAGGCACTTAATTTGGGCAAGAGGCGTGGTGGACAAGGCCGAGCACTTAATGGCGGTTTTCGCCTGAACGCCCAGGGAAAACTAACCCAATTCTCCTCGGGCGGGAGGTCATGGAGTTTGCTTGTGGGCGGAGTGCTCGCGAGGGCGGCGAAGGTGGTTGAGGACGTCGCGGAACGAACCCAATCTCAAGGGGAAGTGTGCGGGGGCGATGGAGCTCCTCGCGAGGTCGGCGCGGAGCTTGCGGCGTGTGTGGATGCTGCGGGCGCTGCGGACGGCGTCGATCTTGCCGAGGAAGAAGGGGATGAACCTGAGACGGGCCATGCGCCAGCCGCCCTGGGTGATCAGGAGCGCGGCGTGGGGAAGGATGGCGGCGGCCAGATGGCGCGCGGGCAGGTTCGACCAGAAGACAAGCTCCGCGTTGCGGGCGATCCGCCGCTGGAGTGCGGGGTGAGCGTGGTCGTACGTGGCGGAGATCTCGTGGAGGATCCGGCAGCGCGAATCGAACACGGAGCGATAGCCGGCCCAGCGGAGCCGGAAGCCCAGATCCACGTCCTCGTAATACGAGCCCAAGAGCGGGTCGAATCCGCCCACCTGCCGGATCGCTTCGGCCCGGAAAAAAGCGCTCGATCCGCTGGCGGAGAAGACATCTTCGAGCGGGCGTTCGGTCCAATCGGCGGCGGGCTGGCCGTGGCCGCGCTTGGTGGGCCAGCCGGCCAGCGTGTAGGCATCGCCGGCGGAATCGACGCGGCCGGGGTCGGAGCGGACCAGGACCAAGGGCGCGACGGAACCGACGGTCGGATCGGCGAACGGTGCCACGCCGGCTTCGAGCCAGCCCGGGGTGACCTCGGTGTCGTTGTTCAAAAGCTGGATGAAGTGCCCGCGCGCGGCGCTCAAGCCGGCGTTGGCGGCGGCACAGAATCCTCCGTTGCGTGGCCGGCATACCAGCCGGACCGGGGGATAATGCGCCGCCACCCACCTGACCGTGTCGTCGGTGGACGCGTCGTCCACCACGATGATCTCCGTGGCCCACGTGCGACCGGCGGGCAGATTGCGAAAGACGCTGCCCAGGCAGGTTTCCAGGAGCGCCCGGCCGTTGTACGTCGGGATGACGATCGAGCAGAGCGGGACAGGATCCGGGCGGCTGGCCTTCGTATTCAGGCCGCTCAGTTGCCGGTCTTCTTCGGAGGTCGAGACAGGTTCCACGAGATCTTCCCCCAGGCCACATGCTGGATGGTCATGAGCATGATCCGGAAATCCAGCCAGAACGACCAGCGATGCATATAGTCGAGGTCATACTGGATGCGCTTCCGCAACGAGGTTCGCCCGCGCCAGCCGTGCACCTGAGCCCAGCCGGTCATCCCGGAAGGGACGGCGTGACGCAGGTCATAGTCGGGCATGGCGTGGCGGAACTGTTCCACGAACATGGGCCGCTCGGGCCGCGGCCCCACGAGGCTCATATCACCCTTCAGGACGTTGAAGAGCTGAGGCAGCTCATCGATGTTGGTGTGCCGTAGCCACTCGCCGATGTGCGTGCAGCGGACGTCATGGTTGGAGGCCCAGATCGGGCCCGTCTCACACTCGGCGTCGGTTCGCATGCTCCGAAACTTGATGATGCGGAACCGACGGCCCCCCTGCCCCACCCGCTCCTGAGAGTAAAAAATGGGGCGGCCCGAGGTCAGGAAAATGGCCAGTGACACAACGGCAAGCAAAGGGGAAAGAATCAGCAGGCCGAGGCCGGAAAGAAGAATGTCGAACAGGCGTTTCGCCGCGCGTGCGCGACTGATCGGCGAGAGCCACCGCGAAGCGGCCTGGAACCAGCCTAGCGGTCCGTTTTTCGCCTGTAGCTCCCCAGCCGCCTGACCCAGCGGCAGCGAGGCCAGGTCGAGCCGTTCCGCATCGACTGGCACCCAATGCACCTTGACGTCGGACTTGGTAAAATGAGCCAGGCGTGTAAGAGGATGACGTCTTGGGTTGTGCGGAACCGCAACCACGACATCGGTGGCTCGGGTGCGGTTGACCAGTTCGTGCAGACGATCGAGCCCGCCGACAACGGGAACTGGATCCGCCTGAGGATGGACTGCCAGGTGGCGACCACGAAGCTTGGGGCTGGATGTCTGTTGATGGCCGGCGTCCACGAAGCCGACGATCATCATCCCTCGACCGGGGCCCTTCCGCATCTGTTGCAGCAGCTTCCGGGCATCGCGACGGGCGCCGACGAGGATGATCCGCGACCGCGAGAATCCCCGGCTCATCTCCGGGTCGTCCCGCCCCCCAAGTTCCAGGGAATCCTTCATGAATTGCCACCGATCCGTCGGTCAGTCGCCCGAATCGCCGGAGCTTTCGGGTCTCTTCTGCCTCGTGGAACCATCCATGGTCACCACGCCATCCAGCAGATCTGATTCAAGTTTTCCATCGGCCACACCGACGGAATTCTCCAGGAAATCCGTTTAATCGTCAGCTTCAGGCAGTTTCTCCGGGGGTCGTGATGAGGTTTTCCGCATGAACGCGTGGCAGGTCCAGCAAACTCCTGGTCTGGCCGGCATGGGACCGAGGTTGACGGTCATCATCGTCAACTACAACGGATGGCCCGACGTCCTGCGGCTGGTCTCCGCGCTCGCGGCAGAGCCCGAGTTCGGGTCAAGCGAGCTGGAGGTCGTGGTCGTGGACAACGCATCGCCAGACCCGATCCCGGAACGGTTCAGACTCTTTCCTACCTCCGGCCTGCGGCTACTTGCCAGGCCGGATAATGGGGGTTTCGCCGTGGGCGTCAATGCCGGATGGCGACTGGCTCGAAGCGACTGGCTGCTCGTGTTGAATCCCGATGTGGAGTTCGCGAGTGGATTGATCAGCCAGGTGATCGAGCGGATCGAACGGATCGAGGGGCAGCATTGCAAACCGCCCGGGATCGTCGGTTTTGCACTGAAGAATCCCGACGGCTCGACGCAGGGCTCCGTCGGCGTCTTCCCCAGCCTCTGGCGAACGATCACCGAGCAGTTCATACCGCGCTCCCGCCGGAAGTACCAGGCTGGTTGGCGAATTCGATCCGGGCCGGTCGCTTGGGTCACCGGAGCTTGCATGCTGATAAACTCGCGGATGATGGCCGAGCTGGGTGGAATGGACGAGGATTTTTTCCTTTACCACGAGGAGGTTGCATTCAGCCGCTCGGCGCAGGACCGGGGCTGGCGCGTGGAGTACGATGCCGGCGTACAGGTGATTCACCGAGACCCCTTGCAGAATCGGGCCATTGCGCCCAAGATGCGGGTCATCATCCGCCACAGCAAGCTGCTCTATTTTCGGAAGCACTTGCCTGGGTGGCAGTTCCTGGGATTATCGTGGATCGTCACCATCGAATCGGCGGCTCGTGGGCTCATGGCATGGGTTCTGGGTCGAGCGGAGGAGGGCCGGGCATGGAGGACCATTCGCGACATGACCCGCCGGCTCCGCGCCGGGGCATCGGTTCGTGGACGGGAGGTGCTGCAACTGGCAGAGGCGATAGAGGTCTCCAGACCTGATCGCGCGGGGGTAGGCATCAACCCGTACAAGGGACTGGATCGAATCGCGGCGGAGCGACGTGAACCGGTTCCCGTGTGTCCGCCTGCGGATTGCGAAGACCGACCGGCTTGAGGACAGGCCGAGGGTGAAAGGACGGAGCCGCGTGTCGTTGCAGCACCATCTGGTCCGGATCGGCCTGTTGATGTCAGCCGTTGCGGTCTTGCTGATCTGGCTGGCCTCGCGCACCGAGGTCATGTTCGCGGACGGCCTGCGTTACGTGGCCCAGGCTCAGGCGATCGACCAGGGATCGTGGAGCGAGGCCGTGGCTCGAGCCGTGGATCATCCCGCGTATCCCGTGTCCATCGCGGCGGTTCATCGCCTGTCGGGTGGAAACAGTCCCATCGCCTGGCAGGCCGCCGCCCAGGCCGCATCGGTGATTGCCGGAGTGCTTCTGGTCGTGCCGCTTTACCTCTTCGCTCTCGAGCTCTACGGGACACCAGCAGCCTGGCTGGCGTGTTTGCTGACGTTCCTGGTTCCGCTGACCGGGCACGTGCTGGCGGACGTACTGGCCGAGGGCACTTTCTTGCTCTTCTGGATGACGGGATGCTGGACAGCCTTACGGTTTCTCAGGGACGGCCGGACGGTCTGGCTGGTTGCCACGATCGTGTTCGCGGGACTGGCTTACATGACCCGGCCCGAGGGTCTGCTGCTGCCGCTGGCGCTCGCGGGCACTCTGGGACTGATGGTCTGTCGGCCCGCCTCGCGGTTTTCCTGGCCCGTGTGGAGACGCGCGGTCTTGCTCTTGATCGCAGGCCCGCTGCTGGTTGCCGGCCCTTTCGTGGCGCTGAAGGGGGGCATCGCAACCAAGCCCGCAGTGGCTCGGCTGCTGGGTCTTGCTGCCCGGTCGCCAGCCATGGCCGTCGAGCGGGAACGGCCCCTCGATCCCGACCAGTCGACCTTGACGACGTACGTCGTCGCCGGCCGGGCGGCGGCCCGGGCCGTGCTGGGCGCGGTGTCGTCGCCGCTCCTCGTGCTGGCGATTGTGAGCCTCTTCGCCGCTGGCGGGAACACCCATCGGGGCCGCAAGGGTCTCTTCCTGGCCTTGATTCTGATCGGCTGGCTGCTGGCTCTGGTGCGCCTTCATGTCACTGGCGGCTATTGCACGCCACGCCACGCGTTGATCTTCGCCCTCCCCGTCATCGCCGCCGCGGCCCAGGGCCTGAATTTTCTGGTCGATCGATGCACGGCCCGTTTTCTCACCGGTGCAAACGCCCACCGCCGGGCGCTGCTCAGCGGGGCGTTGATCGGAATTTGCCTCGTGGCGGGAACGGTTCTCTACGGTCGCGATCTGATCGCGCCGATCAACCCGGGTTTCCGGGGATATCGGCAGGCGGGCGAATGGCTGGCCGCACATTCGCCGCGCGACGCGCGGGTCCTCGACCTCAAGGGCTGGGCGACATTCTACGGTGAGCGGGCCGGCTATACATTTGAAGAGCTCGGGCAAGCCGAGCACGACCCTGGGCTGAACTGGATTGTCGCTCATGATGCCCTGCTCATCGGCCCGTGGTATTACTGTGCAGCCCTGCGCAGGGTGGTCGGAGATCGGTCGCCCGTCAAATCATTCCCCGCAGAGCGGCGGCCAGGTATCGCCCAGGTCCATATCTTTGAGGTGTCGGGGAAGCTGGCCCGAACCGGATCGACGCCAGCGCCAGATTCCCGCCGGCAATGACGTCAACTACGAGACACGACTCGCTGGCCACAGACCGCGTGTTCTTCGAGGTTGCGGCCAACCCTCGATCCGCTATAATCCGCCTGCGATCGTGCCGGAAAGGAACTCGGGCCGGCCCGTCGAGGATAAGGCGATCTCAGGGAAGGGACTGCGGATGCACGACCAGGCAGGATTCATCTGGGCACACCGGCGATCGCCCGCGACGATCCTGACCTGGATCCTGCTGTCCTCGTCTCTGGTCCTCTTGATCTGTCTTGTGCTCGTGCGGCACGGCAACCTGGCCTGGGACGATGCCGATTATCTCCGCCGGGGACTGGCCGATGCACGGCATGCAAGCTCCGGAACCACTGTTGCGGTCATTCCGCGGCTGCTTGCCAGGCTCATCACTGAAGTTCGAGCACTCAAGGAGCAGCCGAAACCACCGCTACTGGTCGGCTGGATCGCGCTGGGAGCTCTGCTCACGGGCCGATCGCATATCGACATGCTGATGGTCTACTCCAGCGTCGTGCCCTTTTTGTTGCTGGCGCTGGGTACTGTCGGCCTGGCCCGGCGATACCACGGTCCCGCGGCGGGCCTGCTAGCCCTGGCGTTCCTGCTGGCGTCTCCCCGCGCCCTGTCCTTTGGCGGCAAGGTGATGGTCGAGACGTTGTTGGCGTTCTGGGTCTTGCTGGCCTTGGGGCTGGCCGGGAGGCTGGTGGATTGTCCTCGCCGGCAGACGGGAATCGCGCTGGGGCTGGCGACCGGGCTGGCCCTGCTGACGAAGTTGACTGCGGTGTTGCTCCTGGCCGGCGCCTCCCTTCCGTTCCTCTGGTGGGTGTTCCGGCCCGGACCCGATCGGTCCCTGCGCCAGCGAGCTCTGGGCTGGGCGATGGTCACGTGTCTGGCGGTGGCCGGGCCCTGGTACGCTTGCAACGCCCGGGCGGCCGTGCAGTTTGGGGCCTTTTCCGCACGCTACAACCTCCTGGCGGAGGGAAGGTCGCAGATTGTTCCCGCCTGGGATCGGCTGGGGCGGATTCTTGGCGACTTGCCGGGCTGGCCCTTGATCGTGATGCTTGGAGTCGTGGGTTTCGGCATCTCGATCGGGCGTGGGTCCAAGCCGACTTTCGAGACCGCGGAAACGGCCGCACTTTGCTCGTCTCCAGCGCGCTTTTGCGTTCTGGTCGTTGCCAGCACGCTGGTGGCGGCCGGCGCGCTCATGATTCCCGCTTATTTCGACACCCGTTTTCTGCTCCCTCTCTGGCCGTCGATTGCGGTCGCTCTGGGCGGTGCTCTCGCACAGGCATTCCGCGGCCTGACCTTCAGGCCGCGAGTTGCCATCGGAGCGGCGCTTGCGGCAAGCCTGGCTGCCTCGATCGCGGGGGTGGTGGGCGAGCCTGCATCGACCACCTGCTGGGCCGCGCGGGGACTGATCGACCAGATCGTCAGCCGGTACGGTGTGGCCAGTCTGGCCAATGTCGGCAATATCGCGGACTGGAATGTTTGCAAGACTGGCTTGATCAATGAATTACGCGATGATCCGAGTGATTGTTTCGTGCTCCACGATCTCTCGGCAGAGTCTGCCGAAGAGTTGCGCCGGCGGCTGCCTCGGTTTGACGCGGTGGTCGTCCTGGAGACCGCGGCATTTCCTGCCGGGTTTCTGGCTGCCGTGCCGGGGCTCAATCGCGCCTATCCCTCGATCTTCTCGACCATCGAGGCTGATCCGGCGCTGGTACGGCTGGATGGCTTGCCGCTGGAGGGCCTTCCCCCTCTGACGGTCTACGTCTGGCGCGGCGAGAGGTCGCGGACTCATGTGATGCCATCGGAGGTTGGGCAGGTCGGCGGTCGGGCAGCTTCAACCCGGAAGTAAGTATTGTCCGGACCGGCTGACTGCCAGCGATTGGAGGGACCGTCGTGACGTCGTTTCAGCACGCAATTCGGATCGGTCTCTTGATGGCGGTGACGGCCGGTCTCATGAGCTGGGGGCTCCGGCACACCGAGGCCAGTTTTGCCGACGGGCTGCGGTACATCCGCCAGGCAGAGCAGATCAATCGAGGAGACTGGCAAGACGGCCTGGTTGGTTCGATCGATCATCCGCTTCATCCTCTGGGGATTGTTGCGGCTCATGGGCTGGTCGGCGGCGAGGGGCCGGTTTCCTGGCAGCGAGCGGCGGTCGCGCTGGCCTTCGGTTGCATCGTGCTGCTGGTGATTCCGCTCTACCTGCTGACCCGTGACGCCTTCGGCGACGAGACCGCGTGGCTGGGGTGCCTGCTGGTCATGGCCAACCCGCTGTGCAGCTCGATTCTGGCGAATGTCTTGAGCGAGAGCTCGTTCCTGCTCTTCTGGACATGGGGGTTCTGGACAGCCATCCGGTTTCTCCGCGAGGGCCGATTCTGCTGGCTTCCGCTGACGATCAGCTTCGGGGTGCTGGCATACCTGTCTCGCCCCGAGGGACTTCTCTTGCCGATGGCGATGGTGCTGACCCTGGGCGTCTTGCCTCTGCACCGCGCCACGCGAATCAACTGGCCGCGGTGGGGGGCCGCGGTGGCGTTCCTGGTGTTCGGCTCGCTCGTTCTGGCCGGTCCTTACATGGCCTTGAAAGGGAGCATCGGGACCAAGCCCGCGATCGCGCGGGTGCTCGGTCTGGCTCCGGGCTCGCACCCCCAGGCCCTGGAGCGGGAGCGGCCTCTTCCTCCCGACCAGACCACGCTCGAGACCTACCGCCTGGCGACGGCAAGGATGGTCAAAGTCGTGCGTGGGGTGGTTTCGACGCCACTCGTTCCCCTGGCCCTGCTGGGGCTGGTCGTGATGCCGCGCGGTCCCGCACGCGCACGGACCTGGTTGTTCTTCGGGGTCGTGCTGCTGGCGTCGGCGATCGGACTCGTCAGGCTGCACGCGACAGGCGGATACTGCACGCTGCGTCACGGTCTGGTTCCGGGACTCATCCTGATCCTTGCCGCGGCGCATGGCCTGACCTGGCTGATGGCCAGGATCTCGATTCCAGGAGACTGGCTGGGAGCGGCCCAGCAACGGCTCCGGCCGGGTCCCGCGGTCTGGGCGGTCTTGCTTGCGGTTCTGATCGTCGCGCCCCGGCTGCACGGCTCGGGGCAGTTGATACCGGGACCCTTCCATGTTTATCGCGATGCCGGCGCCTGGCTGGCCCAGAACGCCGGGGGCGACGAGCGGGCCCTCGACCTCACGGACTGGTCGCTGTATTTCAGCCGGCGGCCGGGCTATCGGTTCGCCAATGTCTACGAGGCCCCGGCCGATTCGACTCTGCGGTGGGTCATCGCCCGCAAACCCCACCTGGACGGACACTGGAATTACTCGGCGGTGGTACGTCAGCTTGTCGGCCAGCGCGATCCCGTGGCGCTGATACCTGCCAATCCCGAGCCGGGTCAGCTTCAGCTCCGGATCTACGACCGGCTCGGCCCGCCGGGCCAGAAGATCGCGGCCGCGAACTCCACGGAGCGGACGGTGTCGGCACGGTGATGAACGACACGCGCCGGCATCACGTTGTCAGGTTCTTTACTTCAGCTTGCCGAGGGCATCGTTGCGGGAATCGACGATGTCGAGGACGCGGTTGAGATTCATCGTCCGGAAGATGTCATGAATATAGGGGCTGATCCCGAAGAAGACGACCTTTCCTTTCCGCCGGTCGATCCTTCGCTTGATCGTGACCAGGAAGCCGATTTCCGAACTCGCCAGGTAGTTCACCTCGTTCAGATCAACCGCAAACCGCGGATCTTCCCGCGACTCGATCAGCTTGTACAGCCAATCGCGCTGGGTGGATTGCCAGTCGTAATTGGTTTCGTCAGTCGGCTCGAAGGCGATGATCAGCACGCCACCCGCCTCGTTGGTCGTAAAGTTCAGCATTACGAAACCTCTTCGAGCCGAGCGGAGGGACAAGTTGCCGGATACTGTTCGCGAAGCTGGGGTAGACTGCTTGATTCTAACCGTGTTGGCGATTGACTCAAGGAAGAAAGATACAATTCTGATCGGATTGGTTCAGGCGTGATCGCCGGGGCCAGGGATCAGGACGCTTCGCGGGGATGCTCGCGTCGTCGACGAAGTCGAGATAAAGCATCGTGAACTGGGCGAGAACCAACCCGGGATGAGAGAGGGGAGCGAGGCTGGTAATGACTTTGAGCCGGCCCCCGCAAGCGTCGCAGAGCACCAGCCGGCAGCGCTCTTGATCTTCCTCGGCAAAGAGCGCGCGCAAGGCGTGGTGGTCGTTCTCGCCGCAGAACGGGCACCGGAGCCGGCTGCTCGGCCACCCGGCGCCGCAGCGATCGCAGCGCAGGAACCGCCGCTGCTCGAGCCCGCGCGACTCAGCCAGCGCCGGGCTGGCACCACACACCGGACAGTCGCCGTGCGGCCAGCTCGACTCGCAAAGCTTCGCAGTGGCCCGATTCGACCAGTCTCCCAGCTCGCCCAGCAGGCTGAGGCGAAGGGTCGAGAGGGCATAATTGGGCTCAACATCAAACTGCTGGAGGGAGGGCACAATACTCTGTTCACCCTGGATGAGCATGGACCCGGCCCAATCGGCGATCCGCGCTGGCTCGCTCGCGAGGACCTTGCGAAACCGCTCGGCTGCCAGATGATCCCGGTCCGCACAATCGTCGAGGGCTTTGACCCGGGCGAGCAGGCTCTTCCGGTCGAGTGCCGGAGCGACCACCCGGACGGCCGGGACGCCTTCACTCCAGCCCTCGCGGATTCTTTCGAGCAGGAACGCCGTCTGGTCGTTTGCCGGCTCCAGGGACGGCACCGGCGACCCTCCAGTCGCGAAGGCCGCTTTCAGGACCATCGCCATCCTCAGGCGGAGCGGCTCCCAATCCGGGTTGGGGAGAGTCCAGCGATCGAGATCGGCCAGCGCGGCGGTCAAGGACGCAGGAAGATCGGGTCGAGTACCCGTGGTTTCCTCGACACGTTGCCACGATTCCCCGATCCAGCTAAAACTCACGGCAATCCCTGAAAGCCGCAAAGCGGACGTTCGTATAACCTGTTTCAAACTCTACCATCAAATGATACTCGTGGGTTTCACCCACTCTACCGGGTCAGGAACGGATCGGGAACCTGCTTCGTCCCGTCGATCTTGCTGGGTGCGTGGATTGGCTTGCCGCGGTAGTTGCCGCCGTCGGCGCCCGGGCCGCCGCCGCGGGGGCGGCCGTCCTCGGGGCTGGTGCAGCCGCAGAGCGTCGAGGTGAGCATGATGCCGAGAACGACGAGCAGGGTCAGCTCGCGGGGACGATGGATCATCGGCCAACCGTGGTGAGAGACAGGATTGGCAAGGGCGTTCCGACCACCGCGGCGCGGAGAACGAAACCACCGACCAGCACGAAGACCGAGGCTGTCACCGCGGACCGAGTGTCCGCCCAGCGCTTCACGAGCAAAGGAAAGATCAGGCCCACGGGCACGACGAACGCAGGAATCAGCAGGCCCGGCCAGGTGCCGAATGCAAACCGCGACAGTCGCCCGAGCGAGATGGCCATGATCGCCAGCATGACCAGCTCGAGCACGATCGCCCAGGAATCAAGCTGCTCGAGGCGCTCGATCACCGATTCCTTGATGTCGAGCTTGAGCGAGCGATCCAGCAGCACCATTGCCGCGATGCCCGTCCAGGCCGCCGAAGCGAGAAACAGCGCGCCGATCCAGGTCGTGTTCGCCCAGACCGGCTGGTTGCTGGCTGTCAGCAGGACGCCGGTGTAGGAACCCAGAAAGAAGGCCGATAACGACCCCCCCAGCGCGAAGAGGCGGCCGGTCAGCCCGGTCCGCAGCCGCGCGGCCAGCGGTGAAAACCGCTTCAGGCCCAACCAGCCGTCCTCGGCGAGGACGCCCACGAACGAGGCGAAGCTGAAGAGGCCAAAGGCCGAGAGCCCCCACGAGCCGACCGACATGGGCGACCACCACTTGAACATCGGCCAGCCCGTGTTCGACTGGATGAGCATGTGCCAGAACCGCTCCGGCCGGCCCAGGTCAATCGTCAGCAGAAGGCCGCACACGCCGACCAGGGGAAACGCGATGTAATAGGCCACGCGCACGCCCGGCCGATCGTCGATGTCACCGAACAGGTCGGCCAGGGCCGCCATCACGTAGGCCCCGGCCGCGATCCCGCCGAGAAAGAAGTACCAGACGATCAGTCCATGCCACTGGGGGTCGGCGACGGACGTGTTGAGCTCGAGGTTCATCGGCTCGAGCCCCCCCTGCCCTCCGTCATGGCAACCTTGCGTTTCCGCCGGCCGAACGAGACGAACGCGCCGCAGGCGATGACCAGAGAGGCAGCGATCGCTTTCACGGAAGCCGGCCAGACCGAGCGGCTGGGCACCTGGGCCTGCACCGCAGTGGGAAGCCCGTAAGTCGCCGGAGGATCCATCAGCAAATAGAACGCATTCAGGCCGCCGAGGATCTTCGCGTCCGCCCCGTACAAAGTACAAATAGGCCTCGCTCGCGCCCTGGCCGTACAACTGCCCGACGCGATCAAGGGCGCGCTGCTTGAGCTCGGCGATTGGCCCGAACTGGATCGACCGCGTCGGGCAGGCCTGGGCGCACGCCGGCACCAGGCCGTTCTGGAGCCGGTCGTAGCAGAACGTGCATTTCTGGGCGATGTGCTTTTCGGCGCTGACGTGGATCACGCCGAACGGGCAGGCCGTGATGCAGTCGCGGCAGCCGTTGCAGACGGGCTCCTGGATGTAGACCGTGTCGAACTCGGTGCGGACGATCGACCCTGTCGGGCAGACCTCGAGGCAGGGCGCATTGACGCAGTGCTTGCACACGTCGGACATCATCAGCCAGCGCGCCTGTGTCCGATCGGCACTGAACTGCTCGATGAACTTGACATGCCGCCAGTCGACATCCGAAAGCGCGACCGTGTTGTCGTAGCTCAGACCCGAGAGCGGCACCTCGCCCCCGTTCCGTGCCGGCAAGGCGTTCCACTGGTGGCAGGCCACCTCGCACGCCTTGCAGCCGATGCAGACCGTCGTGTCGGTGTAGAAGCCGACCGGCTCCGCCATCTTGTTTCTCCGCCCTCGCGTTACTTGCTCGAGAAACCCTCGGGAAGCTGAGTGACCCGAACTCGGACGAACCGCGCGAACCGCCAGCTCGCGTTGAACAATTCGGGGCTCCGGACCCCGTCGTCGTCGGCAAGGGAGACGCTCGTCAGAATGAGAAAAAACGCCAGCGTTGCGACGGCACCAAAACGGCGCATTTTGGATTCCCGTTCCGAGGGCGACACGACCGAGCAGTTCCCGGATGATAACCCTGTGTCTCCCCGCGAACAACGGGCAAGCCAGCAAGCCGACCGATCCAGCAAGCCGAAGCCGCAACTGGTCTAGAAAAGTCCGAGAAACGCGGAGTTCAAGCAGCCAGAAACGGTCCGAGCCCGCCGCCCACCCCTGCCGGGGGCCCGGTGGCCGAACCGGAGATTGGCTTGTTCGGCGAGGGTCTCCTGTATAGGCATGGTGAACGTTGTACCATCGTACCTGACGTGAGCTGGTTTCACACACTGTTCACGCAAAGAAGTTTGTCTTGAGAAAACGCGTCAGGTCCGCA